>CAYGMD010000031.1:0-35897 GCA_964350785.1 uncultured Acidobacterium sp. | reverse complement strand
CAGGCCGCGGCCGGCCGGCTCGTGCCACCAGTGCTGGACGTCGCCCTCGACGAACTGGCGCCCGGCCGCGCGCAGGATGTGTTCGCGCGCCAGGTGCGGCGCGGCCAACAGCAGCGCCATCACGTCCTGCAACTGGTCGCGGAAGCCGTAGGCGCCGCCCGGCTGGTAATAGCCGGCGCGCGCCCAGATGCGGCACGACAGGTCCTGGTACAGCAGCCAGCGATTCATCATCATGTCGAATGAATCGTCCGGCGTGTGCACCTTGATGACGTCGAGCGTGCGGTCCCAGAAGGCCTGGACCTGGTCGAGCGCGGCCGCCGCCTGGGCCGGCGCCGCGTGGGCGTCGATCAGCTGCAGCGCGTGCGCGCGGGTCTTGCCTTCGCCGAGCAGGAACACGATCTTCCGGGTCTCGCCGGGATTGAGCGCGACGCGAATCTGCAGCGCCGCGCACGGATCCAGGCCGGCGCCGAACTCGCCGGTCAGGCTGTCGTCCTTCAGCGCCGCGGGCTGCGCCGCCGAGCCGTTGCGGCCGATAAACGAGCGGCGGTTGCCGGTGGCCGACAGCGGGCGCTCGCTGGCGGCGGCAAAGCACACCCGCCCGGCGAACTCCGTGTTGTAGGCGTTGGTGGCCAGCACCGCCCCGCGCAGCGGGTCGTAGTCGGTGATCACGTGCCGCTGCTCGGTCTCGCGCGGCGGCCCGATCACCCAGTCGTTGTAGGCGAACACGCTCAGGTGCCGCAGCGACTGGGTCGTGTTCACGAGCGTCAACTGCGAGTACTTCACGGGAGCGGTGGCGTCGACGAAGACCTCCAGCGACTGGTGCACGCCCTGGAACGAGCGCGAGAAGCGCGTGACCCCGGCGCCGTGGCGGATCAGGAAGCGGCCGCTCGCGCGATGGCGGGGCATGGGCCCCGGCGTCGGCGACCACGCCGCGCCGGTGTCATCGTCGCGGATGTAGATCGCTTCGCCGCTGGGATCGGTGACCGGGTCATTCGCGAACGGCGTCAGCCGGTTCTCGCGGCTGTTCTCGGACCACGTCGTGGCGGAACCGCTCGAGCTGATGACCGTGCCGAAGGCGGCGTTGCTGACGACGTTCGACCACGGCGCCGGCGTGTCCTGCTCGCCTTCGAGCACGATCGCGTAGGTCTTGCCGCCGTCGGCAAACCCGCCCAGCCCGTTGCCGAGCGTGAGGGCCGGCGTGCTGACGCTCATGCTCGGCCACGACGGGGCCGCCAGGTCGAGTGCTGCGGCGTCGTGCGACTTGTCGGCGGCGAGCACGGCCAGCGGCAGCGACGCCAGCGGCGCCAGCGGCGGGCGGGCGAGGTGGGCGCGCAGGTCGCCGCGGCTGTTGTCCAGGACCGCCCGGGCCACGGCGTGGAAGAGCATGCGCTCGGCCTGCCCCATCATGTCGGTGCGCAGCAGGAAGACGCCGCCCGGCTGGTGCTTCCACATGCGCCACGGCCCGTCGTCCAGCAGCGAGGTCAGGCTGGCCTGCACCTCGTCCATGTAGCTGACGGGGTGTTCGTTGAGCACGACGAGATCGACCTTCAGGCCCTTGAGCCGCCAGTACTCCTGGGCTTCCAGGGTCTCGCGGACCAGGCCGAGGTCGTTGTCGAGCACGCGGACCACGACGATGGGCAGGTCGCCGGAGATGCCGTGCACCCACAGGTTGTTCTGGCCCAGCTCGTTGGCGGCCAGCACGTCGGCATGCGGCCGCAGCGCGCCGTCGGCGCCGGCCACGCGCGAGGCGAGGCGTTCGAACAGCACGGCTTCGTCGCTCGACACGTCCATGTGCCGCCGGGTGCTCTGCGAGTGCGCCAGGGCCAGCGCCAGCGTGCGCGACGCCGTCGTCGCGTCACGATAGGTTTGCGCCAGGGCGCGCGCGGTCTCGCGATCGGGGGCGATGCCGGTGGCGAAGCACAGGCGCGCCGATTCCCCGGGCGGGATGCGGACGCGCTGGCGCAGGCTCAGGATCGGATCGAGCACGAATCCCGTGGTGCCCGACAGCGACCGGCCGTCGAGCGCGATCGGGTTGTCGAGGGTGCGGCCGCGGCCGATGAAGCGGGCGCGATCGGTCTCCCACTCGAGCGGCCCCTGGGGCCGGCCCTCGAGGCTGAGCACGTGCATGGCCCAGGTGCCCGGGTCGCGCGCGTCCCGCGGGCGGCGATGGCAGAGCAGCGCCGAGCGTTCGGGCATGTATTCGGTTTCCACGAACAGCTTGCCGAAGGCCGGGTGGGCGAAGTCGTCGCGCAGGCTCGCCAGCGCCACCTCGACGTAGCTGGTGACGTCGATCTCGCGAATGCGATCGCTGTGGTTGACCAGCTGCAGGTAGCGCACCTCGACGTCGTGTTCCGGGGCGACCGCCACTTCCAGCCGGGTGGCGATGTCCTGGCTCTTGGCATCGAACACGGCTTTGTCGGGCGTGAAGGTCGCCAGGTAGCTGTCGGCCTCGCGCCGGGTCGGGTGGAAGGTCGGCGACCACACGGCTTCGCTGCGGATGTCGCGCAGGTAGATGTAATGGCTGCCGGGATCGGTGGTGGCGTCCTGGCGCCGGCGCGTCACCGCCATGCCACCGTGCAGGCTGGCGCCGCCGCCGGCGTTGGTGACCACGGTCACGTACTTGCCGTTCGACAGGAACTGCGAGTGCGGGAACACGGTGTGCGGCGTCTTGTAGCGGCGCAGGGGCACGCCCAGGACCGGCGGCGTGACCTGCATCTCGTCGAGCGGCCGCGGTTCGGTCACCGGCTGCTGCCGCGGGATGCGTTCCTGCAGCAGCAGTTCCGTCGCCCGCACGCGCGGGTCGGTGTGGAAGCGCTCGATCATGCGGTCGTCGGTGATGGCGTTGGCAATCGCCACGATCGACATGCCGGCGTGGTGCGCGAAGAAGGCCGGCACGACCACGCCGCGGCCCACCTTGTGGGGCCCGCTGGCGCTGCGGTCGGTGTAGTCGATGGCTTCGTAGAACCCGTAGTCGCCAAACAGGCCCT
Source organism: uncultured Acidobacterium sp. (assembly GCA_964350785.1). Classification (GTDB taxonomy): domain Bacteria; phylum Acidobacteriota; class Vicinamibacteria; order Vicinamibacterales; family UBA2999; genus 12-FULL-67-14b. Next base: position 32,910 of record CAYGMD010000031.1, on the reverse strand, counting down.
CGTCCGCCAGCCGCCGCAGGTTGCGGGCGCTGCGGGCGGGATCGACCAGCACGGCGAGGGCGGTGGCGTAAGGGGCGATGACCAGTTCGTCGCCGAGCCCGCGCTTGAGCCCCAGCCCCGGCACGCCGAAGGCCTTGTACTGATAGTTGCCGTGGCGATCGACGGCGGTATAAGCCGACTCGGAGATGCCCCACGGCGTGCCGCGCGTGGCGCCGTAGTCGATCTGCCGGCGCACGGCCATGCGGCACGACGCGTCGAGCAGGGTGGTGGGATAGCTGCGCATCAGCAACAGCGGCATCAGGTACTCGAACAGCGTGGCCGACCACGACAGCAGCACCGGCGCGCCGTGCACGCTGGTGATCAGGCGGCCGAGACGGAACCAGTGCACCTCGGGCACGTCGCCCTTGGCAATGGCGATGAAGCTGGCGAGCCGGGCTTCCGACGCCAGCAGGTCGTAAAAGGACCCATCGAGCCGCGCCGCGCCCAGGGCGTCGGCCAGGCGGAAGCCGATCGCGAACAGCCGGCGCTTGCGGTCGTACAGGAACGAGAAGTTCATCTCGTCGAAATACACCGAGGCGCGGGCGGCCAGCGAGTCGAGCCGGGCGGCCGCCTCGGGGGTGGTGCCGTCGGCCCGGGCCAGCGCCCGCAAGCCGACCGCCAGGGTGACCAGGGCGCCGGCCAAGTTGCCGCTGTCGACGGTGGAGACGTACTTCGGCGCCAGCGGCTCGAGGGTCCGCGTGTCGTACCAGTTCAGCAGGTGCCCCTCGTGGTGCTCGAGCCGATCGATCGTCGTGAGGGTGTTCTCGAGCCGGGTCAGCAGCGACGCGGTGTCGATGAAGCCGAGGTCGTGCGCCGCCAGCGTCGACAGCAGGCTCATGGCGATGTTGGTGGGCGAGGTGCGGTGCGCCACGCGGGGTTCCGGATCGAACTGCACGTTGTCGGGGGGCAGGAAGCGATGCTCCTCGGTGACGAACGTGTCGAAGTAACGCCAGGTCTGCGCGGCCACCGTGCGCAGGTACTCGCGATCCTCGTCCGTGATCTGCGGCCGCAGCGACGGCACCGGCTTGCTCAGCACGAAGGCGATCAGCGGCGCCGCCACCCACAGGGCGAGAATCGGCAGGGCGATGGGCACGGCCGCCGGCTGCGCCGCCAGCACCAGCAGCAGGCCGGCGCCGGCAATCAGCGGGCTGGCGCGCATGGCGTCGTAGAACTCCGCCGCCTTGAGCGAGCCGTGCCGCTGGGCGACCGCGGCCGCCGTTTCCCACTGCAGGAGCCGGCCCTGGCCGCGCGTCAGCCGCGCGAGCGTGACCGCGACGGCATGCAGCATGTCCCATGCCTGGTGGGCGAGGAACGTGAGGTGGAGCGTGACCCGCGCCAGGTCGGCCTCGAGGTCCTCGCCGGCCGCGCGCAGGTAGACCCGCAGGCCCTGGCCGCGTTGCGGTCCCGACAGCAACTGCCAGAAGCGGACGATGACCGGGACGCCGATGGGCGTGAGCGCGATGAGCGTCCAGGCCAGCGGCGCGCCGGGCAGCAGCGCCCAGCCGGCGATGAACAGCGCGACCAGCGCCGGCGCGACCAGGCTGCGCCGCAGGTTGTCGAGGATCTTCCAGCGCGAGATCAGCGGCAGGCGATTGCGCTCGAAGCCGGTGCGGGTCGGCACCCAGGGGAACAACCACCACAGGATCTGCCAGTCGCCGCGCACCCACCGGTGCAGGCGCTTGGCATGCACCAGCACGTTGGAGGGATAGTCGTCCACCAGTTCGACGTCGCTGACGAGCGCGGCCCGCGCGTGCAGGCCCTCGAACAGGTCGTGCGACAGCAGCGCGTTCTCGGGCACGCGGCCCTCGAGCGACGCCATGAAGGCATCCACGTCATACAGGCCCTTGCCGGTGTAGATGCCTTCGCCGAACAGATCCTGGTAGACGTCCGACACCGCCGTCGTGTACGGATCGACGCCGGTGTGGCCCGCGTAGGTGCGGGCGAACAGCGATCCCGCGGCGCTGGCCATGGTCACGCTCACCCGCGGCTGCAGCACGGCATAGCCCTCGACCACGCGCTTCAGCGCCGGGTCGACGACCGGCTGGTTGAGCGGGTGCTGGATGATGCCGATCAGCTCGCGGGCCGCATCGCGCGGCAGCTGGGTGTCGGAGTCGAGCGTGAGGCAGTAGCGCACGCCGGGCAGCAGCTCGAGCGGCCCGACCTGCGTCGAGAAGCTGGTGTCGGTGGCGCCGCGCAGCAGGCGGTTGAACTCCTCGAGCTTGCCGCGCTTGCGCTCCCAGCCCATCCACACCTGCTCGCGCGGGTTCCAGAGGCGATCGCGATGGAAGAGGAAGAAGCGCGGCCCCTCGGCGGCAAACCGGGCGTTGAGCGCGGCGATGCCGTCGCTCGCGGCGGCCAGGACCTCGTCGTCGCCGGCGACCTGCGGCTGATCGGCGTCGGGAAAGTCGGTCAGCAGCGCAAAGTGAATCTGCGGATCGAGATTGCCGATCGCCACCACCTCGAGGTGCTCGAGGCGATGCTGCACGTTGTCGACCGAGGTGATGATGGTCGGCACCACGACCACGGTGCGCGCGTCCTCCGGGACGCCGCCGGTCAGGTCCAGGCGCGGCAAGCGCCGCGGCGGCACGGTCGTCGTGACCAGGCGCTGCACCAGGGCCAGCGCCACGTCGCTGGCGGGGATCACCAGCAGCAGCGCCGCGGCCGCCAGCAGGAGCGGCGACGCGCCGGCCGTGCGCGCGTACCAGAGTCCGGCGGCGACCAGCAGCAGGGTGAGCGCCGTGACGCCGCCCAGGTAGGCCGCCGTGGCATGGCGGAGCATGACGCGCCGGACGCGCAGGCCGAGCCTGGGACGATAGGCGAGGTCGGCCTCGAGCCCCTCGCGGCCGTTGCCGACCAGGTGGTAGCCGACATGCGCGGCCGCCCGCGGCAGCTTGTGCGCGGCCGCCTGCCGCGCCGATTCCACCGCCTTGAGCGCCACGCGGATCTGCGCCTCGCCGCTCGTGTCGGCCAGTTCCTCGACCGCCTGCCGCTGGCGATCGCGGCTCAGGAAGTCCATGCGCGCGAACATGCCGCCCGGATCGCGCCGCAGGATGTTGTCGACCAGGCTCACCGATTCCACGTAGTGGCGCCAGTCGATGGTGGCGCACAGGCGAAGGCTGGTGATGGCGTTGGCGACCGAGGCCTGGCTGGTGGCCTGGCGCTGGTGCTCGACCCGCACGATGTCTTCGGCGACGGTGTTGCGCGCGATCAGGTGCGCCTCGAGCGCCGCCCGCAGCGGCGAGCGGCGCGCGTCGTACTCGCGGGCGCGGTGCAGCATCTGCACCAGGTAGGCGTCGTGCGAATCGAGCGGGATCACGACCTCGGCCTCGGCCGCGCCGGCGTCGATGCGCGCGACGTGGGCGTCGGCGGCGTGCCGCGCGGTGCGGCTGACCAGCAGTTCCGACACCAGCCGGCGGAGGTTCTCGATCAGCGCCAGCTTCAGCATGAGCGGCCACGCCCACAGCTCGCCGAGGGTGAGCGGCGCCACCCGCTGGTAACTGTTCAGGAACTGGGTCAGTTGCGGCACGTCGAGGCGGCTGTCGCTGTGGCGCAGCAGTTCGACGGCAATCGCGTAGATGCGGGCCACGCCCGCCTTCTCGCGCGTGGCGAGGGCCGGCAACTGCTCGTAGAACTTGCGCGGCAGGTGCTCGCGGATCTCGACAATCTCCGACGCGATGAGGTGATAGTTGTCGAGGAACCACTCGGTGGCGGGCGTGACGAACTCGCCGTCGTGGACGTCTTCGGCAAGCGTCTGGTAGGCGTGGCGCAGGACGCGGGCGTTATGGCTCAGGCGCCGGTAGATCGGGCGCGCCCGGCGGCGCTGCGGATCCACGGTGAAACTGGCGGCCAGGGCCAGGGCGCGCTCTTCCAGCCGCTCCGAGCTCAGCAGCTCGTCGCGAAAGGGCTTGTCGCTATCCCGATCGTCACGAATCCAGCTATGAAAAAACAGATGCACTCCGGCAATCCAAGAACAGAGCCAGAGGGGATTCCCCGGTGTGTTGGTGCTGCAAGCTTAGCGTATCCCCTCAGGCCCCGGCCGGGCTAGCGCGTGTACGATGCGAGCGACCAGCCGGCCGACCGCAGGCGATCGGCAATCACGGCATGCCGCTGCAGCGCCGAGGCCTGGCTCTCGAAGGTCTCGACGACGCCGCCCTTCACGTCCCAGTGCGGGAGCGTGACGACGTCGAAGCCGTTCAGGGTGTTCTTGGTGATGCCGCACGTGAGCAGGCGATTGCGCATGCGGAACTGCCAACGGATCATCTCGCCGGCGCGTGTGGTCAGGGGGTGGTTGGTCATCTCCATGACCCTGACATCATCAAGATCGGTGCCAACAGCCGGCCCCGCGCGGCCCGCCGAATTGCCGCGGTGGCTACCCAATGTGGGCAATGGATGGGTCAGGTCAGGCGACGCTCAGCAACTGCCGCAGTTGATCGATGTCGGCGGGCTTGACCAGGTGGTGGTTGAAGCCGGCGGCCGCCGACCGCTGGCGGTCTTCTTCCTGGCCCCAGCCGGTCAGCGCGATCAGCAGGATGCCGCGGTTCACGCTGTTGGCGCGAATGCGGCGCGCCACCTCGTAGCCATCCATGCCCGGCATGCCGATGTCGAGCAGCACGACGTCGGGCCGGAACGACTCCACCGCCTGCAGCGCGGCAGGGCCGCTGTGCACGAGCGAGACGTCGGCGCCCAACACGCGCAGCAGCACGCTCAGGCTCTCGCCGCCATCGCGCGAGTCGTCCACGATCAGGATGCGCCGTGCCGGCAGCGGCGGCACGGGACGCGCCGCCTCGGTCGCCGCCGCCAGCGCCTTGATGCGTGGCAGGCGGACCAGGAACTCGCTGCCCAGCCCCGGCCCGTCGCTGCGCGCCTCGACCTTGCCGCCATGCATGCCGACCAGGCTCTTGACCAGCGTCAGGCCAATGCCAAGGCCGCCCTGCGCGCGCCGCGTCGATCGATCCACCTGCATGAACATGTCGAACACCGACTCCAACAGGTTCGGCGCAATGCCAATGCCATCGTCCTTGATCGAGACGGCGGCTTGCGCCTCGTCGGCATCGATGGTCACGGTGATGTGGCCGCCGTGGTTGGTGTACTTGGCGGCGTTGTTCATGAGGTTCGCGAACACTTGCGCCAACCGCACCGCGTCGCCGGCGACGAAGATCGGCTCGTCCGGGGCCAGGAGGCGCAACTCATGGCGCATGCCGTCGAACATGGGCCGGCTGGTCTCGACGGCGGTCCTGACGATGCCGACCAGGTCCTGGGGCTCCTTCTTGACCGCGATCACCCCGCGCGTGATGCGCGACACCTCCAGCAGGTCGTCAACCAGCCGGTTGAGGTGCGACACCTGCCGTTCCATGACCGCGCACGCCTGCGCCGCGCCGCCCTCGCTGGCCGCGCCGGACAGCTTGAGAATCTGCAGGCTGTTGAGAATCGGCGCCAGCGGGTTGCGCAGCTCGTGCCCCAGCGTGGCGAGAAATTCGTCCTTGCGGCGGTCGGCGGAACGCAGCGCCTGCTCGTTACGCAGCCGTTCGGCCAGGTGGCCGCGAATCTGGAACTGCCGGGCGCGGGCGCGCACCGCGGTCTGCGCCGCGCTCAGCAGCGTCGAGACGCGCGTCGGCCGCTCGAGCAGGGTGACGTTGCCGAGCGTGCGCCAGGCCTCGGTGGCTTCCGGCGAATCGGCGCCCGGCCGGGTCAGGATCAGGATGGGCAGGTCGGACCAGGGCGGCTGCTGGCCCAGCAGGGCGGCGAGCGGCCCTTTCTGCGGCCCTGACAGCGCCTCTTCGGGCACCAGCACGCCGGCGACGCCCTCGCGCATGCCGGCGACCAGCTCGTCCAGCGTGGCGAAGGTCTGCGAGTCGATGCCGGCGCCCCTGAGCAGATCGGCCGTGATCTCGGCGTCCTTGGCGGTGGGTCCCAGAATCAGGAAACGAAGATCCCTGGTCTGCGGGCTCATTCGCGGCGTTGCGTGCCGAGCAGCGGCTCGTTGGCGCCCTCGTAGATGGGCACGCCGGTGAGCACGCCCCGGAAGTTGCGGAGGGCCTCGCCGACACGAATGCCCTGCGGGCCCAGCGCGAACTCGCGGATGGTGCGCTCGTGCACGCCGCCGCGCTTCTTCACGACCGAGATCGCCTGCCGCACCTCGCCCTTCGACTCGAAATAGCGCAGCAGCACCACCGCGTCAGCGAGGTAGCTGGCGTCGACCGGCATCTTCATCTGCGACGCAATCACGCCCTGGTGCGCGCCGATCAGGATGGTGGCGACCCCCTGCTGGTTCATGTACATCAGCAGCTCGTGGAGCTGCGCGGTGAGGAAGCGCTCCTCGGGCATGGCGTTCAGGTAGCCGTTGAGGCTGTCGATGACCACGATCGAGGCGCCCCAGTCTTCAACCGCCTCGCGAATGTGGTGGCTGAACTCGCCCGGCGACAGTTCCGCGGGATCGATCTGGACGATGCGGACCAGGCCGCTCCCGTTGTGCTGTTCAATGGGGACGCCGAGGCCCGCGCACCGGCTGAACAGCGTCGAGGGGCTTTCGTCGAAGACGAACATGATCGCCTTTTGCCCGCGCCCGGCGGCCGCGGCGCAGACCTGCGCGGCGATCGTCGACTTGCCGGTGCCGGCGCCGCCGATGATCAGCGTGCTGGTGCCCTCCTCGATGCCGCCGCCCATGAGCTTGTCGAGTGCGGCGATGTCCGACGGCAGCTTGCCGGCCTTGGCGATGCGGCGGTGTTCGGCCGCGACCAGCCGCGGGAACACCTCGAGGCCGCCCTTCTTGATCAGGTAATCGTGGTAGCCGCCACGAAACTCGCTGCCGCGGTACTTGACGACCCGCAGCCGCCGCCGCTCGCCGCCATATTCCGGGTTGAGCTGCTGCAGCAGGATCACGCCGTGCGCAATGCTCTGCACGTGCAGGTCATGATCGGCGGCGGTCATGTCGTCGAGCAACAGCACGGTGCAGTTGCGGCCGGCAAAGAACTGCTTGAGGGCGAGGATCTGGCGCCGGTAGCGCAGGGGGTTGCCGGCCACCAGCCGCAGCTCCGACAGCGAGTCGAACACCACGCGAGTCGGTTTGAGCTTGTCCACGTCCTGCAGGATCAGCTTGGTGGTCGTGGCCAACTCGACTTCCGACGGGTGGAACATCGTGTACTGCTCGTCGGTGTTCAGCGTGTCTTCCTGCGGCAGCAGCTCGCGGACGTGGACGCCGCTCATGTCCCAGCCGTGGGAGGCCGCGACCGACTTGAGCTCGTCCGAAGTTTCCGACAGGGTGATATACAACACCCGCTCGCCGAGGCGCGCACCCTCGAGCAGGAACTGCATGGCCAGCGTCGTCTTGCCGGCGCCCGGAACCCCTTCGATCAGGTAGAGCCGGCCGCGCGCCAACCCGCCCATTAAAATATTGTCCAGCCCGGGGTTGCCCGTGCCGGCGAACAAGTGCGGGTCGGTGTTGGTCGGCTGTTTTCCCAGACGTGGCATTTCAATCCTCACGTTGGCACCTCTCGGGCACACATATTCCGCGCTGTGTTGATCGGTGAACCCAGACACAGCTGCCGTGGGTGCTCAGCGTCACGGCAGAGCAAATCTCTTGCCGGTCCACCGGCCGCACGACGAAGAGCCGGCGCGTGTTGTCGAGGAATTGCGGCGCTTCCTGAATTAACATTAAGGGTCCTCATGCCCAACATCCTTCAGAGCCTGCCCACCGGAGAAAACGTCGGCATTGCCTTTTCAGGCGGCCTCGACACCAGCGCCGCGCTGCACTGGATGCGCGCCAAGGGCGCGGTGCCGTATGCCTATACCGCCAACCTGGGGCAGCCGGACGAGGCCGACTACGACGAGATTCCGCGCAAGGCGATGAGCTACGGCGCCGAGAAGGCGCGCCTGATCGAGTGCCGCGAGCAGCTGGTGGCCGAGGGCATGGCCGCGTTGCAGTGCGGCGCCTTCCACATCACCACCGCGGGGCAGACCTACTTCAACACCACGCCCCTGGGCCGCGCCGTCACCGGCACCATGCTGGTCGCCGCCATGCGCGAAGACCACGTCAACATCTGGGGCGACGGCAGCACCTACAAGGGCAACGACATCGAGCGGTTCTATCGCTACGGCCTGCTGGCCAATCCCAGCCTGCGCATCTACAAGCCGTGGCTCGACCAGCAGTTCATCGACGAGCTCGGCGGCCGCAAGGAGATGTCGGAGTACATGATCCGGCACGGCTTCCAGTACAAGATGAGCGTCGAGAAGGCCTACTCGACCGACTCGAACATCCTCGGCGCCACGCATGAGGCCAAGGACCTGGAATTCCTCAACAAGGGCATCACCATCGTCCAGCCGATCATGGGCGTGGCGTTCTGGCGTGACGACGTGCCGGTGAAGGCCGAGACGGTCAGCATCCGGTTCGAAGAGGGCCACCCGGTGGCGCTGAACGGTCAGACGTTCGCCACCGCGCTCGACATGTTCATGGAGGCCAACGCCATTGGCGGCCGCCACGGCCTGGGCATGAGCGACCAGATCGAGAACCGCATCATCGAGGCCAAGAGCCGCGGCATTTACGAAGCGCCCGGCCTGGCGCTGTTGTTCATCGCCTACGAGCGGCTGATCACCGGCATCCACAACGAAGACACCATCGAGCAGTACCGCAACAACGGCCGCCGCCTGGGCCGGCTGCTCTACCAGGGCCGCTGGTTCGATCCGCAAACGCTGATGCTGCGCGAGAGCGCGCAGCGCTGGGTGGCGCGGCCGGTGACCGGGGAGGTGACGGTGGAGTTGCGCCGCGGCAACGACTACTCGATTCTCGAGACGTCGAGCCCGAACCTGACCTACAAGCCCGAGCGCCTGACGATGGAGCGGGGCGAGGAAGTGTTCTTCACGCCGCAGGATCGCATTGGCCAGCTGACCATGCGCAACCTCGACATCGTCGACACGCGCGAGAAGCTGATGATCTATACGCAGCAGGGGCTGATTAGCCCGTCCAGTTCGAGTGGGTTGCCGCAGTTGCCGGGGAAGAAAGACGAATAGGGTGCCTAACCGGTTAGGCACCTTAGGCACCCTATTTCAGATAAAGCACGCCCAGATCATCGTCGTACCACTCGCGCAGCAGCAGGTAGTTCGACAGCTGCACGTAGATGTGATCGACCGGATCGGCGACCGTCTCTTCCCACTTCGACCGCACGTCGGCCTCGAGGCGCAACGTGATGGGCAGCCACTTGTCGCCCAGGTTGGTGCTGCGGCTGATCACCGCGTAGGCCTCCCACCCTGAAGCCATCAACCGGAAGCGTTCCTGCTGGATGTGCGCCGGCGAGCGGTCGGCCCACAGGCACATGCGGCCGGTCAGCGACCAGGTGGGCGGGTCCTTGACGAGTTCCGCTTCCTGGTCCCAAATCACGCCGTTGACCTCGCCGCGCCCTTGAACACGGTGACTGTTATATCCCGATTTCCTCTTCGGTTTGCACTTCCCTCGTCAGCCGGGTGACAGAGCGGCTTCGACCAGCGCCTTGGCCCATCCGGGCGTGCGCCCGAGGGCGGCCGGGTCGCCGACCGAAGGGTGTATGAGACGTCCCTGTTCCAACTCCATCACCAGTACCGGGTCCGCGACCGGGTCGCCGATTGCCGCCTCGGTGGAGTTGTCGTAGACGCTCAGGTGAGCCAGATGCGGCATCAGCGCGATCAAGTTACGTTGCGCCTGGGGATAGCGCGCCCGGATCTTCGCTTCGGGAATGTCATGGCCGCCTTGCGACACGCGGGCTCGCACCCGCGCCAGGTGCCGCTCAGGCGAGTCAAGGCCGCAGAACCAGACGATCACGTCATGCGTCGCCGCCGCAGCCCGGATCTTCGCGGCGATGGTGCGACCGCCAAGGGTCGTCTCGAACGCGTACGATTGACCTGTGACGACGGCGTGATCGAGACGGCGCACGCCCTCGGCCCACGCGTGCGCGTTGGCCGAGTCCTGGTCGCAACCCGTCGCCGCCAACAGTTCGCGCGCAAACGTGTCGGGGTTGAACCAGGTGAGACCTGCGCGCGTCAGCGCGTGGCCGCCGATCGAGCTCTTGCCCGCGCCGTTCACGCCGGCCAGGACATAGAGGACCGGCCGCGCCATCAGTAGCCCGCGCCCGCCTTGACCTTGCCGCGGAGCTTGGTCGGCCTCGTGGCGACCGCGCGCAGCCGATCACCGGCATCGGGCCGTTGCAGGGCGGCGAGCCGTTCGTCAAAACGGCGGCGGAGCGTTTCCAGCCCGGCCTCTGTTTTCTCCGCGTTCGCCGCCACGAGGGACAGCAGGCGGGCATAGTCCTGGGCCGACACGATCACCGCTTCGGGCTCGGAGTGATTCGTCACGACCACGGGACCCTTCGCCGCGAGCGCGCGCATGACGCCTCGCCAGCCGCGCTTCTTGACGTCCGAGGCGGGGATGTTCGGCAGATCGGCCAGGGGCGAGCTCATGCGGTCCATTTTACCCTAAATGGATACAATACCCAATTAGGACTGGCGCCAGGATTCTGCCCCAGGCATCAAAGACGCCGGAACCCGCGTCCTCAGCTCGTTTCGATCTTCACCGACGTGACGACGATTTCCTTGGCCGGCCGATCCTGCGCGCCGGTCTTGACCTTGCCGATGGCGCGGACGATGTCGATGCCTTCGGTGACCTCGCCGAAGATGGCGTGCTTGTTGTCGAGCCACGGCGTCGGCGCCAGCGTGATGAAGAACTGGCTGCCGTTGGTGTTGGGGCCGGAGTTGGCCATCGAGAGCAGGCCGTCGCGATCGTGGCGCAGCCCGGGGCCGAACTCGTCCGCGAACTTGTAACCGGGGCCGCCCATGCCGTTGCCCATCGGGCAGCCGCCCTGGATCATGAAGCCGTCGATCACGCGGTGGAAGATCAGGCCGTCGTAGAACGGCCGGGTGGCCTTCTGGCCGGTCTTCGGGTCGGTCCATTCCTGCGTGCCGGTGGCGAGGCCCACGAAGTTGGCCACGGTCTTGGGCGCCTTGTCGTCGTAGAGCTTGACCTTGAAGGTGCCCTCGGAAGTGTCGAATGTCGCTGTCGTCATTTCTTAATAATAGAGGCCAAGGTGCCAAAGTGCCAAAGGTGCCAAGGTGCGGTGATAATGCTGCGCATGCGATTGCTGGCCTTGTGCCTGGTCTTCCTTTCACCGGCGGCAACGTGGGCGCAGCCTCCCTTCACCGGGGTGGTCGAAACCGCAGTGGCGAACGGCCGGCAGCTCAAGGGACAGGTGACCCTCACGGTCGACGGCCAGCCCGTCAGCAAGCGCTTTGTGATTCGGGCGCCGAACCCGTGGAACGGGTCGCTCGTCATCGGCGCGCACGGCGGGTCGGGCGGCAACAGCGTCGATCGCGCCGGCACGGTCTTCGGGACGAGCGAGACGGCGCTGGACGACGTGATGGGGCAGCACGCGCTGGCGCGCGGCTTCGCCTATGCCAGCGTCGATCGTGACGGCGCCATGTCGTCGCCGGCGGGTTTGCAGCTTACGTATCAGTTCACCACCCTGGTCAAGGGCGAGGTGGCCCGCCTGGCCGGCCGCGCGCCGGCGCGCACCTACCTGGTTGGGCTGTCAATGGGCGGCGGCATCACGCGGCTGGCGGCGGAAGATCCGCAGCAGGTGTTTGCCGGCACCCTGATCATTGCCGGTGCCGGCGGCGACCTGGTGACGCGGCTCAATCGCATGATGCGCATGGCCGCGGTCTGGCCGCTGATCGATCCGCGCGCGCATATCGGCATGTCGGCCACCGACACCAGGATGGCCGCCTATGCCGACGCCGTGGGCACGCCGGTCGAAGCCCGCCGGCTGTGGCCGTTCACCGGTTCCGGCGCCGTCGCCGCCATGGCGCGGCCCTCGACCGCCACCGAGGACACCACCGGCGTGGTGCAGGTGCCGACCATCGAGGTCGTCGGCACCTGGGACGATCTCGTGATCAGGGAGGTGCGCGCCTACAACACGCGCGTGCAGCCGCGCGACCGGCATCGCCTGTATCAGGTCAACCGGGTCTGGCACATGTCGGGCGATGACGATGGCGTGATGGGGTTCCAGTATGCCGCCGAGTCGCGGATGAAGCTGGATAAGGATGTCGCGGACGCGATGGGCGAGGGGCCCTCGTACATTCCGACGGTGCGCGAGGCGTTCGACCACCTGGTTCGCTGGGTGGAGAAGGGTATTCCCGCGCCCGCGAGCCAGACGGTCGAGCCCGGCGCCCGGCTACGCTAGCGTGGCATGCTTCTTGTGCCACGCCGTGGCCTGCTCGTACGCCAGCGCCACGCGGTACACCGTCGCCTTATCGAGCCGAGCGTTGCGGTGCCGATTGAGAAGCAGGAAGGCGATCTGCTCCGGCGTGAGGCGGCAAAGGCCGAACTCAGGGCTGCGAAGAAGCGGCGTCGGTTCATGGCGGCTGGCAGAGTAGCATACGGTCATGGCCCCAACCCTGGCGCGCGCAGCAATTGAGGCGATCGCGCGGGGGATGCATGCGGATCCGTTCGCGGTCCTCGGTCCGCACGACGTCGAGGGTGGCGTGGTGATCCGGGTCTTCCGCCCCCACGTCCGCAGCGTCGAGGTGATCCCGTTCGGGCAACCTGATGGCCTGGTCCTGACGCGCATTCATCCCGAAGGCCTGTTCGAAGGCGTGGTGGCCAACGAGCGGCGCGCCGATTTCGACTATCGCCTCAACCTGGTGTGGTCCGACGGTTCGTCCAGCGAAACCGACGACGCGTATCGCTATGGCCCGGTGCTGACGGATTTCGACCTGCACCTGCTGGGCGAGGGCACGCACTATCGCGTGTACGATCGCCTGGGCGCGCGGGCCATCACCCACGGCATCCGCCGCGGCGTGCACTTCGCGGTGTGGGCGCCGAACGCCAGCCGCGTGAGCGTGGTCGGCGACTTCAACGGCTGGGACGGCCGCGTGCACCCGATGCGCGCCATCAGGCCGGCCGGCTACTGGGAGATCTTCCTGCCCGACCTGGGCCAGGGCGATCGCTACAAGTTCGAGGTGATTGGCCCGGGCGGCCACGCCGTGCTCAAGGCCGATCCCTGCGGCCGCCGCTTCGAACTCCCTCCCCAAACCGCCTCCATCGTCTGGCACGACGAGCCGTACGAATGGCGGGACGGCGACTGGATGGCGCAGCGGTCACGCTATGGCCAGTGGCTCCGCAAGCCGATGTCGGTGTACGAGGTCCACCTCGGGAGCTGGCAGCGCGCGACCGATGGCCAGCTCCTCACCTATTACGAGATCGGCGAGCAGCTGATCCCGTATGTGAAGGAGATGGGGTACACCCACGTCGAGTTGCTGCCCATCATGGAGCATCCCTTCACCGGCTCGTGGGGCTACCAGGTGATTGGCTTCTTCGCGCCGACCAGCCGGTTTGGCACGCCCGACGACTTCAAGGCGCTGATCAACGCGTTTCATGCCGCCGGCATCGGCGTGCTGCTGGACTGGGTGCCCGGCCATTTCCCCAAGGACCAGCACGGCCTCGCGCGCTTCGACGGCACCGCCCTCTACGAGCACGCCGACCCGCGCCAGGGCGAGCACCAGGACTGGGGCACGCTGGTGTTCAACTACGGGCGCCACGAGGTGCGCGCGTTCCTGTTGAGCAACGCGCTGTTCTGGCTGCGCGAGTTCCACATCGACGGCCTGCGCGTCGACGCGGTGGCGTCGATGTTGTATCTCGATTACTCGCGCGACGACGGGCAGTGGATCGCCAACCAGTATGGCGGCCGCGAGAACCTCGAGGCGATCGCGTTCATCAAGCACCTGAACCAGTTGATCGAGCAGGAGTGTCCCGGGGCGATCGTGTGCGCCGAGGAGTCGACGTCGTTTCCCGGGGTGACGCACCGCGTGGCCGACGGCGGCCTGGGGTTCACCTACAAGTGGAACATGGGCTGGATGCACGACATGCTCGACTACACCAGGGAAGAGCCCATCCACCGCAAGTGGCACCACAACAAGATCACGTTCTCGATGATGTACGCCTACAGCGAGCGCTTCGTGCTGCCCTTCTCGCACGACGAAGTCGTGCACGGCAAGAAGTCGATGCTCGACAAGATGCCGGGCGACGTGTGGCAGAAGCACGCCGGGCTGCGCGCGCTCTACGGTTACATGTACGCGCATCCCGGCAAGAAGCTGATGTTCATGGGCGGCGAGATCGGCCAGTGGCGCGAGTGGAACCACGACTGGCAGCTCGACTGGGACGTGCTGGGCGACCCGCGTCACGCCGGCCTGCAACGGTGGGTGCGCGACCTCAATCGCGTCTACCAGCAGGAGCCCGCGCTGTGGGAGGCCGACGACGATCCTTCCGGTTTCACGTGGATCGATCCTGACGATGCCGAACGCAGCGTAATCGCGTTCCGCCGGCAGGCACCTGCTGCGCCTGCTGCACGCGCCGCCCTGATCGCGATCGTGAATTTCACACCGGTGCCTCGCCGTGACTACCGCGTCGGCGTGCCGGCCGCCGGCAGTTACCGCGAGCTGCTCAACAGTGACGCCGAGGCCTACGGCGGCAGCAACATGGGCAACGCCGGCCGCGTCGAGACCGAGGCCGTGGCGTCCCACGGGCATCCCCATTCCCTTCGTCTCACCGTCCCGCCTTTGGGATTCCTGCTTTTGAAACCGAACAACTAAACCCCGCTCTTCTTCCATCCCCCTGAGCCGCGGCTATCGCGAGAAGTTGCAGGAACGGCTCGGCAAAGGGTTCTGACGATGGCTGCCGAACCTCGCGGCGAGAAGGAACTGGCGGCGGTCGCCGAGCCGCACGAGCGTTAGCGAGCCATAATGCCCCCATGGACTCGCCCATTCTCGGTCTTCATCACGTCACCGCGACGGTGGCCGACGCCCAGACCGATCTCGACTTCTGCCTCGGCGCGCTTGGCCTGCGCCTGGTGAAGAAGACCGTCAATTTCGACAACCATCACGTCTACCACTTCTATTACGGCAACGAGCAGGGCACCCCGGGCACCATCTGGACTACGTTTCCTTACCGGGGACACGGCGTGCCGGTGGGCACCAAGGGCGCCGGCCAGGTCACGACGACGTCGTTTTCGGTCCCTGCGGGTTCGCTTGATTTCTGGCGCGCGCGTCTGCGCGCGCTGAAGCTGGCACCGCAGGACGGGCCGCCGCGGTTTGGCGAGGAATCGCTCACGGTGGTCGACCCGTCCGGGCTGAACATCGAGCTGGTGGCCACCGGCCGCGACTCGCGCACGCCGTGGACCGCCGGAGGCGTGGGCGCCGAGGCCGCCATTCGCGGACTCCATGGCGTGACCATGACCATCGCCTCGCCCCCGGCCACGATCGCGTTCATGCAAGACTTTCTCGGCTTCGCCGTGGTCAACGAGATGGCCGGGCGCACGCGCCTGGCCGTCAACGGCGACGAACCGGGGAAGACGATGGAGATTGTCCACGCGCCGGACACGGCACGGGCGACGAACGGCCTGGGGACCGTGCACCACGTGGCGATGGCGATTGCCACCGGCGCCGGGCAATTGCGGCTCCGCGAGGCGCTCGTGCGGGCCGGCGTCAGCGTCACCGAGGTGCGCGACCGGCAGTACTTCCAGTCGATCTATTTCCGCGAGCCTGGCGGCGTGCTGTTCGAGGTGGCGACCATGCAGCCCGGGTTTGCCGTGGATGAGGCGCCGGACGAACTGGGGCGGGCGCTCAAGCTGCCACCGTGGGAGGAGCCGAACCGGGCGGCGATCGAGGCGGGGCTGGACCGCGTGACCTACAGTTGAAAGTGGGCAGTTTCAGTTCCAGTTTCAAGTTTCAGTTTCTCAGGCACTGCAACTTTCAACTGCGACTGAAACTGCCCACTTTCAACTTTCGACTTCCAACTTGCTCTTAAAAGAACGAAACGCCCGAGCGGCGAATGCCGCTTCGGGCGCTTCAGTGCGCAAATCGCGCGTCCCGGCAGGAGCCGGGATCATTGTCCTACTGAGAACTTGTCGATTGGTACTGCGCGCGCGCTCCGGGCCAAGTGCTCCCGGCTCACGCGCCCGCGTTCTTCGGTGGCGTATTCAAATAGCTACCCCCTTTGCTAGAACGTCAATCGCTTCTGTCCCGCCGGCGGCCACGCTTGGCCGGTGGGCTTGCTGAGCTATTCACCTCCGCATGATGAATCACGCGTGGATGTACCAGTGATACGCCTCCGCGCGATGCATGTCAAGCTCGTCCGCTCCCGTCAAGAAGTGCCCTCCCGGCACGAGGTGCGGCCCCCGGCAAGGCGTGTCGTTCCCGGCAAGTCGAGCGCAAAAAAAGCAAAGGGCCCGCTGGATTCCTCCAGCGGGCCCTTGGTGTTACCGATGGCGCTCGACTACCAACGGACGTTGATGCCGAAGCGCATGACGCGCGGCGCGAGGATGCCGCTGATCAGGTTCGCGTTGGCCGCGGCCTGGTTGCGGTTGATCGCCTGCACCGTGTTGCCATTGGTCAGGTTGAAGATGTCGATCGCCGGCACCAGCGTGAGGGCGCCGAAGCGGAACGTCTTGTCCACGCGGAAGTCGATGGTCTGGAGGTTGTCCAGGCGGAGCTCGCCGAGCGGATCGAGCTGCACGTGCACCTGGCCCGCGCCATTGGCTCGCGAAGGCGAGAGGATGGTCTGCAGGTAGGGATAGCCCTGGCGCGCCTGGTAGTTGGCGGCAAGGTTGATGTCCCACTTCATGGTGTAGCGGCCGTTGATCTTGAACAGCCACTTCGCGTTGGTGAAGATGCCGCCGATGCCGCTGCCACCCGATTCCGGGGCGTACTGGTAGCCGTCCAACTTGTCGATGTTGGTCGGGTCCTCGTAGGCGTTGGGCGAATCCCAGTGATCGATGGCGTTGTTGTAGGCGTAGCTGGCGTTCATCGACCAGTTGTTCGACGTCCGCTTCTGGAAGGTCAGCTCCAAGCCGTTGAAGTCACGATACCGGTCGGGTTGGTTCGTGTAGATGTTCGGCGACGGAATCTGCACGTTCGGCTGGTAGTAGGTGACCGGCTCGCAGCGCGCGCCTGCCGGGCAGCCCGTCGGCGTGAACGGCACCGCCACGTAGTTGGCGCTGGTGAAGTTGTCGCGATCGTTCCAGAGGAACTGATCGTACTTGCGCCAGATGTAGCTGCCGCCGATGGCCATCTGCGGGCCGAGCTGGCGGTCGAAGCCGACGATGAACTCGCGCGTGCGGTCGTTCTTCACGTTCGAGTCGACGCGGGTCGGTGAGGCGGTGCTGGTCGGATTCGCCGGGTCGTAGGCCGTGCTCTTGCTCAGGAACGGCACGGTGGTGTTGACCTCGTTGGCCTGCACGAACGTGTCGCCGTTGGTGTCGGTCCAGGGGTAGCGGACAAACACCGCGCCGGTGGCGGCAAGCTGGTTCGACAGCTGGCCGGGGCCCATCTGGCCGTAGTAGGTGGCATACGACGACGAGATGACGTTGCGGCCGTTGCCGGTCAGGTCATAGGTGAAGCCGATGCGCGGCGAGAAGTCGGTCCACACCACGCCGGCGTCCGCGCCCTTGAAGTCGATGGCGGGCATCAGGGTGGGGAAGAGCGAATTGGCCGGCACGGGAGCGGCCACCGCCGAGTCGTCCTGGCGATCGACCCGGAAACCCAGATTGATCGTCAGCTTGTTCCTGGTGAACGTGTCGGCGGCGTAAAACGCCGTCGTGTCGAGGTGCGATTCGGAATTGCCGTCACGCCAGATGTCGGCCGAGTTGGCGATGCCGTTGGTGAAGCGCGCGTCGACGAACCCGCCGCGGTGGTTGATGCTGATCGAGTGCGCCGAGCGCCAGCGGTACCCCACCTTGAACGCGTGGTCGCCGCCCATGGCGTTGGGCAGGAAGTAGCTGCTCGTCACGTCCAGGCTGTTGGTCGGACGCAGGAACGTCGACGCCTGGAACGAACGGCCCCAGATGCCTGTCGTCGTTTCGAACCGCGCCTGCACGTCGCGCAGCTCGTCCTCGTGGAAGTCGAGCACGAAGTTGTTGCCGAGGTGCGACCACATCACATCAAGCAGCCAGCGGTCGCTGATGACGTGCTGGTCGCCGGCCTTCCAGAAGGGGGATGGCCCGGTGAGCCAGCCGAACGTGCCGAAGTCGCTCGACACGGCCTTCTGGCGGAAGGTGGTTTCGATCGGACGCGTGTCGCTGGCGTCACGCGCGTTGCGGACCTTTTCCGCCCAGGTGTTCTGGAAATTCAGGCGGTTGTTCGTGAACGGCACGTAGGTCAGCTTCCAGTTGTAGTTGTTGAGCGTCGTCAAGTCGGTCGACAAACAGCTGCGCAGCAACGCCGTGTCGGCCGTGCGCGGGTTGATCGCCACCCCGCCGGGACGGCATTCCGGGGTGTTCTTGTAGAAGCCCACGACACCGACCTTGATGTCCTGGGTACCGTAGCTGCCCCAATACCACATCTTGCCCTTGACGATGGGACCGCCGACGTCGAAGCCGTAGTCCTTGATGTTCTGGATCGGCGCGCCGGCGCCGGCGCCCTGCGCCTTCAGTTCCGGCGTGATGTTGTCGGCCACGAACTTGTCGTCGGTGAGCAGGTAACGGCCCGACCCCTTGAAGCGGTCGGTGCCGCTCTTGGTCACGAGGTTGATGCCCACGCCGCCGGTCTGCTGGGTGACGTCGGCGCCACCGGTCGACACCTGCATTTCCTCGAGCATGTCGAAGTCGTAGTAGATGGGCGAGGCGCCAGTGGCGGCCATGTCGGTGATGTCGACGCCGTCAATGGACCACTTGTTGTTGCCGGTGCTTGCGCCGCGCGAGATGTAGCCCGACTGCTGGCCCGACTGGTTGCCGCCGACGTTGGCGCGGTCCATGGTGATGCCGGGGGTCCGCTCGAGCATGACCCAGGGGTCGCGCGCCGAGGGGATGTCCCGCATCGTCTCGAGGTTGAACGTCGTCGAGGTGCCCGTCTCGCGGGTGTCGACAATCGGGCTCTCGCCGGTCACGGTGACCGTCTCCTGCACCGACGACAGCTCGAGGGCGGCGTTGACCTGCGCGCGGAAGCCGATGGTGACGCGGATGTCCTGCATCACCATGGTGCGGAAGCCGGGCAGTTCGAACGTCACCGAGTAGGTGCCGATCGGCAGCTCGGGAGCGCGGTAGGTGCCCGTTTCCGAGGTCACCGCCACGCGCGGCGCGATCAGGGCGGGACCGGCGATCGTGACCGTGGCGCCGGGTAACACGGCGCCCGATTTGTCGGCTGCCCGACCGTAGATTTCACCCGTCTGCTGTTGTGCGGACACGGTCGTGGCCACCAGGAGCGCCATTGCCGACGCGACTAGCGCAGTTTTGAACGTCATAATTTCCCAATCCTCCAGAAACGCCGGGGGAAGCCCAGCCAATTCGCTTGCACCTAGGAAGGTCGTCCCTGAAAATCGACAGTTCGCCCCCACTTTAAGTGCTGCACGATACCGAAGAGCAGCATCTGTGCCACTGGTCACCGGGGCAAATGGACGAAATCAGGCCTGAAACGAGCCAAAATCCCACGCGCTGAAGCGGCAGGGGAGTGGAAATTCAATGTTTTGGATGCCGTATCTCCAACTGACCGAATGTTCTAATCCGGCGTCAGGGACCTGAGGCTGTTCGGTTCGTCAGTGGGCGTGGGAGAAGAGGGGCAGGGCCGGCCGCCGGACCGTGCCGCCTCTATTGGAAGTAGGGCAGCGCGCTGATCACCGACCACACGACGGCGACCAACGTGACCAACAAACACACCACGGCGATCAGGAGATGGTCCACGCGCTCGGGCTTGAGCGGATCGAGCACCAGCGAGGCGAGGTAGCCGCCGGCGAAGCCGCCCAGGTGCGCGCTGTTGTCGATGCCCGGCATGATGAAGCCCATCACGCCCATGATCAGCGCGTACTGCAGGCCGGCCTGGCCGACATGACTGCTGCCGGTGCGCTTGCCGTAATGGACGAGCGCGCCCAGCAACCCGAAGATCGCCGCCGACGCGCCGACGGTGACGTTGTCGCCGCCCAGGAACGGGATCGGGAGGGGCGAGAAGAACATGGCCGTACTTAGCCCGAACCCCGCGACGCCCGACACGGTGTAGATGATGATCATGCGGCCGGGGCCGTAGAGGTTGGCGATCTCCGGCGCGAGCTGCCGGATCCAGAGCACGTTGAAGAAGATGTGGAGAATGCCGCCGTGCAGCCACCCCGCGGTCAGCAGCGTCCACCACCGTCCCAGCGCCACCACCGGAAACGCGCCGCTGGCGCCCAGCAGGATCAGCATCTGCGTGTTGGGCCCCAGGCCCATCTGCATGCCGTCGCGCGACAGGATCAGCGACAGCACGAACAGGATGATGGTGCCCCCGGTGACGATGGGGACGAAGCCGAGGTCGTTGCCGAGGCTGCGCAGCGCGGGACCAAAGCCCCAGAGCCCCGGATTGCGGCGCCCGCAGTTGTAACAGGTGGCGTCGTTGACGCCCACCAGCACGCCGCACGACGAGCAGATGACGGACCCTTCGGTTTTCCGCTTGAACATCCCTAGCGAGTATAGACAAAGGCCACCACCCAGGACACGAAGTTGAGGGCTGTGGCGTCCTTCGTCGTTCGCGCAGGAACGGGGGGTGACCGGCTACAATTGACCCATCGCCACCGAAATCATCGTCATCTTCCTCCTCGTCCTCGCCAACGGCATCTTCGCCATGTCGGAGATCTCGGTCGTGGCCGCGAAAAAGGTGCGCCTGCAGCAGCGCGCCGAGGACGGCGACGAGCGCGCGAAGACCGCCCTCGCCCTGGCCCACGATCCCAGCCAGTTCCTGGCCACCGTCCAGGTGGGCATCACCATGGTGGGCGTGCTGGCCGGCGCCTACGGCGGCGCGACGCTCGCCGAGAAGCTGGCCGTGCCGATTGCGCAGATCGCGCTGGTGGCGCCGTATGCCGATGGCATTGCCCTGGGCCTCGTCGTGGCGGCCATCACCTACCTGTCGCTGATCATCGGCGAGCTGGTGCCCAAGCGCATCGGCCTGAACAACCCGGAGGCGATTGCCTCGTGGGTGGCGCGGCCGATGATGGCGCTGGCCCGCATCGGCGCGCCGGCCGTGGCGCTGCTCACGGCCTCGACCAACCTGGTCCTGCGCGTGTTCGGCATCAAGGGCAACGCCGAACCGAACCTGACCGAAGACGAGATCAAGGCGCTGATCAGCCAGGGCGCCGAAACCGGCGCGGTCGGCGCCGCCGAAGAGAACATCGTGCAGCGCGTGTTTCAGCTGGGCGACCAGCGCGTGGCCGCCATCATGACGCCGCGCCCCGACATCGAATGGATCGACGTCGACGCCAGCGAAGAAGAGCTGCGCGAGTTCCTCGCCTCGCACGCGCACACGCAGTTCGTGGTCTGCCACGGCGGCCTCGACGAAGTGCTCGGCATCGTTCGCTCCGCCGACCTGCTGCCGATGGCGTTTCGCGGTGTCAACATCGACCTGCGGACCCTGACCCGCGAAGCGCTGTTCGTGCCCGACTCGATGCCCGCGGTGCAGCTGCTGGAGTCGTTCCGCGGCTCGCACAAGCACGTCGCGCTGGTGATGGATGAGTACGGCGCGGTCGAAGGGCTGGTGACGGTCACCGACCTGCTGACGGCGATTGTCGGCGAGCTGCCGGGTGACGCGACCGAGGCGATCGGCGAGTTCGTCGCGCGCGCCGACGGGTCGTGGCTGGTGGATGGGTCGGCGTCGATGGAAACCGTGTCGGCGCACTTCGGCCTCGAGCCCTTGCCCGAGGATGAAGCCGGCGCGTATCACACCATCGGCGGGTTCGTGATGGCGCGGCTCGGCCGCGTGCCGAAGACGGCCGACCACTTCGAGTGGGGCGGCATGAAGTTCGAGGTCATGGACATGGACGGCCGGCGCATCGACAAAGTGCTGGTCTTTAGAACCAGCCGGGGCGACGCCGCAGGCCGGGGCGGCACCGCCTGACGGGGCGGCACTCCTGGACGGGGGCGGTCGCCATGCTGCTTGTGGCGGCCACGGTGGCTGGCGCAACCCAGCCGCTCGGCGTACTTCGCATCACCGTCGTCGTGACCGGTGGCGACCAGCGCGCGACGCCGGTGGGCCGTCATCTCCTGCTGATCAGCGACAACCCCGCCAGCGCGCCGCCGCGGCGCATCTTCACCCTGGCCGACGGGTCCGTCGACGTCAGGCTGGCGCCGGGCAACTACACCGTGGAGTCGGACCGGCCCGTCGCCTTCGAGAGCCAGGCGTACCAGTGGACCCAGATGGTCGACGTCGTGGCGGGACGCGACACCGTGCTGGCGCTCACGGCAGGGAACGCCGAAGTCGGGGCGATCACCCCGGACACGACGACACTATATGTCCCGCCGGCGGATGCGCCGGCCGCGCCGGCGAGCAACCCCGCGGCGGCAGTCACCATCTGGACCCCGCTCACGCGCGCGACCGGAACGGTGATCGACGCGAGAGGGCTGGTCGTGACCGGTCACCACGCATCGGTCTCCGGGTCGCCGGTCGAAGTGCAGCTCACGCCCGCCATCAAGGTCGCCGCCACGGTACTGGTGTCCGACGCCGCGCGCAACGTCGCGGTCCTCTGGATTGACCCGGCGACGGCGGCCCTGGTGCCCTCGCCGCTGCCCGGCTGCGCCGAGGTGTGCGATCTGGTGGCGATGGCGGAAGCGAAAATCAAGGGCGCCACGCCGCCACCGGCCACGCGCCTGCCGGTGGAGCCGGCGACAGGGTTTCCGGCCAAGGCGCTCAACCAGGTGACGCAAGGGCGGGCGGGCGGCATGGCGCCGTATCAGATGCCCGCGGCCGATTTCGACATCGCGCTCATTACTCCGCCGCGGCTGCACGCCGCGCAGAGCCGGCGGGCGCCGATGGATTTCAAGAACTGGTCGGACTACGTCTCGGAGTTGCCGCCCGTCCTGTTGGTGCGCGTGACGCCGAAGCTGGCGGAGGGGTTCTGGACGAAGGTGGCGCGCGGCGCCGCGCAGACCCAGGGCATTGCCGTGCCGCCGATCCTGCGTCCCAAGTCCGGGTTCTCGCGGCTGCGCGCGTTTTGCGGCGAGACCGAGGTGATGCCGATTCACCCGTTCAAGCTCGAACAGCGGCTGTCGCCCACCGAGACGATGTTCGAAGGTCTGTACGTGTTCGACCCCGGCGCGTTTCCACCCACCTGCGCCGGCGTCAAGCTCCTGCTGTATTCGGAGAAGGAGCCCGAGAAGGCCGACACCCGAACGGTTGACCCGAAGGTGGTCCAGCAGATCTGGCAGGAGTTCGCCCCGTTGCGCACGACGAAATAACATGCCGAGCCCGGTTCTCGAACGCTTTCTCCGCTACGTCGCCTACGACACGCAGTCGCGTGAAGACGCCGCGACCTACCCCAGCACGCCCGGCCAGCTGGTGTTACTGCGCGACCTGGCCGCCGAGCTCCAGGGCATGGGTATCGCGGATGCGGCGGTCGACGAGCACGGCTACGTCATGGCCACGATCCCGGCCACGTCGCCGAAAACCGACGTGCCGGTGATCGGGTTCATCGCTCATGTCGACACCTCGCCGGAGATGAGCGGCGCCGGCGTCCAGCCCATCGTCCACCGCCAGTACGACGGCCGCGATCTCGTGCTCCCCGACGACCCGTCGGCGGTGCTGCGGATCGCCGACCTGCCGTACCTCGGTGAATGTCTGGGCCACGACATCGTGACCGCGTCGGGTACCACGTTGCTCGGTGCCGACAACAAGAGCGGCGTCGCGGAGATCATGACGGCGGCCGAGCGGCTGATGGCGCACCCCGAGATCCCGCACGGCGCCCTTCGCATCGCCTTCACGCCGGACGAGGAAGTGGGCGAGGGCACGAAGTACTTCGACGTGGCCCGCTTCGGCGCGCGCTATGCCTACACCATGGACGGCGGCCCGCGCGGCGAGCTGGAGTTCGAGAGCTTCTCGGCCGACGCCATCACGTTCACGTTCCGCGGCTTCAACACGCATCCCGGTTACGCGAAGGGGCGCATGGTGAACGCCATCAAGCTGGCGGCGCGCTTCATCGACCGGTTGCCCGCCGACCGGCTGTCGCCGGAAACGACGGACGGCCGCGACGGCTTCGTTCATCCCTACGTGGTGGAGGCCGGCGTCGATCGCACGTCGGTGAAGCTGCTGGTTCGCGACTTCGCGACGGCCGGATTGGCCGACAAGGAAGCCTGGCTGGCGTCGCTGGCGGCCGAGGTTGTCGGCGGCGTGCCCGGGGCGGCGTTCGACGTGGTCGTCGAGGAGTCGTACCGCAACATGCGCGACGTGATCGACCAGCACCCGCTGGTCGTCGAGCGCGCGCGCGAGGCGATTGTGCGCGCCGGGTTGCGGGTGCGCGAGCGGCCCATTCGCGGCGGCACCGACGGCTCGCGCCTGTCGTTCATGGGCCTGCCAACGCCGAACCTCTTTGCCGGCGAGCAGAACTTCCATTCCCGTCTCGAGTGGGTGTCGGTGCAGGATATGGAGAAGGCCGTGGACGTGATCGTGGAAGTGGCGAAGGTCTGGGAAGAGCAGGCGGGATGACGCTCGACGAGTTGCTGCGCGGCCCGGCGCCGATCCTGGCCCTGGCGCCCATGCAGGAAGTGACCGACGGCGCGTTCTGGACGCTGGTCCACCAGTACGGCGGCGCCGACGTGTATTGGACCGAGTACCTGCGCGTCCACGCCACCTCCACCCCCGAAAAGTGGATCGTCGACGCCATCACGAAGAACACCACCGGCCGGCCGGTGATCGCGCAGATGATCGGCAACGACATCCCGTCACTGGTCCGCACCGCGAAGTTCCTGCAGCAACTCCCGGTCGCCGCCATCGATCTCAACCTCGGATGCCCCGCGCCCATCGTCTATCGCAAGTGCGCCGGCGGCGGACTGCTGCGCGAGCCCGCCCGCATTGACGCCATCCTCGGCGCGCTGCGCGACGCGGTGCAGATCAAGTTCACGGTGAAGACCCGGCTGGGGTTTGCGGCCGTGGGGGAGTTCGACCAGTTGCTGGCCATCTTCGCCCGCCACTCGCTCGACGCCCTCACCGTGCACGCGCGGACGGTCGCGCAGATGTACCGGCTGCCGGTGCACTACGACCGCATCCGGCAGGCGGTCGAGACCATGCCGTGCCCGGTGGTCGCCAACGGCCACGTCTATTCGGCGGCGCAAGCCCAGGAGCTGCTGGCGCGGACCGGCGCGCGCGGCCTGATGATCGGCCGGGGCGTGATTCGCAGCCCCTGGTTGTTCAACCAGATCCGCCAGCAACTGCGCGGCGAGCCGGTGACGCTGCCGACCGGCCGCGAGGTCAACGGCTACATTCGCGCGCTGTGGGACTCGCAAGCCGGCGCGGACCGGCCCGAGCACAAGCAGTGCGAGCGGATGAAGAAATTCCTCAACTACCTCGGCGAGGGCGTGCCCGGCACGTTCCTGCACCAGATCCGGCGCTCGCAAACGGCCGACCAGTTCCACGGCATTTGCCGCGATTTCCTCGACCACGACCAGCCCATGCCGCTGTTGCCGGCGGAGCTGACCGCCCCGACCGCCCTGGGTCGCTGGATGCACGTAAAGCACTGACCAGTCACGGTTTTTCTAGCCATTGCTGTGGTGTATATCATTGATATATACTCACGGTCCAAGGGAGGGCCAGCCCGTGACCAAACTCGCCAAACTGTTTTTGAACGGCCGCAGCCAGGCGGTGCGCCTGCCGCTGGAATTCCGGTTCCCCGGCACCGAAGTTCGCATTACCCGTCACGGCCGGGGGGTGCTGCTCGAGCCGGTCGTGTCGAATGTCGACGCCTGGTTTGCCGAACTCGATCGCTACGCCGACGAGCCCTTCCTGGCCGACGGCCGCGATCAGCCGGCGGCGGCGCCGCGCCCGGGTTTGACGTGATCGAGTACACCCTCGACACCAACGCCTGCATCGCGTTGATCAACGGTTCGTCGCTGCCGGTCCGGCGCCGCTTCAAGCAGGTGCTGGCCGAGGGATCCGTGGTGTGTGTCTCGACCGTGGCCGTCCACGAGCTGTGGTACGGCGTGTCGAAGAGCGAGCGGCGCGACTACAACACGGCGCGCGTGCAGGCGTTTTTGTCGGGACCCATCCACCTGCTGCCGTTTGACGATGCGGATGCGCGGGCGGTGGGGGAGGTGCGCGCGCTGCTGGAGCAGGAGCGGCGCCCCATAGGCGCCTTCGACGCGCTGCTGGCGGGCCAGGCGGCGCGCCGCGGCATGACGCTGGTCACCGCCAACATCCGCGAGTTCGAGCGCGTCGACGGCCTGATGTGGGAAGACTGGTCGCGCCCGTAGGCTACTTCGACTTCTTCAGCGCCTTGTAGTACTCCTCGATCGGCTGGAACGGCCCGTACTTGTGCTGGTCCTCGGGGAACGAATCGGCATAGGGACCGTAACCGTTGTCGATCGGCTTCGCCGCGCGATCCGGATAATCCTTCTCGAGATTCGCCATCGCCGGACGCGGCTTGCTGATGATGAACGCGGCCACGTCGAACGCCTCGTCATCGCTCAGGTCGGGCCGGCCGAGCGGCATGCGCGTCTTGATAAAGCGGGCGGCCGTCAGCACGCGGCCCATACCGGCGCCGTCGTTGAAGCTGTCGGGACCCCAGAGCGGCGGGAACAGGTAGCCTTTGCGCACGTCGCCGGTTGCCAGCAGTCCGCCCCCATCGTTGCCGTGGCAGGCGGCGCACCTCGTGCTGTAGACCACCTGGCCCATGGCCACGTCGGCGCGGCGGTTTGGCGTCTTGAACGCCGCCGGCTCCGCCGCCTTCTTCGAACCGGCGCCCATCGCCGCGTATTGCGCCCCCAGCGATCGCAGGTACGACGCCATCGCGATCATCTCGGGACTGTCCATGGGCAGCGCCTTGCCGTTCATGCTGCGCTGCATGCATTCGTTGATGCGGTCTTCGATGTCGGTCATGCCCCCCTGGCGGCCCGAGAAGCGCGGGTAGTGCTCGGTCGTCTGCAGCAGCGTGAGCGTGCCCGGCTCGGTGCCGACGTCGAGGTGGCACGACGCGCACGCCAGGCGGTTGCCAATCATGCGCCGTTCCGGATCGGGATGGTCCTGTCCGAGCAGCTCAGGCGTTTCCCGCAGCAGGCGGCGGCCGTACTCCTCGGTGGCGACCACCGGCGTGGCCCTGGCCTCGGCCGCGGGACGGTCGCCGAGGTACAGCGTCGCACCGATGACGGTGGCGCCCAGGGCGGCGCATGCCGCCACGATCGCGGCCAGGCCGCGGCGGTCGGGGCGTTCGTCGTGGGTCGTCATGCGGCGTCGCTCCCCCCGGCCGGCCCGGTCAGGCAGTTGGCCTGACCATCGGGATGCTGTGCCCGATCATAACCCCGCACGGCGTCCTGGAACTGGTGCTTGGGCCGCTCGATCCACTCGCGCAGGCCGGGCCGAAGCCACCAGGCGGCGACGAAGGCCACCGTAAACGCCACCGAGGCGCCCACGACCAGGTCGGTAATCATCGGCCGCCCCCGTCGTAGAACCCGCGCACATGGTAGGCCACGGCCAGCATCTCGTCGGCGCCCAGGCGCCCGCTCCACGGCGCCATCGGCGTGCCGTCCACGCCGTTTCGCAAGGCGCGCAAGCTATGGTCGAGGGTGGGCCGCAGCGCGCGGAAACTGGTCGGCGCCATGGGCAAGGCATCGGCGGCCGAGCCGCGGCCGTCGCCGTCCGCGCCGTGACACTGCGCGCAGTTGGCGGCGTAGGCGCGGGCGCCGATGTCGGCGAGGTGCGCCGGCAGCGTGGGTTCCTCGCGCGCCGCCGCGAGCGCGCGCACGTGCGCCGCCAGCGCCGCCAGGTCGTCGAGGGAGTGGTCGCGCCACGCCGGCATGGCGGTGCCGGGCACGCCGTGCCACAACGCCTCGGCGATCCGGCGAGGGCTGTAATCGTGCTCGATCAGGTTGGCGGGCCGCGGCCGCAGAGCCGCCGCGCCGGGACCGTCGCCGGCGCCGGTGGCGCCGTGGCAGCTGGCACAGTGATCGCCGTAGAGTTGTTGCCCGCGGGCCAGGTTGGTTGACGGCGCAAGCGCCGGCACGCCGCCGCGCCGAAGGGTCGTGGCCGGGTGGGCGTTGACCGGCCCATCAAATGCCATTTGCCGCATCTCATCGCCGGCGCAGTTGCACCCTTCGCGCGCGTGGGCTTCGCCTTCGGGGCCGGCCAGCGCGCGGGCGCGGCCGAGCGATTCCAGGTACGCGAGCAGGTCGCGGGCCTCCTGGCGGGGCCGGTCGGCCGCGCCGTCGAACAGGGCGGGGTAGGCCGGCATCACCGACAGCGAGACGATCGAGCGCGGCGCAAACAGGTGGGCGAAGTGCCAGTCGGCCGAGCGCGTGCCCGCGGTGCGCGACAGGTCGGGACCAATGCGCCGCGTGCCCCACAGGTGTGGATAGTCGAACCGCGTCTCCCACGCCAGCGTCGGCGCGCCAAACCGCGCCATGTCGGTGTGCAGGTAGCGAATCTGCTGGGTGTGGCAGTAGCCGCAGCCCTCGCGGGCGTAGATGGCGCGGCCGCGCAGCGCGCTGTCGCTCAGACCCAGCGGATGCGCCGGCGACATCGCCGCGGTCTCGGCCTCGATGACGCGCCGCGGCCAGACCCCGAGCAGCCCCACCGACATCACGAAGAACAGCACGCCCGCCACGCTGGCCACCACGTACGCTTTTCTGACGGCGCGGCCGGCGCTCACGCGGCACCTCCCGGAAGCGGCACCAGCCTGGGCGCCACCTGCTCGATCGGCGCCGCGCCGATGCTGTCTTCCACCGCCTGCCAGCCGCCGCCCCTGGGCCCCGTGGTGAGGCCCACCAGCAGCGAAATGAATCCACCCGCGAGCAGCCACGAGGCGCCATGCGCGCGGATCACCCAGTACACCCGCGACGCCCGCACCGACTCGATCCACGGCGCGCCGTCAGCCCACAGCCGTCCCTGCACCAGGCCGGCGACCGTCAGGTCGACGACCATCAGCAACAGGCCCGCCACCAGCAGCCAGTAGGCGTGATTGATGGCGCGGGCGTTGTAGCGCGCCCATGGGATGCGTTGCCACGCGTGCACCAGCCCGCCGGCGGCCGCGAACGACGCGAACCCCAGCATGGCGAGGTGCGAGTGTCCCACCACCCAGTCGGTGAAGTGCACGGCCTGGTTCACCGCCATCTGCGCCTGCATCGAACCCTGCAGGCTGACCACCAGGTAGAAGTAGGTGCCGGTGGCCACGAATCGCAGCCCCGGATCCCTGGGGATGACGCCCGCGCCGCGCAGCGACAACAACAGGTTGGCGACGACGATGATCACGTCGACGCCGAGCAGCGCCGACGCGGTGATGGCGGCCAGTTGCGCCGACATCGGGATCACCGAGTACACGTAGTGATGCGTGCCGTTGAGCGGATAGAGAAAGAACAGCAGCCAGAACCCGAGCATCGACAGGAAGTGGCTGTAGATCGGCCGCCGGGTGGCCGCGGGAATGACGAAGTAGATGATCGCCAGCGCGAGCGGCGTCACGAACAGCCCGACCGCGTCGTGAATCCACAACCCGCTGAAGGCGGCGCCGCTGGCGCCCGCGACATACTCGGGCACGAGGTTGCCCATCGGGTAGGCCAGCAGCGTGAAGACCAGGCCGCCGATGACGTACCAGCTCGACACGTAGAGATACTCGAGCCCGCGCGCGAAGAACGGCGGCAGGAACTGCACCGCCGCCAGCACGAGGGCCACGACCACGATGGCGTCGACTGCCAGGGGGAACTCCGCCCATTCGAGCGGCTGGCTTACCCCGGCCAGCACGAGCACCCACCCCGGCAGCATCACCGCGAAATTCCACACCGCGAACAGCCACCGGCCGAGCCGCGCGCTGGTGACCGGCCGTCCGCTCAGGATCGGCACGGCGTGATACAGGAAGGCGAAGAAGGCGTTGCCGAGCCAGCCGAGCATGATGCCCTGGGTGTGGGCGTAGCGCAGGCGGCCCCAGCTGAGCCACGGCGCGCCGGCGCCCAGGTCGGGATACAGCAACTGGAAGGCGACGATGATGCCGCAGGTGACCGAGACGAGCAGGGTCACCAGGGCGGCGATCCCGTGCGCGTGCACCAGGGTGGTATCCACCCTGGGCACGGCCCGGCGTTCGGCGATCTCGGTCACGCTACTTGTTGATCGGGATCATGATGTGCGCGCCCGGCGTGCCCGGGAGCATCAACCAGGGCACGCCCTGGCCCTTGAGCGCCTCGTCTCGCTGACTGCCTTCCGAGACCCCGATCGACTCGGGCGTGGCGCCGGGGACCGACAGCACCCACAGCAACTGGATGCGGTCCTTCTTGCCATAGAGCCGGTACGACATGGTGCCGAACGGTGTCGGCTTGAGTGTGCCGGCAGTGGTGGCCGCCGCGACCGCCGCCGTGATGTCGGCGTCGCTCTTGCCCTGCGCCCGCAGCTTCGCCGAGTAGTCACGCCGATCGGCGGTGACGACGTTGTAGCACCAGGTGAAGCCGTCGGCGCCGCGCGGCATGCATTCGACCGCATTGGTGCCCTTTTTCAGAGTGACGCGGTCGCCGGTCTTGGGGTCGTACTTGTACACGCCCGCACCGGGCTTGAGGTCGTCGGGCAGCGGCAGCACCGCCTGCTCGATCTCGGTGGCGGCGACGTCGGTGATGGTGGACACCTTCGGCGCGGGGTTGATTGGAATCATCACGTGCGCGCCGGGCGTGCCCGGCAGCATCATCCACGGCAGCCCGTACCCCTCCAGCGCCTCGTCGCGCTGGCTGTCGATCGACACGCCGACCGATTCCGGCGTGCGGTTGGGCAGCGAGATCACCCACAGGTTCTGGATGCGATCGCGCTTGGCGTAACCGCGATACGACATCATGGCCGGCGCGCTGGGCGGCAGGGTGCCGGCCTTCACCGCGGCGGCCACCGCCGCGGCAATCTGCTCGTCGGTCTTCTTTTCCGCGCGCAGCCTGGCTTCGAGGTCGCGGCGGGGGCCGAGCGACTTGTGATAGCAGCGCGTGAAGCCGTCAGCCATGGTCGGCTGGCACTCCATGAAGTTGGTGCCCTGGCGGAGCACCTGGCGCGCGCCGGTCGCGGGGTCGTAGGTGACGACGGTCGCGCCGGCGCGCAGGTCCGCCGGCAGCACGTGCACGGCGTCCTCGATCAGGGCGGCGGCCGACGGCGCCTGGGCCCGCGCGCCAATCGGGGCCAGCAGCAACACGGCGGCCAGCGTGGAGAGCAGTTGCTTCAGGTGTGTGGTCATGGCTGGTTACTCTCTCACTGGCGGTTGTAGGCGACGCCGGCGGCTTGTGCCTGGTCGATGGCAATCACCATCGCCGGCACGATCGTGACCCCGGGCAGCAGGTTCGCGCCGAGCTCCTTCTGGAGCGCCGCGGCGTTGCCCTTGCCGCGCGCCTCCAGCTCGGCGCACCAGGCCCCGAACGCGTTGTTGCACATCAGGAACTTGGTGCCCATCTTCTGCAGGCTCTCGATGCCGAGCGCGGGCATGGCGTCGGCGAACATCGGGATCGTCGGCGTCTGCATCGCCTGCATCAGCAGCGGCAGTTCGTCCTTGGTGGGACGGTGAAACGGGTTGCGGGTGTAGGGCTTCCCGGCGGCGTCTTTGAGCCCGGTGTATTCCCCCAGCGCGTACTTCGCCCACATCGCGTCGTTGAACCCGAGTGAGATGCTGGCGCCCGGGCCGATGCCGTAGAAGGTGCCGACGGCGCCCACCGTGCCCGGCGCCGCCTTGTAGGCCGCCGAATAGGTGCTGAGGTAGTTGAGGATGTGAAGCAGCCCCACGCCATTCGAGTGCTTCGGGAAGTCGAACAGGCACCGGTGTGTGCCCTTCACTTCCTTGAGCCAGTCATCGGCCGCCGGCGCCTGGGCCGAGGCCGCCATCGGCGCGGTCAACGACACGCCAAACGCCGACGCCGCACCGAGCAATCTCCCGAGAAAACCACGACGCTGAATCGAATCCATGGGACCCCCTTTACGCTGACGGGTTGACGACAGACACGAACGAACGGGGGAGCTAGCCGACGGACAACAAAGTGTAACCGTACTCCTGGGCGCGCGTCGTCCCGGCCAGGGAGCGGCGTGGCGGTTTGCGCTGATCCATGCCGGGCATTATAGGAGAGGCGGCCCCCTGGCGCCGACTTGCTTGATTCAACGCGCGCGAGGGCCAATCTGGGCAGGGCGGGGCCCTGAAAAGTCTCCTTATTGGTGGCCTTCCTCTTGCAACGTCAACCGGCAGGACTCGCAGACCCAGATGGACCGGGCTGCAGTTTCCGCCACGGGTCGTCGCTTCCTCCCGCTGCGGTTGAACATTATTACCGTCGGGCGCTGGGCTCTCAGCGCCTCGACCGAGAGATTAAGTCATGCACGCGAAGTGTTATACCTGGCCCAGGCATCCCGCGCTCGGCGCCGGCGCCGTCGCCATCGTCCTGTTGGCGTCGGTTTCGATGGCGGCCGCGCAACCCGCCCGCTCGGCCGACGGCTATCGCGACGCCAAGCGCCTTGGCGGTTCCACCTCGTTTCACAAGCCGGCGCTGACCAACCCCGAAAGCATCAAGCGGATGGCCAACACCAAGGGCATGGGCGACGACGTCCGCAAGGTCCTGAGTGATGCGGGCCTCTCGGCGCAGTCGAATGCCGTGATCGCGATGCTGTCGAGCGGCTTGCCGGCGACCGTCGTGGCGTCGTGCGCCGAGGCCAAGCCGGCCGACGGCGTCATGGTCGAATGCGACTTCCAGCGTGGCGACACGCTCGAGTGGATGGCCTACCGGCCCAACGTCGGCCGCGGCGATCGCACCCCGTCGCGCGTGGAGAAGTTCCGCTGGGCGGGCGCCAAGCCGTTCAAGGCCTTCCTGTTCCGTGTCACCGAAGACAATCGCACCTATACCTTCGTCGTGCCGAAGGCGTGCGGCAACCTGTCGTTGATGTCGGTGCAGGAGATTCGGCGCGAGACGCCGCCCGCGCCCCCCGTCATGACGCAGGTGGCAC
>CAYGMD010000030.1:0-36133 GCA_964350785.1 uncultured Acidobacterium sp. | reverse complement strand
GATGAGCCCCGGGCAAATCTGGAGCGCCTACATCCGCTACATCGGCGCCGGCGCGGTGCTGGCGGCCGGGCTGATCACGCTCGCCCGCACCCTGCCCACCATCATCGCGTCGGCGCGCGAGGGCCTGAAGGGCTTTGGCACCGGCGCCGCCGGCAAGCCACTGCGCACCGAGCAGGACGTGCCGATCGCCGTCGTGCTGGTTGGATCGCTGCTGCTGGCCGTGTTCCTGGCGGTCACGCCGGGCCTGCCGACGCAGGGCAATGTGCTGGTGTCGGTGCTGATTATCCTGTTCGGCTTCTTCTTCGCGACCGTATCGTCACGCATCACCGGTCTGATCGGCTCCTCGTCCAACCCGATTTCGGGCATGACCATCGCGACGCTGATCATCACGTGCATGATCTTCGTGGCGCTGGGATGGACGGGGGATGTTTACGGGCCGGTCGCGCTGTCGGTCGGCGCCATTGTCTGCATCGCCGCGGCCAACGCCGGCAACACCTCGCAGGACCTCAAGACCGGCTACATCGTCGGCGCCACGCCCAAGTATCAGCAGATGGGCCTGGCGATTGGCGTGGTCACCTCGGCCTTCATCATCGGCATGACGGTGCTCTACATGCACCAGGTGTTCGGCATCGGCTCGGCCGACGTGCCGGCGCCGCAGGCGACGCTCATGGCCACCCTCATCAAGGGCCTGCTGTCGCAAAACCTGCCGTGGGGCCTGGTGCTGGTTGGCGTGTTCGTGGCGGTGACGCTCGAGCTGTGCGGCATCCACTCGCTGTCGTTCGCGGTCGGCGCCTACCTGCCGATTGCCACCACCGCGCCCATCTTCATCGGCGGCCTCGTCCGCTGGTGGGTCGAGCGCAAGACCGGCGAGAAGAGCGATTCGGATCTCAGTTCCGGCACGCTGTTCAGCTCCGGCCTGATCGCCGGCGGCTCGCTGGCGGGCATCCTCTATGCCGTGCTGGTGGGCGCCGATTGGCTGCGGCCGTTCCAGGTGGTGGGCGAAATGATGCCGGCGCTGCGCGGCGAAGACGCCTTCGGCCAGTTCGCCGGCGCGCTGCTGTTCTTTGTGCTGGCGGTGATCCTGTCGAGGTTCGCGCAGCGAACGGTGTGACGCCATCGGCGCGTCGATCTGGTGGTCTGGCGAATTGGCGAGTTGGTGATTTTGCTAGCATGGACTTACCAATGCGCCGGACCACTTTCGCGCTCGCCGTTTTGTGCAGCCTGTTGCTGGCCACCGCCGGCGCCCAGCCGGCGACGCGGCGGGCCACGACCATTGCCGCGCTGCGCAGCTATCCCGGCTTCTACCACCAGCAGAACGTCTCGGTGATCGGCGCCGTCAAGGGCGACACCGTCGAGAACGCCCTGTTCACCAGCGACGAGGCCACCATCCGCCTGATTGCCCGCGAGCTCCCGCGCGAGGGCAAACTCGAGGCGCGCGGGCAGTTCCTGGATATCGGCCGGCTCTCCCAGGACGACCCGCGGCTGATTCCGTTCAACCTCGGCGAGCGTATCAGGGCGATGTATCCGGAACGCTGGCCGCGCCCCGGTGAGGAGCTGCTGCTGTTGCTGTCGGGCACCGTCCCGCCGCCACCGCCAGCGGAGGCCGCCACGCCCCCGCTGCGCTCGGTCGCGCTGGAACCGGCCCGCTTCGAAGGCCAGCGGGTGTCGATTCTCGGCCAGTTCCGTGGCCGCAATCTCTACGGCGACCTGCCCGAAGCGCCCGCGCCCGCCAAGTGGCAGTTCGTGCTCCGGGCGGGCGATACCGCGCTGTGGGTAATGGGGCTGGAGCCCAAGGGCAAGACCTTTAGTTTCGATGCGACCAAGCGCCTCGACGCGGGCCGCTGGGTCAGGGTCCTGGGGACGGTGCGCACGGCCAGGGGACTCACGTGGCTGGAAGGCACGGCGATCGAACTGGCCCAGACGCCGACGGAGTCGGTCACCGAAGTGGAGATTGCCCCGCCACCGCCGCCGGTGGAAGTGCTGTTCACCGCGCCGACCGAGGGCGAAACCGACGTGTCGCTGGCCGGGCGCGTGCGGATGCAGTTGTCGCGCGACCTCGATCCCGCGTCGCTCAAGGATCGCGTGCGCATCACCTACGCCAAGGACACCACCGACCGGACCCTCGCGTTTGCCACCAACTACACGCGCGAGAATCGCGCGCTCGAGATCAGGATCAGCGAGCCGCTGGAGCCGTTTCGCCTGGTCAGGGTCGAGTTCCTGGAAGGGATCAAGGGCACCGACGGCGGTGCGCTTGCCCCATTCATCCTGACGTTCACCACGGGCGGATCGTAAAAAGGGAGCAGGTCCCCTTTCACGGGATGAGGCGGAACCCGTAGCTGATGACCTCGGTTTGTGCCGGGGTCTTGATGGTGAACTCCAGGACGTATTCGCCCGCCGCCAGCGGCGCCAGCGTAACATCGGCCACGCCCAGCCGCATCTGGGTGGCTTCGTCAACGCGGCTTGAATACGTGACGATCAACGGCATGGGCTGCCCCTCGCGCGTCAGCATGCGGCCGGTGGCTTCGGTGGCCGGCTCGGCCAGCGGCACCTCGATGCGCAAGCGTTCGGTCCGCCGGAAACGCGGGTCAGCGGTCGGCACGTACGCCAGGCCCGTGCTGGGACCGCGACGCAGCGCGAGCGCAGCGGTGCCAATGACCGCCGACTCGGGCGGCACCGTGACAAACGTGCTCACCTGCAGCGGGAGACGTCCGGCCCGCGGTGTGATCTCGGCCCGCACCAGGTAGCGGCCCGCCGGCAGCGGCGTGTCGAGCCCATCCACCGAAATGCTGCGCTGGCCCGGCTCGATCGCCTTGGTCACGGTTTGTGGCGGCAGTGACTTGGCCGACGCGCCGGCCCGATCCGGTTCGACGGTCAGGCGCAACGTGCCGCCCGACAGCCACTCGGGCTGCCTGGCGGTGGCCGCGTCGAGTTCGACGACCGCGCGGACGAGGCCGCGGCCGCCAGCGGCCTGGATGCGAACGGGCAGGTTGCCGCGCCCCGGCGCAATGGCGTCGAGCGCGCGGGTGACGGTGGGAGGCGGTGCGGCGCGGCTGCCGACCGGACGCTCGGGCGCGACGCCGCCGGCACGAGCCTCGGCTTCGGTCGGCGCCAGGTAGCCGGGACGCGCGCGCACCTCAACGTTCTCGCGCTTGACTTCGACACGGATGCGCCGGAAGCGGCCATCGAGCTTCGGGTTGGACGAGTAATAGCTGGCGAGGTAGTAGGACCCGACGTCCGCGAATATCTTCTGCATGGCCCCGGCGACGTTGTTCGCGTCGAGCACGGCCTGGCCGTCGGTCTGCAACGCCATCATCCGCAGGTCGTCGTGCCGATCGCGCAACCAGGCGGTGTCGACCGACGGCGGCAGGTCGAACCGGGTCGGCTGGTCGAACACGATCAGGCCGCGCGCGTCGACGGGATAAAAGCTGACATTCGCGCGGTTGGCGCGCTGCAGCAGCTCGCGGAACTTCAGCTCGTGATCGATGAACGCCAGCATCACGCGCTCGCGCTCGCACGACTCGAAAGACTGCGATTGACCACCGCGCGCGTCGGCGCCGCCCGGCCGGCGGAGGCCGCCGGTGAGCGGGTCGGTCCCCACCGGCTCCTGCCTCGGCGCCTCGCCCTCCAGCGCGCCGCCCAGCTTCTCGCTCCGCTGGTAGAGCGGCCACCCTTCGGTGAACACCATGACAAACTTGCGTTCAGGCCGGAGGCCTTCGAGGTGGCTGACGAGCGCCTCGAGGCTGTCGAGCGTCTGCTGCTCCCGCAGGCGCGCGATCATCTCGGCGGCGACGAATCCGTACCGCACCTCGGGATAACACTCCTGGAATGACAGCTCCCTGGGCGAGTACTGGGCGGCCTGGTCCTTGATCCCCCACGCCCACGTGTCGGTGACAAAGCGTTCGATGCTGGTGGTGCGCCGGCTGAAGGTGATCGCGCTCGGCGACATCTCCGGCGTCATGACGCCAACCATGTCGTCGACGCCCACGATCTGGTCGAGGGCTTCGACGATGGGTTTGTTGGCGCGATAGGAGCCGGCGACCGAGACATGGGGCCGATCCATGAACAACGTGAACAGCCGCGCCGCATCGCCGGCCCCCTGCTGCATGCCGCCAACGGTGGTTGGGTCCGGGCGCCTGGCACCGGGCGACGAGCCGCGCGCGTCGATCAATTCCAGGCTTTCGATCCGCTGCGGCCGGTCGTCCTCGAAGATCTGGATGTCGTCGGGCGTGAGGTCGGTCACGCGCACGCCGTTGACCGAGACGTAGGTATCGACCCGCACCAGGTTGGCGCCGGCGCGAAACCGCGGGAGTTGCGCCTCGGGCTGCCGTTGCTGGGCAACGCCCACGGCCAGCGACACTGCCAGCAAACCAAGGACGGCCAGCCGAATCCGCATCTTGTCACTTTACCCTGAACGTCCCCGGCTTCGTCCCGGTAAGCCACTGAAAAATTCGACGTATAGTGAATCGAGATGTTTGGTGCGCAACGAGACGCCGACGAGGAGCCACGGCCATAGCCCCCTTCCGCTACGCCCGTCGCGTGCAGTTTGCCGAAACCGACTTGGCCGGCATGGTGCACTTCTCCAACTTCTTTCGTTACATGGAAGAAGCCGAACACGGATTGTGGCGAGCGGCAGGCCTGAGCATTGATTCGGTCAAATCGGAGTTGAAGTGGCCGCGCGTGTCGGCAGCCTTTGATTTCAAGCGGCCGCTCCGGTTCGAAGACGAGTTCGAGGTCCACGTCGGCATGGTCGCCGTGACCGCGCGCTCCATCCAATACAACCACACCATCATGCGCGGCGACGTTACCGTCGGCGTCGGCACCGTGACGGCCGCCTGCGTGCAGCTTGGCGCGGATCACAGGCTGACAGCCGTGGAGATCCCGGCGAAAATTCTCGAGCGCCTGCGCGCTGTCCTGACCTAACGGTCCTTCTCGGGCCGCCGATGACGCAGATGGCGCAGATGCGCCAAGCGCGCCGCAAGACGCGGTCCGGCTCACGCCGGCCTTCAGCCGGCAGCGGGCCCGGATGGAGCCGGCCAGCAAGAGCGCCAACGCACGCATCGGACCAACAGGGCTCTTGTTGGCCGGCTCCATCCGGGCCCGCGTCGCCAGGCGAAGCCTGGCGTCGTGAGCCGGGCCTCGCATCGGCGTAATCTGTGTAATCTGTGGCTGGCCAGAAGACGCGCGCGCTAGGTTGACGGCGTCTCCGCGGCGCCTGACGGACGCAGCCAGGTCCACAGGCGGCGCGCCAGCCACACGATCATCACCAGGATGATGGCGCTCACCAGCAGCGCCAGCAGCGGGAATTTCAGCGTCAGCAGGCTCAAGCCAATCACGAACACGTCTTCGGCAAGGCTCGCGAACCAGTTGGTGAACGGCTCCGGGCTGGTGTTGATGGCGACGCGGGCGCCGGCCTTGGTGATGTGGCTGCCGGCCGCCGCCGTGCCGCCCAGTAGCGCAATCAGGCCCATCACGGCCGGCGAGGCGTCGCCGAGCGCCGCGACCGCGATCAGCGCGCCGCCCACGGGCCGGATCACCGTGTGGATGGAGTCCCAGATCGAATCGATCCAGGGAATCTTGTCGGCCACGAACTCGACGACGTACAGGAAGGCGGCCACCCCGATGACCCACGGGTGGTTGAAGACCTGGAATTGTTCAGGGAGCTGCACCCAGCCGTAGCGCGCGGCCAGCCCAAGCACCGCCACCGTCGCGTAGAGGTTGACTCCCGCGGCCAGCGAGAACCCAAGCGTGCGGCCCAGAGTGGCGAGTATTTCCATCGGTGGTCCCCACGAAAGGGTCAGCCCCTACTGTTTCAGCAGGTCTTCGATGCGCGCCCGAACGATGTCGATCAGCCGATCGCGGTCGTCCACCGACATGCCGGCGGTTTCCACCGGCTCGCCGATGCGGATGCGGCACATCACCGGCCGCACGAACCAGCTGCCCTTGCGCATGGCGTCGCGGCCGCCGGAAATGGCCACCGGCACGATCGGCGCCTGCGCCTTGATGGCCATGATGAAGCCACCCTTCTTGAATGGCAAGAGCTCCGAGGTGCGGCTGCGGGTGCCTTCGGGGAAGATCAGAAACGAGTTGCCCGCGCGGATGGAATCGGCGGCGCGCTCGATCGAGGCCATCGACGCCTCCCGGCGCTCGCGCTCGACCGCGACAAAACCGCCCGCGAGCATCACCTTGCCCAGGATCGGCAGCTTCGTGAGTTCCGCCTTGAACAGCACGTGCAGCCGCCGGTGCAGCGCCTGGAACAACACAGGCGGATCCACGTTGCTCTCGTGGTTCGAGCAGAACACCACGGCCTTCCCCGCCGGCACCTTCCCGGCGCCGGTCACCCGGTAGCGAATGCCGGCCATGCCCAGGGCCAGGCCCACGCCGATGTGGCCCAGCTCGTACAGCACGCCTTTGAGTTTGAAGGGAATGGCGATGCCAAGCCCGATGGGCCCGGCGACGAGAACGTAGAGGGAGACGACGATGTAGGTCAGTACAGACCTGACGGCGGCAATGATCGTAGTCATGCCGCCGCCAGTGTACCGTCAATACGCGTTACGACGCGCGAGCTTGGCGGCGCGGCGCCGCCACCGGAGTCACGCGCGCGGCCGCCTTGGCGGGCGCCGCCTTGGTGGCGCGGGTCGCCGCCCGCTGGGCCGTGCGGGCCTTCTGGACGAAGCACTTCTCGAGGGCGGTGTTGACCCGCTCTTCGATGTCGGCCGCGGTGGTCCGCATCACTTCGGAAATCTCCGAAACAATCAGGGCTTTGGCGCGGTCGAGCATGCGCTTCTCGCGGAACGACAGGCTCTTCGACTTGGCCAGGAACGTCAGGCTCTTGAGCACATCGGCCATGTCGTAAATGGAACCGGTGCGCATCTTGTCTGAGTTGTCTTTGAAGCGGCCTTTCCAGTTCTGGTGGTTGTCGATCTTGCCGTCGCCCAGCAGTTGGAACAGTCGTTCAACTTCTTCGTCGGTAATGGCCCGGCGCAGCCCAACGTTGTCCACGTTCGCTACGGGCACCAATACGGTCGTTTCGTTCGACAGAATCCGTAGGTGAAAAAATCCACACGTGGTTCCGAGAATGGTCTTCTCTTCGACCTTCTCAACGACCCCGAGCCCATGATTCGGGTAAATGACCTTGTCACCGATCTTAAATCCCACGTGCCCCTCGTTTCGAGATGGTGTTACTGGCAGGAGTGAGTGCGCTATCAGGTTCAGTCAGTATAGCCGAGAACGACGGCGAAATCAACGGAAATAGGCCGAAAATGGCGTATTTCCGTGTATTTCGCGCAATCGGGCGCGCCCCGAGTAACCCCTGATTCGACACACGGTTAGAGGGCTTTGGGCCCCTCGTTTGGGCGCCTTGATATGCTCTCGGACATGTTCCGAATCGTCTTCCAGCTCAGCCTGGCCCTGATCGTGGCCGCCGGAGCCCTCCCCGCAGCCCAATCGCCGGCCGCCAAAAGGCCCGATGCGCCGCAATTGGCCCCCTACGTCCCCACTCCCCAGGACGTCGTCGATCGGATGCTGCTGCTGGCCAGCGTCACCAAGAATGATGTCGTCATCGACCTGGGATGCGGTGACGGCCGCATTCCCATTACCGCGGCGAAAAAATACGGCGCCCGCGGAATGGGCGTGGACATTGACCCCCAACGCATTGCCGAAGCCAACGCCAACGCCAAGGCGGCCGGCGTCGAGCACCTGGTGACCTTCAAGCTCCAGGATGCGATGAAGACCGACGTGTCGGGCGCCTCGGTGGTCACCACATACTTGCTGACGGCCTCCAACCTCAAGCTGCGGCCGTTGCTGACCGCGCAACTCAAGCCCGGGTCGCGCATCGTGACCCACTCGTTCGGCATGGGCGACTGGACCCCTGAGAAGGCCGACACCTTCACCGATGCCGAGGGCCGCAGCCGCATGCTGTTCCTGTACCGCGCCGACGGCAAGGTCCGCCAGTGACCGACCCCTCGACCCCGCTCGGGACAGGCTACGAAAAGCTCGGCCTGTTCTACCTGGGACGCCAGGTCGATCCGGCCACCAAGACGCGCGGCGAGACGCCGCTGCTCTACGACTCGTCAGACCTGGTCACGCACGGCGTGATCGTGGGCATGACGGGCAGCGGCAAGACGGGCCTCGGCATCGACCTGATCGAAGAAGCCGCCATCGACGGCGTTCCGGTCATTGCCATCGACCCCAAGGGCGACCTGGGTAACCTGCTGCTGACGTTTCCCGGCCTGTCGGCGGCGGAGTTCACGCCGTGGGTGAACCCCGATGAAGCGCGCCGGGCCGGCCTGTCGTCCGAGGCGTTTGGGCAGGCCGAAGCCGCCCGGTGGGCGAAGGGCCTGGCCGAGTGGGGCCAGGACGGCACGCGCATCACGCGGCTGCGCGAGGCCGCCGAGTTTGCCCTCTACACCCCGGGCAGCGCCAGCGGCCGGCCGATTTCGATCGTGCGATCGTTCGCCGCGCCCGAGCCGGCCATCCTGAACGATCCCGAGCTGCTGTCGGATCGCGTGACCACGGCCGCGACCAGCGTGCTGACACTGGCCGGCGTCGACGCCGAGCCGCTGCGCAGCCGCGAACACGTGCTCGTCTCGACCTTGTTCACCGCGGCGTGGCGGGCCGGCATCGACCTGGACCTGCCGGCGTTGATCGCGCAAGTGCAGACGCCGCCGATCGCGAAGGTCGGCGTGCTGGACCTCGAGTCGTTCTACCCCGCCAAGGACCGCTTCGCGCTGGCGATGCAGCTCAACCAGCTGCTCGCGGCGCCC
Organism: uncultured Acidobacterium sp.; assembly: GCA_964350785.1. GTDB lineage: Bacteria > Acidobacteriota > Vicinamibacteria > Vicinamibacterales > UBA2999 > 12-FULL-67-14b. The sequence goes on along the minus strand of CAYGMD010000030.1, from coordinate 27,371 downwards.
GGCTTCAGCGCGTGGCTGCAGGGCGAGCCGCTGGACATCGACCGCCTGCTGTACGGCGCCAACGGCCGTCCGCGCGTCAGCATCATCTCGCTCGCCCATCTCGACGACCACGAGCGCATGTTCTTCGTCTCGCTGCTGCTCAACGAGCTGGTCGGCTGGATGCGCAGCCAGCGCGGCACCTCGAGCCTGCGGGCCCTGGTGTATTTCGACGAGATCTTCGGCTTCCTGCCGCCGGTCGCCAACCCGCCCTCGAAGGCGCCGCTGCTCACCCTGTTGAAGCAGGCGCGCGCCTTTGGCCTCGGCCTGACGGTGGCGACCCAGAATCCCGTGGACCTGGACTACAAGGCGCTGGCCAACGCCGGCACCTGGATGCTCGGCCGCTTGCAGACCGATCGCGACAAGGCGCGGGTGCTCGATGGTCTCGAAGGCGCGGTCAGCACGGCCGGCACGGGCTTCGACCGGCCGCAGATCGATCACCTGCTGTCGTCGCTGGGCAAGCGCATGTTCCTGCTGCACAACGTGCACGACACGGAACCGGTGCTGTTCGAGACGCGCTGGGCGCTGTCGTACCTACGGGGACCGCTCGGACGAGAAGAAATACGGGCGTTGACGGCCTCGCGGCCGGCACCGGTGCCTGGGGTGCCTACGGTGCCTGATGTGCCTAAGGGAGTGGTGCCACGCGTGCCAACGGCTCCGGTTCTGGATCCGGCCATCCAGCAGTTCTTCGTGCCCGGAGGCGATTCGTATGTGCCCATGGTGTTGGGCGTCGCGCGGGTGGCGTACTCCGACGCCAAGCTTGGACTGGATGAAACCCGCGAAGTGGCGGTGCTGACGCCCATCGGCGACGGCCCCGTCGCCATCGATTGGGAGCAGGCCGAGCCCGCGGACTTTGCCGTGAGTGACCTGCTGACCGCCCCCGAAGGGGCGGCGGCGACGTTTGCGGCGCTGCCGGCGCCTGCGGCCAGGCCCAAGAGCTACGCGACCTGGGAAAAAGACTTCGCGCGCTGGGCGGCACAGTCGCAGTCGATCGAGCTGTTCAAGAGCCCGCGCACCAGGATGCTGTCGGCGCCCGACGAATCGGAACGCGACTTCCGCATCCGCCTGGGCACCGGCGCCCGCGAAGCCAGGGATGCGGCGCTGGCCAAGGTGCGCGAGAAATACGCGTCGAAGATGACGACGCTGCAGGACCGCATGCGGCGGGCCGAACAGGCGGTGCAGGTGCAGAGCGAGCAGGCCACCGGCGCCAGGATGTCGGCGGCCGTGTCGATAGGCGCCACCATCTTCGGCGCGCTGCTCGGCCGCAAGGCGGTGAGCGCCAGCACGCTCGGCCGCGCCACGACGGCCGCCCGCGGCATGGGCAAGATTGGGAAAGAAGCGCAGGACGTGGCGCGCGCCTCCGAGACGGCGGCGGCGCTCGCGCAGCAGTTGAACGAGGTGCAGGCCGCCCTCGCGGCCGACCTGCAGGCCGTGTCGGCCGAATGGGACCTGTCGGCCGAAGCGCTCGAGCGCGTGCTGGTCAAGCCCAAGCGGGGCGGCGTCTCGGTGCAACTGGTCGCGCTCGCCTGGGTCCCCCGCGCATGACGCGCCGTCTTCGCCGGGACCCCGGCGTGCGGCGCGGCCAGTGTACCGTCGACGTCTGGCGTGGCGACACCGTCGAATCGCAGCACCGCGTGCACATCGCGGTCGCGCATGCCGAGCACGGGCTCACCGCCAGCGCCGGCAATCCCGCGCATCACAGCTTCGTGCGCTCGGCCATCAAGATGTTCCAGGTGCTGCCGTTCGTCGAGGCCGGGGGCGTGGACCAATTCCAGCTGTCGCCTGAAGAACTGGCGTTGTGCACGGCGTCGCACGGCGGCGAGCCGTTTCACGTGGCGGCGGCGCGCGCCATTCTGGCCAAGGCCAGACTCACGGAAGGCGCGCTGGCCTGCGGGCCTCACCCGCCCATGCATGCCGCCACGGCCGATGCCATGAAGGCCGCCGGCGAAGCGCCGACCCGCATCCATAACAACTGCTCAGGCAAGCACGCCGGCATGCTCGCCCACGCGGTGCAGCAGCAATGGGTGACCAACGGCTACCATCGCGCGTCGCATCCGGTGCAGCAACGCATCCTCACGACGGTCGCGGAATGGATGGGCGTTGAAACCTCGGCGATCGAGCAGGCGATCGACGGGTGCGGGCTGCCCACGTTCGCCATGCCGCTTGATGCCGTGGCCGAAGGCTGCGCGCGGTTCGCGGCGGCGGCGGCGGACGGCCGGCCCGCGCCGGCCCGCATCGTCTCGGCCATGGTGTCGCACCCGGAGTTCGTGGCCGGCACCGACCGCCTCGACACGGCGCTGATGCGCGCGGCCGAGGGCCGGCTGTTCGCCAAGGTCGGCGCCGAAGGGTTCTACTGCGCGGGCATTCCGGCCATGCGCCTGGGGGTGGCCATCAAGGTGGAAGACGGCGCCTGGCGGGCGGTGGAACCGGCGCTGCTGGCCACGCTGCACGCCCTCGACGCCATTAGCGACAACGAACTCAACCTGCTCAATCGCTACGCCCAGCCCCTGATCGTCAACACCCGTAACGAGACCGTCGGCGTCATTCGCGCCCGCGTCAACTTCTAGGTCCACGCCTGAGCTTGTGTGCCACGCCGTCGGCCGTTACGCTCGATGCCATGACACGCGGATTCTGGCTCGGGCTGATCCTGGTGACGCCGCTCGCGATGGCGGGGTGCTCTCAATCTTCATCCTCGACACCCACGGCGCCGACCCCGCCGGCCTCAACTGCGTGCTCGTACGCGCTCGGCAACACCGCGCTCAGCATGGCGGGGGTGGGCGGGTCCGGATCGATCAGCGTCACCACCAGCACCGGTTGCGCGTGGAGCGTGAGCTCAAGCGCGGCGTTCGTCACGGTGACCTCACCCAGTTCAGCCTCCGGCCCGGGAACGGCGACCTTTACCGTGTCGGACAATCCCGGCGACGCCCGCACGGCCACGCTCACCATCGCCGGACAAGCGGTGACGGTGAATCAGGCGGCCGGCGATCCGGTGTTTGGCAACTGGGCCGGAACCATCGTGAAGGGATCGGGGTGTGCCGCCAGCTTGCCCGCGTCGGCGCAGTGGACCGGCACCATCCGCCGCAACCCTGCCGGCTTCCACGAGTTCCTGATCAACATCCCGTCGGCGCTGGTCTTCAACCAGGCGGTGAGCCTGCAGATCACCGGCAACACCATGCAGTTCGCCGTGCCGGTCGACACGCTCTACACCTTCAACGCCACGCTCGCGCCGGATCGCCGCTCGTTCACCGGGACGTTCAGCGGCGGCACGTGCAGCGGCACGTGGAGTGGCGCCCGCCAATAGCATTTCCGCAGGCCCCCTTTTATTGTATTGGGTGCCTGGACGATGGTAGGATTCTTACCAGTAAGAGTCTTACCATGCGAATCACCAGCAAGGGTCAGGTCACAATCCCCCAGCACATCCGCGAAAAGTTGGGCCTGCTTCCGAACACCGAGGTGGAGTTTTCGGTCGAGGACGGACGGGCCGTGCTCCACCCCAAAGCCGATCCGGAGAGTCCAGGCGCGAAACTGGTGAGGCACATTCGCGAGAGTGGCACGGGGAAGATGATCATGAGCAGCAAGGAATTGATGGCGCTGCTCCGTGACGAGCCCGATGAACTCGACGCTGATTGATTCGAACGTCCTGATCGACCTCGTGGACGACGAGTCGGAGTGGCGATCCTGGTCGGACGCCATGCTCCAGATGTGCCGGGACCGTGGTCCCGTCGTGATCAACCCAATCATCTTCGCGGAAGTGTCCTCGGGCTTTACCTCGGTAGATCTGGTTGAAGAGATCTTCCCGGCCACGATGCTGCATCGCGAGTCGCTACCGTGGGGGGCGGCCTTCCTGGCCGGACAGGCATTTCGCGTGTATCGGCGACGAGGCGGCGAGCGCCGATCCCCGCTCCCGGACTTCTACATTGGCGCGCACGCGGCCGTGGCCGGTCACACGCTGCTCACCCGCGATGCGCGGCGCTATCGGCATTACTTTCCGAAGCTGCGCATCATCGCCCCGTAGCCGGGCCCCACGCGCGGCATCCGCGCGTGGGTGGCATTGCGGGATATAATCTCAAGTTCGGGCCGGAGTGGCGGAACTGGCAGACGCGCGGGACTCAAAATCCCGTACAGGCAACTGTGTGTGGGTTCGACCCCCTCCTCCGGCATTACAATTCCTCAGCAATTCCGAAGGGTCGCGCGCCGAACTGGCTTAGCCCTGGCCGACGACGGTCGCAAATGTGCCCGTTTTGTGCCCGCTGGCGTGCCGGTCGAGTTTTTGTGCTGCGTCTCGAAGGTCGCCATCACTGACGATGTTGTAGCGGTCGAAGACGCTCCGGGTCTTGTGCCCCGTCATCGTCATAGCGACCACCTCGGGTATCCCGGCGCGGACAAGGTTCCGCACCGCCGTGCGGCGGAAGTCATGCGGGATGCGTCCTGGGCAGCCGGCTGACACACATGCGGTCCCAAACGCCTTCCGGAGACTCTTCACCCGCTCGCCGTCGCGGTGAAACACCCAACGGCAGATACGGCCCTTCTCCCGCCCAAACGCGTCGGTGTAGTCGCGCTGCTCCTGTAGCAGGACGCGAAGGCGCTCTGTCATCGGGAACACGCGGCCGTCGCCGTTCTTGGTCGTTCCCGCGTCCAGCCGAACCTGACCATCGCCCGTGAAGTCGATCTGGCGCCATTCGAGCTTAAGAACCTCGCTGGGGATGCGCCAGCCCGTGATGTAGGCGAACTCGATCACCGGGCGCAAGGGCTCCGGTAGCCGAGAAAGGACCGCGGTGAACTGCTCCGGCTCGAAGAAGCCTCTCCGCACGTTGTTCTCTGCCAGCTTCGGCACATGCGGTCGATGCAGCAGGGAGCCGTCCTTCACGGCGAGGCTGAAGGCGCGCTTCAGGATCGCCAATTCGCGGTTGATTTCCGCGTTGGAAACGGGTCTTCCGGTCACTCCGCCTGCCGATTCCCTCTGACGCTTCGACACGATGACGTCGGCCTTCCGCTTCGCGATGAACTCCCGAATGTCGGCCGTGCCGATGCTGACCATGCGGCGCCCGCTAAAGAATGGCGTCAGGTGCTTTCTAAGCCGGCGCTCCAGACCATCGATCGACCGCTTGCCGTTTGATCGATAGTCGTTGACGACAGCCTTGGCCGCATCATCGAAGGTCAGGCGGTCATACTTCGGCGAGACGGGCGCACCGCGCGACACGTCGCCGAGTCGGCGAGCCAGCAGGCCCTGAGCGTCGGTCTTCCTGGCGCTCCCGCTGCTTTCTCGAAACGGTCGGCCGTCGCGATACCACTTGATCCACCAGACCGCCCCGCGCTTGTAAACGCTACCTCGTCCTACTCCCATAACCACTGCTCCTTTGCTCCGCTGGTCGATCTCGCCAGCGAAAATCACCTAACGCGCTCGTTTCCTTGCCGTATCAGGCTTCATTACCCCCTTGCTCTTCAAATGTTCGGTCAGTGCCCGTCGAATCGCCTCGCTTTCGGTGATTCCGTCGCGCTCCTTCAGCGCCTTCAGTCCGGCCGCCAGCTCCGGCGAAATCAGGAAGCCATATTGCTTTTTACGCTCGTTTTTCTTAGCCACGTTCTACCCCCTTCCCATCAGCTTGTTTCTCGCAGCAATGAAGTGCTCCAGCAGTCGTTCTTCGGCAAATTCTTTCAGGTCGTCCGGAAGTTTGCCCATATCGGCCCCCGTCTCAATGGCGGCCACGAGGCGATCCTGGAGCGACGACGGCTCCGGGGAGACAACCTTGGGGCCAAACTTGACCACGCGCCCAATGTTCTGCCCGGAGATATTCGAACGTGAGCGGGGCTTTTTAAATTTCAATATCTTCATATACTGGTCACTATTGATCGGTATCTTTGCAATAGCAACGTCAAACCGATTGATGACTGAGGGCAAATGACTCTCATCCAAGAATACGCGGCGTTGCGGACTCATGGTGATGGCCCCCTCGTGTGTGAACGTGGGCCTTACTAAAATCAACAACAACATGAGAAAACGTAACGTCGCGAACGTGTCTTGGGAGTTCATCGCCCGTCTCAAGACGGCGCCGCTCCCGCAATGTGCCTTGGCCGCGGTCGTGGGGATCAACGCCGCACAGCTATCGCGGATTGTCCGCAAACGTGAAATGGTGCGGTATCTCGATGAACGCTGCGTGCGCCTCGGCGGCTTGGTCGGCTTGAAGCCGGCCGAATGCTTCGAGCCTCCGTCAGGCCAAGCGATCGGGACGGCGTAAGGGTAATGGCGAAAACGAAGAGTTGGCACGGCCCGCTCTACCGGCGGGTGGGCGTCAACGAAACACAGTCTGATGGCGTGCGATCGCTGTCGCCGCTTCAGTTTCGCATTTGGGCTGAAGCGCGCCTCGGGATCCAGAGCGCCATAGCTGGCCTCGGGCGTTTCTCGATCGGCTCCCTTGCGGAAGAACTCTCGATCTCGATCGACGAAGCCCGGGAAGAATTTGATCGCGTCTGCGATCGCCTTGGCTGGATCTATGACGGTGGTTCGCGCTGGCTGCTTCAGCCCAATGCGCTACAAGTCGCATGGGATCGATCGCCATCGGTGTACGACGGATGGCGGCGAGAAGCAAAGCGCCAGGGCGCGCCGGATGACTTGCTTGCACGCCTCGACGCGATCGCCGCGGGAGTAAGGGGCGGCGTGGAGATCGAAGAACGCGCCATCACGCCTGCTTCCCCGGCGACGTCAAGGGGGACCTCCCCCATTGCTCCCGCGACCTCCGAGGGGACCTCCCCCCCTACCTCGCCGGAGACCTCCGGGGGGATAGAACACGTACCCGAATACGAATACGAACTCGAAGGAGGACATACGCCGTCTTCGCCCCTTGCTCCGTGTGCTGCTGGCTCCGCGGAATCGTTCGCGCAGCTCTGGAACGAAGTCAACGCCAACGGGCCATTCAAGCCGGTGGCTGCCGACCACATCCCCGACAAGTGGGTGAAGCACATCGGTGCGCGCCTCAAGGACTACCCGCTACAACAGTGGCAAGTCGTGTTCGAGCGGATGAAGCTCTCGGCCTTCCTGCGCGGCGAGGACGGAGGCTGGTGCGCGTCGTTCGACTGGATTATCAAAAGCCAAGAGAACGCGGTGAAGGTGTTGGCCGGCAAGTACGACGGCCGCAAGGCCAAACCGCAGGTAGGACAGACGGGCGCAGCGAAGCCCGGCAAGTATGGGCACCTCGTGGTTTCCGCTCCCAGTGGAGGTGCTCATTGAGCTTGACCGCCGACACGGCCGCCAAGCCACAGCGGCGACTCATGACCCTGCATCAGGCAGCCGCCTATATGGGCATCTCCTACGGCTCGGCCCGGGAGCTGGTCATTTACGGCCATGTGGCGAGCGTTCGCCTGCCTTGTCCGAGGGCGATCGACGGACGCCCGATGAATCGACTGCTCGTGGATCTCGCCGACCTGGACGCGCTGATCGAGAAGCACCGCTGTAACGGGGTGACGGGATGACGGGTTCAGGGCCGCTCAATAGTTCGTCCGGAGACTTTGACCAGTCTCACCAAACGGATGGCAGCCGGGTGACCGCCGGGGCCGCCACCTTGAAGGAGCCGACCCAGCCGCGCGGCGGGCACAGCGTGGGCACAGTGACCCGGGCGCCGGTTGTTTCTGTTGGTAATTCCGGCAGTTTCAGCGAGGGCACGGCATCTGCAATCCCGTGCGCCCAGTCATCATCGGACACCTCTGGGCTACCCACGGAGCGGCCCGGTAAGCCGTTTGCGGAAAGCGCGACAAATGGTCGAAAGGCAGACGGCACTTTTACCGGTGGCAACCTTGCAGCGCTGCGCCACGGCGCGAGATCGGAGCAGGTAAAGGCCGCTGCCCTGCCTGAGCAGACCGGGATGCGCGCTGCCCTGGCCGCCCGGCGTCTGGAGATCGAGGCAGACCTTGGCGGGTCGGTAAGCCGACTTTCGTCGGACATGGTTGGTAGGTATATCGAGCTGTCGGTAGTCGCCGACTACCTGGGCGGACGACTCGTGGCCGAAGGCCCGTTGACGACCAAGGGCCGCCAGCGCGCCGCCCTGACGGCCTACCTGTCCGTCGTGGATCGGCTCCATCGGGTGGCGACGGCCCTCGGCCTGGAGCGGCGCCAGAAGCCCGTCAACCCGCTCGAAGCCATTCACCGTGCGGCGGCGGCGGCCATCGGTCGGCATGTCGAGGTGACTGAGTGACCACGCGACAGCAGGCCCGCTTGGACGTCCCGCCAGCGCAGTTTTTGAATCTCTTCGCGGAGTTCCAAGCGGTGAGCTGGGACGGCTGGCGAAAGGTGCTCGGCAGGCTGACCCCAGGCGTGCGCGAGTTCTATGCCATCGTCGGGCGTGGCGCCGGCAAGTCACGCATCGTCTCGGCGCTGGCCGCGTGTTTCGCTGCCCGCGAGTATGGGCTTGTTCCCGGTGAGAATGTCTACATCGGAGTGTTCGCGCCCGACCGAAAGCAGGCCGGCGTGACGTTCCGCTACATCGTCGGGCTGATGAAGAGTGTTCCAGTTCTTGAAGCCCTCATCGTAGCCGAGGCCAAGGACAGCATCGAGCTGTCTAACGGAGTCATCATTGAGGTAATGACGGCGTCCACGGCGGCGCCGCGCGGTCGTGGCTACGCGCTGGTGATTGTCGAGGAGGCCGCATTCCTCCCGGCGGATGAGAGCGCCAACCCGGACGTTGAGCTACTGCGCGCGCTGCGTCCCGCCCTGGCTCGCGTGCCCGGCTCGCTCCTCGCTGTCATCAGCAGCCCCTATGCCCGCAAAGGAGTGCTGTTCTCGGCGTGGTCGAAGCACCACGGCAACCCGGATGGTGATGTCGTAGTCGTGCAGGCGTCAACGCAGGAGTTGAACCCAGCGTTTAACCAACAAGCGATCGCCAGAGCCTACGACGACGATCCGATCGCAGCGGCGGCTGAGTATGGGGCTCAGTTCCGCTCAGATGTTGAAAGCTTGTTTTCGCTGGATGGTGTCCGCGCCTGCGTCGTCGCCGGGCGCCGCGAGCTACCGCCGTTGAGAAAGGTCCACTATCGGGCCTTCGTCGATCCCTCGGGCGGTTCGGCGGACAGCTTCACACTCGCAATTGTTCACGCGAAAAAGGGCCAGCTTATCCTCGACGCCATTCGAGAACGCCGGCCCCCGTTCAGTCCGGATGCTGTTGTTCAGGAGTTTGCCGCCCTGTTGAAGAGCTACAGGATCACCAAGGTGACCGGTGATCGCTACGGCGGCGAGTGGCCGCGAGAGCGGTTCCGCGCACACGGCATTACCTATGAACCCTGTAGCAAGTCGAAGAGCGATTTGTATCTGTCGCTGCTGCCCGCTCTCAACAGCGGGCGTGTCGAACTGCTGGAGCACGACAAGATGGTGAATCAGCTCGCAGGACTTGAGCGGCGCACGGCGCGGGGCGGCCGGGACAGCGTGGATCATGCGCCGGGATCTCACGATGACGTCGCCAACGCGGTCGCAGGCGCGCTGGCGACGGCCGGCGAGAGCAGACAGGGGCCACGCATTCGTCTGCTCTTTAGGCCATCGGACGACCTCCTGAACGTGGGCGACTGGCGCACGGTGCCGCTCGATGACGATGATTAGCTTGGCCTTGGGTCTTCGGTCACTCCCATAAAATCTCTACTTCTGCCGGGAGGTGCTCGCGTAGCGCGTCTAATGCTGGCTCATCAACATCAGCAGTTCTGCGGAGCGTGATCGTGAGCGGGGCCACATCGGTCGCTCGCTTCTTTAGGGCGATCGCGACACCCGCGGCTTCGCAAAGGTTCTGAATTAACGATGTCGATAGCGCCTCGAAGTCAGCGTCGTCCTTGAAGTCTTTTCCCATGTGTGGCGTGATTCTACTCCCCCCCGGTGCCGCCCGTGGTCTCCGTCAGCGCTGATCCGTAACTCTTCCTACGCGCCGGGTTTGAGACGATTCCGGCAGCAAGAAACTTCCGGTTGATGGCCCCCTGTGGTGATTTCAGTCGGAACGCTACGCTTGAGAGTGTGATGAAGACTTTCAGTTTTCCGTTGTCGATGAAGTCTATGGGCGTCGGCGCGGATGCCGGCACCTTTATTGGGATGGCGTCGGTCTATAACGTCAAAGACCTGCACGATGACATCGTGCTTCCGGGCGCGTTCGCGAAGACTATCGCGGAGCGCCCCCTCGTCAAGCTGCTCTATCAGCACGACACGCGTGAGCCGATCGGTGTGGGCGAAGTGTCGGACTCGCGGGCAGGGTTGGTTATCAAGGGGAAATTGGCGCTCGGTGTCCAGCGCGCCCGCGACACCCACGAACTGCTCAAGGCAGGGGTCTTGGACTCGCTGAGCATCGGCTACGACGTCATCAAGTCACGGCCTTTCAAAGACGGCACGCGCCATCTCACGGAGATTCGCCTTTGGGAAGTTTCGGTCGTGACGTTCCCGGCCAACACTGCGGCAGTGATCGCCGACGTTAAGCACGGCTGGGGCGCGGGCGACGTGTTCGCCGCGGCCGACGCGTTCCGGCGACAGATCGCCGATGTCGGCGCGTATGCCGCCGCCATGTCTGTGGACAGAGACGCCGACGCGCTCAGGCGGCTACTCAAGAGGGCGACAGCTTTGGGCGCGAGACCGCGCGCTCGCATCTGGTAGCGTCCGCGCATTTATCCCATCCGTAAATCACGAAGAAAAGAGAGTAGTAGATGTCATTCAGGATCGAGGACGACGAGAGGTTCATCGGAGCGCAGGAGAAGATCGACGTCTTGGAAAAGAAGCTGGGCGACTTCAGCAACAAGCTCGACGGCGCCGCTGCCCGACAGCGACAGGTCCAGAGCAGCCTCGAAGCGCTGAATATCAAGGTTTTGTTGGGCGAGGCCACCGAGCGCGACTTGGAACGGCTCGTGGCCGAGCGCACGACGATCGACAAGGAGATGGCCACTCTGCGGGCCGGCGTGGTCGAGACGCGGGATCGCCTGAAAGACACTCGGGAGGCGTCCGAGGCGATTCAATCCGCTCTTCGGCGTGACGCGCGATGCCGGGCCATGGTGGCCTATCGGGACGCCGTCACGCGGATGGCTCCCTTGCTCCAGGAGGCGTCGACCATCAACGAGGAGCTGGTCCTGATATTCGACCATGTTAACCTCCCCGGGCTTCCTGGCCCCTGGCAGGGCCTTCGGAACATCAGAGAAGGGTCGGAATACTTTCATTGGTGCAAGCAGGCCGAGAAGTTCGACTGGTCTGAATACGGCGCGTAGGTCCCTTAGAGGCCGGAGTTCATGAAGATGTGTGAACCCGCTCTTTAGCGGACGGGGCAATCGAGCCCCTGTTATCATTCTGAAGCACTGCCGCCCGGAGAGAGGGACTACACGAGATTATGGCGAAGAGCCCGCCGAAGCCTACGGTCATTGAGCGCATCGCGGTCGACCAGCTCTTGCTGGACGTGGATAACCCGCGCCTCGCCGCAGAGGAGGGTCTGAAGACTCAGAAGGCGTTGGCTAAGTATCTCTGGGAAGAGATGGCGGTTGACGAGATCGCCCTGTCGGTGGCGCGAAACGGCTTCTTCGCTGAGGAGCCGCTGTTTGTGATCCCGAAGGACGGCAAGTGGATTGTCGTCGAAGGTAACCGACGTCTCACCGCAGTCAAGATCCTCCTCGATGAAGACCTTCGCAATCATGTTGGGGCGGCCGGCCTCCCGAAGCTCACCAGCGAACGGCGTGCCAGCCTCGCGACACTCCCGGTCTCCAAGTACCGCGACCGCGAGGAATTGTGGCAGTTCTTCGGCTTTCGCCACATCAATGGCCCGAAGCCCTGGGACCCGTATAGCAAAGCGATGTACATCGCGCATGTTCACGAGGAGTACGGCGTCAGCCTGGACGAGATCGCCGACTCCATCGGCGACCGCAACGCCACGGTGCGAAGGCTGTACCGCGGATTCGAACTCCTGAAGCAGGCGGAGCGGCTGGAGCTCTGGTCTGCAGAGGATCGGTCACGCCCGCGGCTCGCCTTCTCCCACCTCTACACCGCGGCCGCACAGCCCGAGTTCCAGAAGTTCCTCGGCATCGACGAGGAGAAGTCGCTCAAGAAGAACCCGGTCGCGAAGGCCAACTTCCCGAGACTCCAGGAGTTGCTCGTTTGGCTCTACGGAAGCAAGTCGGCCGAAATCGAGCCCGTCGTAACGACCCAGAATCCTGATCTCAACGACCTCCGCAGAGTGATCGCGTCCAAGGACGGCCTGAGTTCGCTGCGTGCGGGCTACACGCTACGCCAGTCCATCGAGGCGGCAACCGGCGATCAGCAGCGTCTCCAGGACAGCATGTTTCGCGCGCGACAAGAGCTACAGCGCGCGAAATCGGTCGTGACCACCGGCTATAAGGGAGATGCCGATCTTCTGCAAACGGCCGAGGATACGGTTCTCCTGGCGACGTCGATTCGCGACGAGATGAAAAAGAAGCGCGGCGGCAAGGTCGGCTGACGTTGTTGCAGCTACCCATGCCCGCGACGGCGGTGACCCACGCCGACTGGCTTGAGCTTTGGGCGCTTCTGTCTAAGGACCGCACAGCGAGCGCGGCAGACCTTGCGCGAGCTCTGCAGAGAGAGGCACCTGAAGGCGCAGACAAGGAGCGCGCGGATCGGGCGGCAGCCGAAGCAATCACTGAGATCGGAGCCCGCACAGTCGCGGCAGGAGCTGCCTATCCGTTTGTCGTCGCCGGCAACCTGGTTACTTGTGTCGACAACCCCTACGGCCGGGCGTACCTCCCCTACTCGTTCATGTTGAGCCTGTCCTTCTTCGGCTGGGATCCCCCTGCTGGTACGGTCGCTTTTCCACGGCGGTGGTTCGAAGAGTTGTCGGCCGCAGGGTCGAAAGCGTTCCTCGCCGGGGAGTCCGTGATCATGTCGCCGCCGCGCACCAATTTGCGCGCTCCTTTCTGGCACGCGATTGATGACCTCTGCCTCCTAATGGGAGAGGGTGGAGGATGGCGCGAGCAGCCGGTGGGATGGAATCGACCGAACGCTGGCCTTCATCCCCAGGATGACGCCGTGGACGTTGTCGCGTGGCGCTATTTCGCGGATCGGCAGTCAGGAAAACTTATCCTGTTCGGCCAGTGCGCCACTGGGGACAATTGGGAGGACAAGCTCACCGAGTTGCAGCCACCGGCATTCTGTGGCGACTGGATGCGCGAGGCTCCCCCTACCGCGATTATCCGAGCGTTTTTTATTCCTCATCGGGTCACCAGAGAACGCTGGGACTATTCCGTCAGGCGCTGCGGTCTCCTGTTCGATCGCTGTCGACTTGCCGCAACCCTGGCAACGGTTGCCGAGAGACTACCGAAGGAAGCGGAGATCCGCGCGTGGACTAAGGACCAGATCGCCCAGCGCGCAAGGAAGCCGGCGGCCGCATGAGGAACCGTTTGCACGCGCTGTGTCCGTACTTTGCGATGTTCCCCGAGACATTTGTTCGGGAGCACGTCGAGGCGCACACGAAGAAGAACGACGTTATTTTCGATTGCTTCTCGGGCCGAGGCACGACCCTCCTCGAATCGCTACTGCTCGGCCGGCACGCGGCATCTATTGATGTCAACCCTGTCGCGTACTGTATTTCTGGAGCCAAAGCCAGCATTCCCAACGTCTCGCGCGTCGTCGACACCCTGGATGACTTGGACTATGCGTACGATCGGTTGCCAGGTAACAGCTTTGATCGGGAGGCGTCAGAACTCCCGGCGTTCTTTCGACGAGCGTTCCACCGGTCGACGTTGCGGCAGTTACTGTTCCTTCGTAGGGTTCTCAACTGGCGTCATGCACCGGTCGACCGGTTCATTGCGGCTCTGACGCTTGGCGCTCTGCACGGCGAACAGGGCAAGCCGATGAAGTACCTGTCAAACCAAATGCCTCGCACGATCTCCACCAAGCCGGAATACTCGCTCAACTACTGGAAAGCGAACGATCTCTGGCCAGAGCGCCACGACGCATTTGAGCTGCTCCGTGAGCGAGCTGAGTATCGCCTCGAAGGTGAGACACCGGACTTCGACGGCGCGACGACGTTGGGCGACGCCCGTCACAGCGCGACGCGATTTCCAAGACTGAGATCTGGCGTACGGATGTGCCTGACGTCACCGCCCTACTACAACGTCACCTCATATGAAGAAGATCAGTGGCTACGTTTGTGGTTCTTGGGTTTCGAACCGAGGGATGGTCGCGGCCAGATCACGCGGGACGATCGACATAAGAAGCAGTCGGACTACACGGCGTTCCTGACCGGTGTGTGGCAAGGGGTTGCTCCGCTGATGAAGAAGGGTTCTGTCCTGGTCTGCCGAATCGGCGCACGTGGGGTAACGGCATCCGCTCTTGAATCGACGCTGATTGAGACTCTCCGGCCAGCGTTTCCCAACCTCAAGGAACTTGAGTCGCCGAAAATTAGTCTCCTAAAGCGACGGCAGACAGAGACCTTCCTCCCTGGAACGCCCGGCTGCAAATTCGAGGTCGACTTCGTCTTTGCGACCAGCTAATCACGCTCGGATCTTTCTCCCTTGTTCAGTAGCGGCGCTGGAAGGCCCCGCTAATCCGGCGTTCGTAAAGCGCCTCAGCTTCGCCGGCTCCTGGCGACTCCCCCGGACCATGAACATAGACCCGGACCAAGCCATGCGCGCGCTGCTCGCGGGCTGCGAAGGTTTCGACCGCGGCCGCCGTGAGCGGGCCACGCACGGTGACGACCAGCGTGTTCTCGCGGTCCCGCACCACGCGCGATAGTTCAGTAACCGCGGGCGCCGCTCCTCCCCCCACGATCCCGACGGTCAAAGCGCCGCAGGCCACGATCGCAATCACCACATAAATCATGCGGTTGCTCATGCGCGCGGAGTGTAGCACTTGCTCCGTCAACCGACCTCGTTGTCGGGCTTGGAGTGGCGGTGAGGTGTGCCCGTGCTTGTGCCCATTGCGAAATAAACACAAGTAACTCCGTAGAACCCTATAGAAACGACGACGCCGGATCTCCTGGAAGACCCGGCGTCTTTCGTGTTGTTTTCACTCAGTGCGACGGACTCAAAATCCCGTACAGGCAACTGTGTGTGGGTTCGACCCCCTCCTCCGGCACCAGCCTTCGCTCCCAGACACTTGGGAGCTTCGGCTGGCAAGCCATCTCGGATCCGTCGAGCGTTTCTCCCGACCAAACGCAGCGCCCTTCACTCTGCCCTGATCGCCACCACCGGGTTCACGAGCGCCGCGCGCGAGGCGGCCGTCGCTCTCGCGCGCGTGTCCACGCGCTCACGGTCGCCGGTTTTACTTGATTCCCATCGGCCGCAGTTGCTTCCAGCGCTCGATGAACGCCACGGCCGCATTCACCGACGCCTCGGTCTCGTCGCGACCACGCTCCGCGGTCGCCGTCTTCACGTCGAGCGCACTCCACACGCCGGTCTCGGTCATGTCCTTGGTCGAGGTGCCCTTCCCCGTCGCCGCGGCCTTGAGTGCCTCGGCCAGGAACACGCGCGTCGCCGTGGGGTCGCCGGCCACCACTTCCGGCAGGATTTTCTCGAGATGCGGGCGCAGCGTCAGCGGCGCGGTGCGCGCCACGCTCATGTTCACCAGGTTGGGCGTCAGGTAGAGCGACCGCGACGTCTCGCTCACGCCGCCGTGCCGGTCGAACGCCGGCGGCTCCTGCCGCGTCGAGCGCTTCACAAACGGCTGGGCGGCCGCGTCCAATTCAACGGCAATGCCGGCCGTCTCCTGATTGATGCGGTCGACGACATACTGCGCGATGCTCGCGTTGCCGCCATGGCTGTTCAGAATGAGGAAACGCTTGAAGCCGTGGGCGAGCAGGCTCTGCGCCGCCTGGAAATACACAAGTTGAATCGTC
The DNA here is from genome assembly GCA_964350785.1 of uncultured Acidobacterium sp. Lineage (GTDB taxonomy): Bacteria > Acidobacteriota > Vicinamibacteria > Vicinamibacterales > UBA2999 > 12-FULL-67-14b. The sequence goes on along the minus strand of CAYGMD010000030.1, from coordinate 11,532 downwards.
TCGGCCGGCAAGGTGATGGTGCCGGGAAACGCCATGTGATACGGCGAGTTGCCGGGGAACAGAATCGGCGCCACCAGCACGTCGGTCTTCTGGGCGATCAACTTGGCGCGCTCGAGACCGTTCAGAAAGTCGGTGCCGATCGGCCCCTGCAGGCCGTGCTGTTCAAGCGACGCCACGGGCAGAATCACCATGTCGGTGCGCGTCAACAGGTCGCCGACTTCGGGCGACGTCATGTGCGGCAGGTAGTTCTTGACCTTCTCCTCGTGCCACAACGGATTGGCCGGCGCCTGCGCCAACGCCGGCGAGGTGGACCACACGCAAAGCACTGCCGCAACGGCCACGCTCAATCGGAACATGATGATCTCCCTGGCTGCTGGTGACACCGGCGCTATTTGCCGCGCACGGCCGTCATCGTGATTTCAAGCCGCGCGCCGCGCGCCAGTTCCTTCACGGCCACGGTGGAACGCGTCGGATAGGCGCCGTCCGGGAAGTACGACTTGTAGAGGTCGTTGTACTTCGCGAAGTCGCTCATGTCGGCCAGATACGTCGTCACGGCGACCACATCGGCAAGCGACATGTCGGCCGCGGCCAATACCGTCTGGACGTTGGTCATGATCTGCCGCAGTTCGGGCTCGAGCCCGCCGGGCACCAGTTGGCCCGACACCGGATCACCGCCCGTGCTGCCCGACAAGTACAGGGTGTCACCCACCAGGATGGCGGGCACAAGCGGCGACGGAGTCGGCTTGTATCCCGCGGGCTGAATCACCCGCCGGACCGGCGCTGGACCGCGCGCCGGCTGCCCCGCGGCGCCGCCAAAGTAGAGGACGTTCGGGGCCTCGGATCGCGCCACCGCGATGTCGAGCCGGCCGTCCTTGTCGACATCGCCAATCGCCAGGCCATACGCCGTGCCCTGGTCGTCACCAAACAGCACCCGTGTGAATTGACGGCCGGAGCCGTCGTTGAAGAACACGGCCGGCCGAGCCTTGATGTAGCCGACGACGAGGTCCGTCTTGCGGTCGCCATCGAGATCGCCAAGCGCGAGCGCGTACGGCGCCTGGTCGCCAAGGCCGATCGGCACGGCCGCCGACAGCCGGCCACCCGCCTCGCCGAAGTAGACCGCCACCCCGGTCTTCTCGTCGATGGTGACAAGGTCCTGCCGGCCGTCGCCGTTGAGATCGGCCGCGGCCGACATGCGGATGTTGGCATGCGCGGGGCCAAAGGGCACGCGCGACGCGCCGGCGAACGTCCCCGTGCCGTCGTTGACGTAGACATGGCTCTGCCCGCCGTCGCGGTGCGGCACGACGAGGTCCACCCGGCCGTCACCGGTGAGATCGGCGGCCGTAATGGTCGTGGCCGACTCGGTCGCGAACTTCTCGCACGCCGCCTCGAACCGGCCGCCGCGCTTGCCGAAGCAGATGTAGCTGGCGCCGGGCCGGTCGCCGGTGCGATTGGCAACGACGATGTCGGCGAGACCATCGGCATTGAGATCCGCCACGGTGGCATTCCGGGTCGGCCAGTCGGCCTGGCCATAGCTCGATCCGGGATGATAGTGGCCCGTGCCGTCGTTCAGGTAGACCAGCTTCGGATCGGGCCGGTCGTTGCTGATCACGACATCCAGGTCGGCATCGCCGTCGAGGTCGACGAGGTGGCCGGAATACGATCGGTCGGAGGCCGTCCCCAGATCGTGCGCCCTGGGAAATCCGCCTCGGCCATCGCCCAGCAACACGCGATCGACCAGCGGCCAGTGGCGGCCCTTGGCCAGCACGATGTCGGGGTTGCCGTCGCCGTTGACGTCGCCGATGCTGACGTTGGCCGAGGTCTCGGCCCTCGACTCGAGCAGCACCGTCCGTTCGTAGTGCGGCCGCGAGGCCGGCGCGGCCGGTGGCGGCGGCGCGCCGCCGTCGAAGTAATCCACAATCGCGCGCGCGGCGCGGCCCATGCGGTCCTCGGCCTCGCCGTACGACCCGGTCACGCCGGTGACAAAGAACGAGATGATCACCGTGCCTGAGCGCGCCGACACCAGCGCCACGTCGTTGGCGATCACGGGGCTGTCGCCGGTCTTGTGCGCCACCGGCACGTCGAGAAAGTGTGGAATGCGGCGGCTGCCGGCCTGCTGCCGGCCCAGAATCGTCTTCATCGCGGCCGCGCTGGCCTTGGACGTGAGCGTGCCACGTTCGATGGCCTCGAGCAGCCGGCCGGTTTCACGCGGCGTCATCGCGCCCAGCCAGTAGGCGCGGTCCTCCACCGGCAGGCGGCTGCGATGTCCCGCCAGGGTGCGGCGATTCGCGGGGTCGCGGACCAGCTCGACCCACTTCGCCCGCGCGCCCGTGAAGAGGTCCGTGTAGAGGGCAAACAGCGCGCTGTCCTGCAACGCATACTGCAGCCCCGTCGTCTCTTCGGGCGTCAGGTTCGCGAACTCGGGGTTGACGAGCGTCAGCAACTTCCTGCGGTACTCGTGGCCGCGGCCGACCATCTGCGTGTGCGTGAAGCCCGATGCCATGAGCCAGGCGTTGAGGGCGTCGACGCCGCCAATCTTGCGCACCAGCAGGTCGGTGGCGGTGTTGTCGCTGGTGATCACCATCTGGGTGATGAGGTCGCGATAGGTCAGCGCCAGGCCGAGGTCGTGGTACTGCAGCACGCCGCTGCCGTCGCGCAGGTCAGCGCGGCCGATCGTGACGCGCGCGTTCAGGTCGAGCGACTGCTCGTCGGCCAACTGGAACGCGCGGACCATGATCGCAAGCTTGATGACGCTGGCGCTGCTGAAGGCTTCGTCGCCGCGCACGGACGCCTCCTCGCCGGTGCCCAGGTGCTTGACGTAGAGGCCGGTGCGGGCCGGAAAGCCCGCCAGCTGCGACTCGAGCAGTTGCGTGAGGTTACGGGGTGGCGCCTGGCCGGACACGGAGGCGGCCAACGGCAGCAGCAGGATGAGCGCAATAGTTCTTGTGTGCATGACGATCACCGCCCGGGGCTGAGGCGCTATGGTAGCGCCAAACCCGGCCGGCCGGGACGTGCCGCCGCGGGGCCGCCGCCAACTACGCGCAGTTGGGGCACGGCCGCCACTGGCCGTCCGATCCCCGCACCAGCGCCTTACCGCACTCGGGACACTGCGCGATGCGGCCCACCGCCGGACCGGCTCGCTCCTTCGGCTTGCTGGCCTCCAACTCCTCGGCCGTCACCGGCTCCAGGAACTGTTCCGCGAACGAAATCCGAATCGTCTTGAGCTGGTCGCCGAACCGGACGAAGACGCTTTCGCCGTTCGTGCCCTCGACCTTGCCAATGCCCCACTCGGGCCGCGTCTTGTGCCGAACGTGTGTGCCCGGTGAGATTGCCATCGCCTACCAGCATAGCCGTTCGGTGATGACCTTTCTCACCGAGAGGCTAGTTCCACTCGCTTGGCATGCCACGGTGAGTGACGAGCGCGGGACTATCCCTCATCGCCGCTTTCGATGGCCTGCCGTACAGCAGCAAGCAACTCGGATCTCGAGAAGGGTTTCTTCAACAAGGCCGTGCGCGGGAGGTCCAGGCCGGCGCTGATTGCCACGTGCTCCGCGTAGCCAGACATGAACAGCACCGGCAGGTCACCGCGAGCAGCCTGGAGCTGGGCTGCCAACACCGGGCCGAGCATCTGGGGCATGACCACGTCCGAGATGACCAGGTCGAATCGCAGCGTCGGATCGCGACCAATCTGCAAAGCGTGTTCACAGGAGCGCGCCGCCGTGACCTGGTAGCCCGCATGCGTGAGCATCTTCGAGACGAGGTCCCGCAGGTGGATTTCATCCTCCACCAGCAGGATGGCTTCGTCGCCGACCTGTCGGCGGACCCGCCGCGGCGGCGCGGGGGCCGGCAACTCCTCGACCGCGCTCACGGGAAAATACAGGCGGAACGTCGTGCCGACAGCCGGCGTCGAGCTGACCGAGATCCCGCCGCCGTACTGGCGTATGCCGCCGAACACCGACGACAGGCCAAGGCCGGTGCCGCGGCCCGGCTCTTTCGTCGTGAAGAACGGTTCGAAGATACGGGCCATCGTTGCTTCATCCATGCCGTGTCCCGTGTCGGTGACCTCACACAGGACATAAGGACCCGCTGCGACAGCGAGGGCGGCGGCGCTGGCGGCCGGCAAATCCACCTGCGACAGCCGGAAGGTCAGGCACCCGCCCATCGGCATGGCGTCCCTCGCATTGACGGCAAGGTTCACGATGGCCTGTTCGAATTGCGATGGGTCAAGGCGCACGACTGGAATCGGCGTCAGCACGCCGACGTCGACCGTGATGTCCTCCCCGATCAGGCGCTGGAGCATCGGGACCAGCGTGGTCAGGAGGTGATCGAGACGGACCTCCTCCGGCGTCAGGATCTGCTGGCGGCTGAAGGATAACAACTGTCGCGTCATCTGCGACGCGCGCTGGGCGGCCAGAGCAATCTGCTCGACATCCTTCCATTGCTGGGTCTCCGAGTCGAGTTCCTCGAGAACGAACTGACTGAACCCCAGGATCACGGTGAGCACATTGTTGAAGTCATGGGCGACACCGGCCGCCAATTGACCGACCGCTTCCATTTTCTGCGCCTGGCGCAGCTGGTGTTCCGAGGCGGCCAGGGCCGCCTCCGCGTGCCGCTTGAGGCGCCGGTTCTCGGCTTCCGCGAGTTCACGCCGAATGGCCGGAATGAGGCGCCGCAGATCCCCCTTCAGGACATAGTCCTGGGCCCCCGCGCGCATCGCGTCCACCGCAGCTTCCTCGCTGATCATGCCCGACACGACGATAAACGGATAATCGAACCCGCGCTCGCGCAGCACTGACAAGGCGCGCATGGAACTGAACACAGGCATCGAGTGATCGCTGATGACCAGGTCCCAGGGCTCTTCCAACGCCGCGAGGAAATCGGGTTCCTGGTCGACACGATGGGTCACCGGTCGGAAGCCCTGGTCAGCCAGCATCCACCTGAGCAGTTCGACGTCGTCTTGCGAATCCTCGACACAGAGGACCCGCAAGAACTCGTCGGGAGTCTCTCGCACTGCCATGACTGCACTCCTTTGCCGGGGGGGCACCGACAGTCTGGCACAGATTACCACCCGCGGCTCATGCGCTCCTTCTGAAGTAACTCATCCGCCGCTTCACAAGTAGCTCATCCGCTCCTTCTGAAGTAAGCTGACGCTGTTTCGACCCAACGAGGAGATGCCGTGGATTGGTGGTCGCGTCTTTCGCTCTCCGCAAAGCTGCCCATCGCCCTTGGCGTCATCTTCGTCGCTGCCACCGCCACGATGACCGCAGCCATGTTCAGCGAGGTGCGGGCGACAGTGCTTGCGGTCGCATCGAGTCGCCTCGAGCAAGCCGCGCGTCAGCTGGCGGACTCCATGGCAACCACGGCGCGTCAGCGCCTGGCGCAACTGGAGGCGCTGAGCGAACTCGACGGGGTTGCCGCGGTAGCTGCGGCGGGCTCCGCGCTGCCGGGCGAAGCCCAGGCACAATTCACAACTTATCTCGGCCCCGCGGCCGCCACCGCCAGCCTCGAGGTGTGGGGACCGGCGGGAGACCGGCGGTTCGCCGTCGGTCAATCGTTCGAGCCACTGGGGGCCGAGGTGGTCACGTCCATCCTCGCGGCGGAAACCCTGCGCGTGTCCCCCCTGCAGCAGGAGGGCGACAGCCTCGGCTACACGGTGAGTGCCCCGCTCCGCGAGCAGGGCCGCCTGGTCGGATTGCTCGTGGAACGCCGTCACCTCGCGAACCAGCCGCAGAACATCGCCCTGCTGTCGGGCCTGATCGGAGGGAACGCGTCGATCCTCATCGGCAATCGCGACGGAACCCGGTGGACGGACCTGGAACACCAGGTACGCGTCGACATCAGCGAGCGTGATGCCGATCGCCTGCTCGACTACCAGCGCCCGGGGCGCCCGCGGGTCATGGCGCGAGCCATGGCGGTCGCCGGCACGCCGTGGATGGCGGTCGTGGAGCTGCCGTACGCGCCGGTCGTGGCGCCGGTCAATCGAGTGTTCCGCAGGGCTCTGGCGATGGCGGCGATGCTCCTCGCCGCCGTCGCCGTCATCGGGTGGGCCGCGACGCGCCGGGTGACTGCACCGTTGCGGCGGCTCACCGCCGCCGCGCAAGACATTGCCGAGGGACGGCCGGGGCCTCACGTGGAAGCACGCGGTGACGACGAACTTGGACGGCTGGTGGACTGCTTCAACGCGATGGCCCGGCGGGTCGAGGAGAGTCGCCGCCGGTACGAGGATCTCGTCGGCACACTGGAGCAGTTGGTGGCCACCCGCACGACCGCGCTTCAGGAGGCCAACCGCGAACTTGAAGCGTTCAGTTACTCCGTGTCGCACGACCTTCGCGCGCCGCTGCGCGCCATCGCGGGATTCGCCCGGATCTTGTCAGAGGATGCCCGCCAGCACCTGCCGCCCGAATCGCAGGCGACACTCGAGGTGATCGAGCGCAACACGCGACAGATGGGAATGCTCATCGACGACCTGCTGGAGTTTTCGCGGCTCAGCCGCCAGTCCGTCGCCGCGAAGCCCGTGGACATGACGACCCTCGCGGCCGACGTGGCCAAGGAAATCCAGCGGTCCGAGGATGGTCGGCACCTTCGGTTCGACCTCGGGAACCTGCCGCCGGCCGTTGGCGATCGGTCACTTCTCCGGCAAGTCTTCGCCAACCTGTTGCAGAACGCGGTAAAGTTCACGCGACGCCGGGCGGACGCCACCGTCGCGGTTGGCGCCCTGTCCCAGGGGCAGGAGACAGCGTATTTCGTACGAGACAATGGCGTGGGGTTCGACATGCAGTACGTTGATAAGCTGTTCAAAGTGTTCCAGCGCCTCCACCGGGCCGAAGACTTCGAAGGGACGGGCGTGGGCCTGGCGATTGTGCAGCGTATCGTCCATCGACATGGCGGCCGGGTCTGGGCCGAGGGAGCTCTCGAACAGGGCGCGACATTCTATTTCACGATCCCACACGACAGATCGGATCCCTAGATGGTCGAAGGCGTCGCCATTCTCCTGGTTGAGGACAGTCCGGACGATATTGCGCTGACTCTCCGGGCACTAAAGAAGTGCAACCTCGCCAATGGCGTTCACGTCGCGCGCGACGGCGTTGAAGCCATGGAGTGGCTGCACGCGCACCAGCGACCCAAGGTCATGCTGTTGGACCTCAAGCTGCCCAAACTCAGCGGCCTGGAGGTTTTGGCGCAGGTCAGGCAGGACCCGGCACTGTCGACGGTCCCCATTGTCATGTTGACGTCCTCACGCGAAGAGCCCGACGTGGCAAAGGCGTATGCGCTGGGCGCCAACAGCTACATCGTCAAGCCCGTGGACTTCGACCAGTTCATGAACGCGGTGTCACAGATCGGACTGTACTGGTTGCTCGTCAATCAGACGCCTTAGACCCGAGCCGCGTCCTGTGCCGAACGTGTATTCCCTCTTCGACCTCGCCGGCCGTGTCGCCATCGTCACCGGCGGATCGCGGGGACTCGGCCTGGAGATGGCCGAAGGCCTCGCCGAAGCCGGCGCCCAGCTGATGATCTGCGCGCGACGCGAGGAGTGGCTTACGCCGGCCCTGGCCGCCCTGCGCGGCCGCGGCTACACGGTCGAGGGCATGCCCTGCGACGTCTCGCGGCCCCAGGCAGTGCAGGCGGTCGTCGACATGACGGTCCAGACCTTCGGACGCCTCGACATTCTCGTCAACAACGCCGGGGTGACCTGGGCGGCGGCGCCGGCGGAACTGCCGCTCGACAAATGGCAGAAGGTCATCGACACCAACCTGACCGGCGCATTCCTGTTCTCGCAGGCGGCCGCGCGGGAAATGTTGAAGGTGCAGTACGGTCGCATCATCAACGTCGCGTCGATCGCCGGCTTGATTGCGTCGGTGAACGGGCCGCACTACGCGGCCTATGCCGCCAGCAAGGCCGGCCTGATGGGCCTGACGCGCGAACTGGCGGCGTCGTGGGGACGGCAGGGCATTCGCGTGAACGCCATTGCGCCGGGCTACTTCCACTCGCGGCTGGCCGATGGCGCCATCACCCTGGTCGAGCCCGAACTGAAGGCGACCAGCCCGCTGGGCCGCGTCGGCGCCGAAGGCGAACTCAAGGGCGTGGTCGTGTTCCTGGCGGCCGATGCGTCGAATTACATGACCGGCCAGGTGCTGGTCGTCGACGGCGGCTGGTCGATTACCTGAGCTCCATCTTCGCAATCGCCTCGATGTGCACCTCGTCCGGGCCATCGGCCAGGCGAATGGTGCGCGCATAGGCCCACGCCGCGGCCAGGCCGAAATCGTTCGAGACGCCACCCGCACCGTGCGCCTGGATGGCGCGATCGATCACCTGCGCCGCCATCCGCGGCACCACGACCTTGATCATCGCAATCTCGCGGCGCGCGGCCTTGTTGCCCTCGGCGTCCATCACCTCGGCCGCCTTCAGCGTCAGCAGCCGCGCCTGGTCGATCTCAATCCGCGATTCGGCAATGGCCGCGCGAATGGTCCCCTGCTCCGCCAGGGGCTTGTCAAACGCCACGCGGCTCTTCACCCGCCGGCACATGCTGTCGAGCGCGCGCTCGGCGCAGCCAATCAGGCGCATGCAGTGGTGGATGCGGCCGGGTCCCAGCCGGCCCTGGGCAATCTCGAAGCCGCGCCCTTCGCCCAGCAGGATGTTCGCCGCCGGCACGCGCACGTTGGTGAACACCAGCTCCCCATGCCCATGCGGCGCATCGTCAAAGCCAAACACCGGCAGCATGCGCCGCTTCTCGATGCCTGGCGCGTCCATGGGCACGAGGACCATCGACTGTTGTTGATGCACCGCCGCGGCGGGGTCGGTCTTGCCCATGAAGATCGCGATCTTGCAGCGCGGATCGCCGGCCCCGGAGATCCACCACTTGTGCCCGTTGATGACGTAGCTGTCGCCGTCGCGGACGATGCTCGACTTGATGTTGGTGGCGTCGGACGATGCCACATCGGGCTCGGTCATGGCAAAGCAGGAGCGGATTTCGCCGGCGAGCAGCGGCTCGAGCCAGCGTTTGCGCTGCTCGGGCGTGCCGTAGCGCACGAGCACTTCCATGTTGCCGGTGTCGGGCGCCGAGCAGTTGAACACTTCCGGCCCCATGGGAACCGACCGCCCCATGATCTCGCAGAGCGGCGCGTATTCGCGGTTGGTCAACCCGGCGCCGTAGTCGCTGGCCGGCAGGAACAGGTTCCACAATCCGGCGGCCCGCGCCCGGGCCTTGAGGGTCTCGACGATCGCCGTCGGCTGCCAGCGATCGCCCTCGGCGACCTGGCGGTGAAACTCGGCCTCGTTGGGATAGACATGCTCGTCCATGAAGGCCGCGAGGCGTTGCGGTAAAGTCATGCGCGGAATGATAGTGCACCTGCCCCTGGGCGGCCTGGCCGGCCATGCCGGCCGCGAGATTGGCGTCAGCGACTGGCTCGACGTACCGCAGTCGCGGATTGACCAGTTCGCCGCGGCCACCGGCGATCACCAGTGGATTCACCTGGACCCGGCGCGCGCGGCGGCTGAATCCCCCTTTGGCTCGACCATCGCCCACGGGTTTCTTACGCTGTCGATGGTCACCGCCATGCTGCAGGACACCGTTGCCGTCGACGGCGCCGGCATGGTGGTGAACTACGGCTGCGATCGCGTGCGCTTCGTCTCGGCGGTGCCGGCCGGCGCGCGCATCCGCGGCCGCTTTACGCTGGCAGCCGTGGAGGACAAGGGAGATGGCTGCCAGGTCACGTGGGGCGTCGTCATCGAGCGTGAAGGGCACGACAAGCCGGGCGTCGTGCTGGAGTGGAAGGTGAGGTACTACAGGTGAGTTGAAAGTTGAAAGTTGAAAGTTGGAAGTTAGAAGCTTCAGTGGAAAGTTTCAGTTTCAGTTTCAGTTACAAGTTCGCGACGGCTGCTGCCTGCATCGCCAGGTGGCGGACGCGGACGTCGAACTGCGCGAAGCGCTCGTCGGTCGTCTGCCCGCGCCGGTAGCGGAAGTAGATCTGCTGGATGACGACGGCGATCTTGAAGAGCGCGAAGGCCTCGTAGAACGCCATGCGCGTCAGGTCGCGGCCGCTGGTCGCGGCGTAACAGTCCAGCACCTCGGCGCGGCTGAACCAGCCGGGCCGATCGGTGACCGCCGCCAGCGCATCGTTCGGCGCCAGGCCTCTGCCCTGCGACCAATACGCCAGGAAGATCCCAACGTCGATCAGCGGGTCGCCGAGCGCGGTCATCTCCCAGTCAAAGACGGCGACCAGGCGGCCGACGTCCGCGGGATCGAGCATCACGTTATCGAGCTTGAAGTCGCCATGGACGATGGCCGGGGGCGCGGCGTTGGGCGGCAGCTGCCGCGGCAGCCATGCGGCGAGCGCGTCCATCTCCGGGATGGCATCGGTCTGGGATCGCAGCCACCGCTCGGTCCAGCCACGCACCTGCCGCTCGACGAAGCCCGCGGGCTTGCCCAGGTGGGACATGCCGTGCGCCTCGACATCGACGGCGTGCAGGGCCGCCAGGGTCTCGACCAGGGCCCGGCTCGCCCGGCGGCGCGCCGCTGGTTGAGCGGCCAGCTGCGGCGGCTCGTCGGCCCGCACGACCAGGCCGTGACGGCGCTCCATGACGTAGAACGGCGCACCGGCGACCGCGGGATCCTCGCACAACAGGCGGGGGCGCGGCGCGAGCGGAAAGCACGGATGAATCGCCGCCAGCCAGCGATACTCGCGCGCCATGTCGTGGGCGGTCGGCGGCAACGGGCCGAGCGGCGGCCGCCGCAGCACGAGCTCCAGCCCGCCGTAGTGCAGCAGATATGTCAGGTTGGAATGCCCGCCGTGGAACTGCTCCACGCGCGGTTCGAGTGACACGTCGAGACCGGGTATGCCGAGGGCCGGCAGGTGCTCGCGCAGGTAGGCGGCGACCCGGGCCCAATTGAGCTGCTCACCCGCCCGAACCGGCCGCACATCGCCAGACACTTGGGACCCTGCCTGCGTAACCTGCGTAATCTGCGTAATCTGCGTTATCTGCGTTATCTGCGTTATCTGCGGCCCTAGGCGAAGCGGAGGCGCTTCAGCAGGCGCACGATCCTGGTGCGCAGGCGATCGTCGGTGAACTCGCCCGCCGAGTCGCGCTTGTCTGTTGGCACCGCGCCGTCGGCTATGTGGCCGAACATCAGCAGCCGCACCGCCTCGAGTAGGCCCTCGGCGCTGAACGGTTTCTCGACGAACGATTCGCCCTCGCCCAGCTCGTTGACGCCCCTGAACAGCGAGTCGGCAAAGCCCGTGACGTAGAGGACGCGCGCCGACGGGTAGCGCTGGCGCACCAGGACGGCCAGCTCGCGGCCGTTCATCTTCGGCATCATCAGGTCGGTGACCAGCAGGTCGACGCCGCGGAAGCTCGGCATGTCGAGCAGCCGCGCTGCCTCAAGGGGCGAATCGGTGGATTGAATCTCGTAGTTGTCGACCGACAACACCCGCACCAGCAACTTCAGCACGGGATGCTCATCGTCCACGACCAGCACGCGCTTGCGGACGGCCAGGGGAGGACGTGACAGGGTGGCCGCGGCAGCGGCCTCGCCAGGAC
>CAYGMD010000029.1:0-36516 GCA_964350785.1 uncultured Acidobacterium sp. | reverse complement strand
GAGGCCGTCGTTCTTGGCCGACATGGTGCAGCGGTCGGCCAGCGAGAACATCTCCTGCGCGATCGCCTTCGGCGTCCGCTCCGCCTGCCCGGCCTCGCGCGTCTTGATGAACCACGCGTTCTCGGCGAAGCGGCAGGCATCGAGAAAGAACGGCTTGCGATAGCGGTCGCAGAGCGCCCGCACGCCACGCAGGTTCGCGAGCGACACGGGCTGGCCGCCGCCGGAGTTGTTGGTCACCGTCACCATGACGAGCGGGACGCGGTCCCCATGCTCGTCGAGCAGCCGCTCCAGCGCGCCCAGGTCGATGTTGCCCTTGAACGGGTGGATCAGCGACGGCACCCGGCCTTCGGCGATCACCAGGTCTCGCGCGTCCGCGCCTTCGACCTCGATGTTGGCACGCGTGGTGTCGAAGTGGTTGTTGTTCGGGACGATCTGCCCGGGCGTGAGCACGGTGTGGAACAGGATGCGCTCGGCGGCGCGTCCCTGGTGCGTCGGGATGACGTGCCGGAAACCGGTCAGGTCGCGCACGACCCCCTCGAATCGGTAAAACGAGCGGCTGCCGGCGTACGACTCGTCGCCTTGGATGAGCGCGCCCCACTGCGCCGACGACATGGCGCCGGTCCCCGAATCGGTCAGCAGGTCGATCAGCACATCGTCGGCGTGCAGGCTGAAGACGTTGAAGCCGGCGGCCTCGAGCGCGGCTTCGCGCTCGGCCCGGGTCGTGAACTTGATGGCTTCAACCGACTTGATGCGGAAGGGTTCGATGATGATGGCGCGCATGGAGGGATTGTGGCACTTCCCCGATTCGGACGGGAGGGCACTGCTTGCTTGGCGCGCCGAAGCGCGCAGCGCGAAGGCGGGTCGGGAGGGCACCACTTGTCGGGTGACGCTAGACGGCCGGCAGGTCGAAGACGTCGAGCAGCGCGTGGTCGAGTGCGCGCAGTTGCTGCGGCAGCAGGCGAGACAGCGGGCCCTGAACCAGGCGGGCATTGTCGATGGCCCGCACCTGGTCGACCAAGGCGTCAGAATCTCTCTTGAGCTTGCCCGCCGCGGCAATCCTGATCCGCAATGGCGCCGCGTCCTCCACGAGTTGCGTGGTGAGCGGCACGATCAGCGTGGACGGGTGCCCGGCATCGAGCAGCGCCTGGGCCTGCACGACCACCACCGGGCGCGTCTTGCCGGGCTCGGTCCCGCGGCGGGGATTGAGGTCGGCCAGCCAGATCTCGCCGCGCTTACGCATCGACGTCGCTCTCGATGGCGTCGAATTCCTCGTTGACCCGCATGCTTTCACCGCGCACCTTGCGGGACGCATCGCGCAGGCGCCGCGCCCGCAGCCGTTCCTGCGTAGCGCGGTTCATGTGCTCGACCGCCCGCCGGATATACTCCGCTCGCGTCAACTGCAGCGCCTCGGCGCAACGGCCGGCAGCATCCAGCAGGTCTTCAGGAAGCTTCAGGGAGATAGCCGACATAGATACTCCTTATGAATATGCAATTAAGATATCACAGGCTCCTTGTCGTCGTTGACGCGTCAACGGGAACCCTCCCGACCAGGAGTGCCCTCCCGGTGGATCACTATTTCCCAGACAAGACGCGGCCGAGGCTGCCGAAGTAGCCGGTCATTTCGAGGTAACCGGCACCCGAAAGAGGCTTGCCGGCGGCCGCCCCTGACACGTCGATGGCGCCTTCCCAGTACGCCACGCCTGTGGAACGTTCGAGGGCGAGTTCCTGGTCGTTTAGGGGTGTGGTCACCGTCAGCTCCAGCTTCTCGCCCGGAATGCCGATCGCCCACTCGATGGGGTAGGTCGCGCCGTTCTTCGACTTGAAGGTCGCGCGGCCTGGCGTCAGCGTGAACGCGTTGACGTCGAGGTGCTTCGTCTTGCCGTCGGTCCCCACCAGCGTCCCGCTCGATCGCGGATCGCGGCTCCCGTCGTCTCGCCGCAACTGGTAGAGCATCAGCTCGCGGCCGTCGGAGAGCTGCATCGACAGCCAGTCCCACCCGCGCTGGCCGGGCTCGAGGAAGCTGGTGCCGAACTCGTGGTCCATCCAGCTGTCGCCGGTGACCTCGAAGCGCTCGCCGTCGACCGTGATCGTGCCGCGGGTCGGCATGCGCGTGAGGGAGTAGTAGTGCGACGCGTTGCCCGCCTGCGCGCCCTTCTGGCTGATGCCGCCAAGGCCATGGATGACCGGCGCCTTGCCTTCGTCGAGGGTGAGATCAATTGCGGCTTGCTGACCCGTGGCCTGGAGCACGTGTCGAGAGCCGTCAAGCGTCGCTGACCAGTCATCGTTCCAGACCCGGTAATGAGCGGTCGATGCGCCGGCCAGGCCGGGTCCGCCGCGCGACAGCTTCTCGGCATAGCGATAGCGCCGGCCCGACGGGTCGCTGATCGCAAGGTGGGTCATGAACAGGTCGCGAATGGCCCACTTCGATGGATTGGCGGGCGCCGCGTCCACGCCGACGCGGAAGAAGGTGACCTGGTAGCCAAACCGCCGCCCGTCCTTGGCCTCCACGTTGCCGGTGTAATACCACCACTCGATCTTGTAGTCAGGATGTGACGCATGATCGCGCGGGAACTGGTAGATGTAACCCGCGGTGGCTTCCTTCCATGTGGTTTGCGCCGCTAACGAGTGCCAGAAGGGCAGCCCTTTAGGGCTGCCGGCAAGGAGGGCGACGACGAGCATCAACGTGACTCTATTCGTCATGGGACAACACCAGCTGCGCCGCGCGTCTCGCCGGATAAACGCCGGCAACCGCCGTCGCCACGACAACCGCGATTGAGGCCTGAATCAGAAACGCCGTCGGCAGGTGAAACTGAATCGTCCAGCCGAAGCTCTGCACGTTGATCACGTAGATCAACACCATCGACAGCGCGAAGCCCATGGTCAGGCCAATGCCCTGGCTCACGGCCCCAATCAGCGCCGCCTCGATGATTACCATCGTGCGCACCTGCTTGCGGTCGGCGCCCGTTAACCGCAGCAGCGACAGCTCGCGCCGCCGTTCGAGCACCAGCGTCAGCAGCGTGCCGGCCACGCCCAGCATGGCGACGATGATGGCGATTAGTTCCAGGGCGTACGTAATGGCAAAGGTGCTGTCGAAGATGCGCAGCACCTCGTTGCGCAGCGTCCGGTTGCTGAAGATGAAGGCGCGGTGGCCCTTGTCCATGCCGGCCAGCATCTCCGACCGCACGACTTCCGGATCCGCGCCTTCCTTCAGGAACACGGCCACGCCGGTGGGCGGCACCTCGCCGAAGTAGCGGCGGAAGGTGCCCACGTCCATGATCACCACGCCGCGGTCGTTCGAGTAGTCGTAGTAGACAGCCGCCACGGCGAAGTCGCGCATGCCCTGCGGCGTTTGCAGCGTCACGGTGTCGCCGTCGCGCTTCTGGAACTTGTTGGCGAACGCCTCCGAGATGATCACCGCATCCCGGCCAATCGCCTGGCGCACCGCCTCCCGCGCAGTGGCCGGGCTCTTGAACAGCAGGGCGCCGTGTTCGAGCACCACGCTGAAGGTGCCGGCGCCGAGCACCGTCAGCCGGCCGTCGTACACGAGATCCAGGTTGCGGAAGCTGTCGATGGCCGTGACGGCGGGATGCCGCTGCATCGCGGCGATCACGTCCGGTGACAGCGTTTGCTCCTGGCCGACCGTCGGCCTGATGCCGGGACCGATGAACAGGTCGGCCTGCAGCGTTTGTCCCACCCAGTACACGACCGTGTCGCGGAAGCTGCCGATCATGATCGCGATGGCGACCATCATCGAGAGGCTGACTGACAGGGCGGCGACCGAGATGGACAGGCGCGGAATGGCCGCCGTGAGGTTGGCGTGCGCCAGCAGGCCCTCGACGCCAAGCCGCCGGCGCAGCAGCCCCCGGCCGGCGCGGGCGAGGCCGTACATGATGGCCGGCACCAGCAGGCCGGCGCCGATCACGATCGCAAACGACGACAGGTAGCCGAAGATCGGCTTGCCGTTGACGGGCCCGAGCTGGGCGAGACCGAGCGCGAGCAGCAGCACGGCCACCGGCGCGATCACCATCGCCGGCCGCAGCCGGAGGCGCATGTCGAGCGTGTCGTGCCCGCGCATGGCCGCGGTGGGCTGCACCTGGCTCGCTTCAAGCGCCGGCACCGCGGCCGCCAGCAGCGACAGCGGCAGGCCAATCAGCGCCGCCAGCCACACGTGGCCCCAGTTCATGTCGGGCGGCGCCGAGGCGGCGGCAATGTAGATGGTGCTGACGGTGGCCGCGGTCATCCCGACCGCGACGTCGGCCAGCAGCCGCGCGAGGCCCAGGCCAATGGCGATGCCGGCGATGGCCAGCACGGCGGCTTCGCCCAGGAAGAGGAACAGCACCTTGCGGCGCGTCAGGCCCAGCGCGCGCAGCGTGCCAATCTCCTGCCGCCGCGCCACCACCGAGATGGTGACCGTGTTGTAGACCAGGAACAGCCCGACGATGAGCGCGATCCACGACAGGGCGGTGAGGTTGGCGTGGAACGCCGCGAGCATGGTCTCCACCTGCTCGCCGCGCCGCGACGGCCGCTGCGCCGTCAGGCCGGGCGGCAGCCGCGCCGCGATGGCGTCGAGCGCGGCGGGGAGGCTGGCGCCGTTCTCCCCGGGGCCCCCGCGACGCGGACTTTGCGTCGTGGGGTGAAGCAGCACGTCGAGCCGGTCGATGCGTCCGAGCCGGGCGAACGCCACTTGCGCCGCGGCAATGTCCATCAGGATGAAGTTGCCGTCGAGCACGCGCGCCGGCCCCTCGTCTTTGAGCAGGCCGCGGACGATGTAGGTGGCGACGCGGTCGCCAAACATCATTCGCATCTCGCCGCCGATGGTGTAGCCGCGCCGCTTCGCCAGCTTCTCGCTAATCACCACCGATCGTTCGTTGGTGAGGATTTCGAGAAACCGCTGCGTCGTGACATCGTCACCGTTGTCCTGTGGCGACAAACCTTTAGGTTCGTCGTCCCCAATATCCAGCAACCGGTACTCGCGAAACGGCAGGTCGCGCAGGATGTCGATGCCGAGCACGCGCACGGCTTCCATGTCGCGCCGCGACAGCGTGTCGAGGTTGCCGGCCACCAGCGCGGCGTTGCCTTCAATCACCGGGCTGGCAATGCCGTACTCGCGCAGCCAGCCGAGCGCCGGCAGTTGGTCTTCGTCGATGCCGCCGGTGCCGACAATCTCCACGGCGGTCTTGCCGGCCACGGTCTCGAGCGCCGTCTCGAACCCGCGCACCGAGCTGTCGTTGGTCAGCTGGATCGCGACGACCACGGCAATGCCGAGGGCGACGCCGAGAATGGTGGTGGCGGTCCGAATCTTGTCGCCGATTAACGGCCGCAGGATGAACTGCTGGAACAGTCGCATGTTACCGACTGCTCTTGTCCACCGTAGCGTCTTCGCGAAGGTGGACGAATTTGCCGTCCCGCATCCGCAGGACCCGCGTCGCCGCCGCCGCGACATCCGCGGCGTGCGTCGCGAGCAGCACGGTGACGCCCATTTCGCGATTGAGTTCCGACAGCAGCGCCAGGACCTTCGCGCCGTTGTCGGAATCGAGGTTGCCGGTCGGCTCGTCGGCCACGAGCAGCGCCGGCTGGTGCACCAGCGCGCGGGCAATGGCGGCGCGCTGCATTTCGCCGCCCGACACCTGCTGCGGGAAGTGGCCCAGGCGGTGCGCAATGCCCACACGGTCGGCCAGCGCCCGGGCGCGCGCCTCGGCCTCGGCCCCCTTCATGCCGGCCAGCAGGCAGGGCAGGGCAATGTTGTCGGCCATGGTCAGGGTCGGCAGCAGGTTGAAGAACTGGAACACGAAGCCGACCTGCTCGCGCCGCACGCGGGTGAGGTCATCGTCGCCGAGCGTGGCCAGGTTTCTGCCGTTCAGCAGGAGGCTGCCAGACGAGGCGCGGTCCATGGCGCCGCAGATGTGCAGCAGCGTGGATTTGCCGCAGCCCGAGGGGCCCATCAGGGCCACGAAGTCGCCCTGGTCGACGGCAAACGTGACGCCGGCGAGCGCCGTGACGGTGGCTTCACCACTCGTATAGGTCTTCTGGAGATCTTCGGCGACAAGCACGGGCATCTGACTTCCATTATGACGCCCGGTCTGGCTGGTTAGGTCCCGTTGTGGCGTCCGGCAGCCTTGCACGCCTCCGCGGCCAAGCCGTTGACTTGGGCGCGGCCAGCGCAGATGATTCCCAGTCTTCGCACAACATTGGCCGCGCCGGTTTGGCGTGGGGGAGGCGACACAATGACGCAAGGGTTGTTACGTCCGGCACGGCTGCTGACACTGCCGCTCGCTCTGGCGGTATCGCAGATGGGTCCCCAGGCGGCCACGCCGCAACAGAATCGAGCGCAGGCGGTGACTTTCAACGTCGTCGAGGCCTCGATCAGCGACATGCAGGCCGCGCTGGCCTCGGGCCGCGTCACCTCGCGCGACCTGGTGGCGGCCTACATGGCTCGCATCGCCCAATACGAACCAGTCCTGAACGCCACCATCAACGTCAACCTCAACGCTTACAGCGAAGCCGATGATCTCGACCGCGAGCGCCAGCAGGGGCGGGTGCGCGGGCCGCTCCACGGCATCCCGATCGCCGTCAAGGACATCCTCAACACCACCTTCATGCCCACCACCGGCGGCGCGCTCGCGTTCGAAGGCTACACGCCGCCCTACAACTCGACGGTGGTCACCAACCTCCGGGCGGCGGGCGCCATCATCATTGCCAAGACCGGGCTGACCGAGCTGGCCAACTGGGTGACCACCGGCATGCCCGGCAACTACAGCGCGGTCGGCGGCTACGGGATGAATCCGTACGACCCGCGGCCCGACCCGCGCGCGGCGACGGCCGACGGCCGGCCGGCCATGGGCACCGGCGGCTCGAGTTCAGGGGTCGGCACGGCCGCGAACCTGTGGGCGGGCAGTGTCGGCACCGAGACCTCCGGTTCGATCCTCAGCCCGTCGAACGCCAACATGCTGGCCGGCGTCAAGCCGACGGTCGGTTTGATCAGCCGCTACGGCATCATCCCGATCACCGCCGATCAGGACACGGCCGGGCCAATGGCCCGCACGGTGAGGGATGCGGCCATCATGCTGGGCCCGATGGTCGGGCCCGATGCGAATGATGTCGCCGGCACCAACCGCTGTGCCGTCCCGCCGGGCCACGATTACACGCGCACCCTGCGCCGCGGCGCCCTGCGCGGCGCCCGCATCGGCATTCCGCGGGCGAATTACTACGTCCCGACCGTGAATCCCGCGACCGGCGCCACCGTCGGCGGCCTCAACGCGGCGCAAACCGCCGCCATGAACGACGCCATCGCGGTCCTGCGCGCCGAAGGCGCGGTGATCGTCGATCCGGCGAACATTCCCAGCATCGTCGATGGCACCCCCGCCAACAACTTCCTGAGTTTCGGCGTGTGCTCGGGCCTGGCCAACGCCCGCGGCCTGGATACGCAGTGCTCGGTGGTGCTCAAGTACGGCATGAAGCGCGACTTCAACGCCTACGTGCAGTCGCTCGGCCCCACGGCGCCGGTGAAGTCGCTGACCGAACTGCGCCTGTACAACCTGGCCAATCGCCCGCGCAACGCCATCAAGTACGACCAGGCCAATCTGGATATTTCGGATGAGATGAACCTGGTGACGGATCGGTCGCGCTGGGCCGCCGATCGCGCCAAGGACATTTTTCTGGCCGCCACGCACGGCATCGATGAAGTGATGATGACGGAGCGGCTGGATGCGCTGCTGTTTCCCGGTTCGGGTGGCGCCGGCATTGCCGCCAAGGCCGGTCACCCCACGGTGATCGTGCCGTTTGCGTTCATCCCGAACGCCCCAACGCCGGCGTTTCCGGCCGGCTTCAACGCGAAGGACCAGCCCTATGGCGTGAGCTTCACCGGGACGGCATGCACCGAGCCGCGCCTGCTGGAGCTGGCGTACGACTTCGAGCAGGCGACCAGGCGGCGGGTCCCGCCGGCGTCGGCGCCGTAGCGATGACCGGCGGCAGAGGCACGGTGCGCCGTGCCTCTGCTGCTTACGGGCGGACGAGCCCGACCCGCTCAGAAGTTCAGCTTCAATCCGATCCGCGCCAGCCGTGGCGGCACGATGCTGAGCGGACGGTTGACGGCCGTGTCCGAGCTCCACTGCAGGCCCTGGGCCGGGTTGTCGTTGGTCGGGTTGTGACGTCGAAGAACACCGAGAAGTCGCGAATGAAGGCCCCCGCCCGGCGGGTGAAAAGCGATTCGGTCACGCCCGACCTGCCATCCCGCAGATTCGGCCCTCCCCGACATTAGGCCTTGCGTCGTCTCGCTGTCGGCCCTAGAATGCGCGGCTACGGGCCTGTGCGCGGCAATCTTCAGCGGATCCCGGTCTTGCAACTCACGTAAAGACTTTCGAGGAGGCGGAATGGCGAGAATTATCGCGGTGGTGCTGAGCTTGGTTGTCGCAGGGGCCTTCGCGCCGGCCTCGGCTCAGGTCAGCGCGACCACCGGAGCGATTAACGGGAAGGTTTCCGACGCCACCGGCGGCGTGCTTCCTGGTGTGACCGTCACCATCACCAGCCCCGCCATGCAGGGCAATCGCACCGACATCACGGGCGTTGACGGCAACTACCGTTTCCCGGCCGTGCCACCCGGCGAATTCAAGATCACTTTCGAGCTGGCCGGGTTTGGCACCGTCGTGCGCGAAGGCGTTCGCGTCGGCCTGGGTTTCACGGCCACCATCAACACCGAGTTGCGGGTGGCCAGCCTCCAGGAAACGGTGACCGTGACCGGCGCCTCGCCCGTCGTCGATGTCACCTCGACGACGACCGCCACCAACTTCACCCAGGAAAAGCTGGCGTCGCTGCCCAATGCGCGTGACTTCTGGACGGTGCTCGCGGCGGCGCCCGCCATCGTGCTCACCCGCATCGACGTGGGCGGCAGCGCGGCGGGCACGCAGACCGGCTACGCCGTATACGACACCAAACAGGACCAGCACCGGCCCATGGTCGAGGGCATTGTCAACACCGAGGGCACCGGCGGCGCGGGCTTCTATTACGACTACGGCGCAATCGACGAAGTGGCCGTCCAGACGAAGGGCCACACAGCGGAAATGCCGTGGCCGGGCGTGTGGTCCAACTTCATCGCCAAGTCGGGCGGTAACGAGTATCACGCGAAGATCTACGGGGACTACCAGAACAAGGCGGCGCAGGCGAAGAACATCGACGATTCGGCCACCTTCCTCTGCCCGGGCCGCCGCTGCGGCTCGCTGCAGCCGTCGGACCTGAACCGGCTCGAGAGCTACCACGACATCAACGGCGACGTCGGCGGCTACATCAAGAAGGACAAGCTCTGGTGGTACGGCTCGTTGCGCGATCAGAACGTGAAGGTGCTGCTCCCGAACTTCCCGGTCAAGGCGTTCGAGACCGGCTTGCGCAACATCACGGGGAAGGCCACCTACGCCCTGTCGCAGGGCAATAAAATCACGGGCTACACGCAGTGGGGGCAGAAGTCTCAACCCAACCGCCTCGATACATTTGCGATCGGCGCCACCTCCGCGCGGCACTCCTCCGAGGAGTCGACCTGGAATCAGAACTACTGGGGCCATACCTACAAGGTCGGCTACGACTCCGTGCTGAGCGATCAGACCTTCATCGAAGTGCGTGGTGGTCAGTTCAGGTACGTCTGGCCGAACACCCGCTACAGCGAGTCACCCGCCTTCCAGGACATCGGCAACCAGATCGTCAGCGGCGGCAATCGCGACGGCTGGTTCCGCACGCCGTCGCGCAACCAGGTCGCCGGGTCGTTGACCCACTTCGTGACCGGTTTCGGCGGCGAGCACAGTTTCAAGGTCGGCGGCGAGTGGTTCCGCGAGACGTTCACCGACGAGCGCGGCATTGGCGTCAGCGGCTCGGTGCCGGGTGACGTGCTGCACATCCTGAACAACGGTGTTCCCTCCGAGGTCTACCTGTTCGCCACGCCGTCGATTTCGGAGCAGGGCCTGCTCACGCTCGGCGCCTACGTGCAGGACAGCTGGCGCGTGAGCTCGCGGCTCACGCTCAACGTCGGGTTGCGCTTTGACCGCTATCGCAGCTTCCTGCCCGAACAGGAAGGGCCGCCGGTCGGCAAGTTCAACACCACACAGCTCAAGTTCCCCGAGATTTCCAACGTCAAGACCTTCAACCACCCGGTCCCCCGGCTGGGCCTGGTCTTCGACGTCACGGGCAAGGGCCGCACGGTCATCAAGGCCAA
Source organism: uncultured Acidobacterium sp. (assembly GCA_964350785.1). Lineage (GTDB taxonomy): Bacteria > Acidobacteriota > Vicinamibacteria > Vicinamibacterales > UBA2999 > 12-FULL-67-14b. The sequence continues at coordinate 26,321 of CAYGMD010000029.1, read as the reverse complement.
CTACGCGCAGTACTACTGGAACCCCGGTACCGGGCTGGCGTCCGACACCAACAACAACCCGGCGGATTGGTATCGCCGGTATCGCTGGACCGATACCAACGGCAACGGCACCTACAACGCCGGCGAAGAAGGCGTGATCATCGCCCAGCGCGGCGGGGCGGCATCCTCCTCGCTCGACCCGAACATCAAGAACACCAGGACCGACGAGGTTTCGGCCTGGGTCGAGCACGAGCTCATTCCCGGGCTGGCGCTGGCCGGCGGCTACGTCTACCGCGAAATCGACAACTTCCGTGTGCTGGCCAACCAGAACCGGCCGATGTCGGCCTACACCGTGCCGACCATCATTCGCGATCCCGGCAAGGACGGCGTGCTCGGCAATGCCGACGATGGCCCCCCGATCCCGGGGTTCAACCTGAGCGCCGCGGCGCTGGCCTTGCCAGTGGCCAACATCACCACCAACTTGCCGGGCAGCGGCGAGTACCACACGATCGAGTTCTCGGCCACGAAGCGGCAGACCGGGAAGTGGTCGCTCCAGGGTTCGTACTCGAAACGCTGGAACAAGGATCAGGACACCGGCTACTTCGGCAACAACCTCCGGGCGCTGTCGACGCCGTCGACCCCGAACGACCTGATCAACACCAACGGCGGGCGCTACGAGTTCACGATGTGGACGATGAAGATCAACGGCAGCTACGACGCGCCGTGGGGGATCCGCGTCACGCCCGCCCTGCGTTTTCAGCAGGGCCAGCCGTTCGGCCGGACCTTCCTGGCCGGCGCCGCCAACGGGATCAACTACGGTTCGCAGCGCATTCTCGCCGAATCGATTACGGCGCAGCGGCAGGACGACATCGCGATCTTCGACGTCCGCGCCGAGAAGTTCTTCCGCTACTCGCAGGCCCGCCGGATGGGCCTGTTCTTTGACGTCTACAACCTGACCAACTCGGATGCCGCCCAGAACATCACCTGGAATAGCGGCAGCGCGTACCTCCAGCCGGTCAGCATCATCGGGCCGACCATCATGCGCGTGGGCATCAAGCTCGACTTCTAGCGCAGTGACTCGAGGGCGGGGCCGCCGGGCCCCCGCCCTCGCGGCATGATGTCCCCGATCCCTGCCACCCCCATGTCGGTGCTGCTGACCCGGCCGGCCACGGACCTCGTCCGTTTGATCGCGGCCGGGGAGGTGTCGGCGCACGATCTGGTCCGCGCGCATCTCGATCGCATCGCGTGTGCCGCCCCGTTGCGTGCGTTTGTCGACGTCCGTGTGGAACCAGCGCTGGCGGAGGCCCGTCGCCAGGACGATCGCGCCGCGCACGGGGAGCCACGCGGCGTCCTGGGTGGACTACCGGTGACCGTCAAGAGCGCCATCGAGGTCACGGGCCTCCGCTGTGAGGCGGGTAGTCCGGCTCGGGCCGGTCAGCTCGCCGCCGCCGACGCGGTGGTGGTCGCGCGTTTACGGGCCGCGGGCGCCATCGTGCTGGGAACGACGAACGTCGCCGAGATGCTAATGGCGTACGAGTCGGAGAACCCGCTCCATGGCCGCACGCTCAACCCATGGGACCACTCGCGGACGCCGGGCGGTTCGAGCGGTGGTGAGGCCGCCGCGATCGCCGCCGGCTGCTCCGCCGCCGGCATCGGCAGCGACGGCGGCGGTTCGATTCGGGTGCCCGCGCACTTTACCGGCATCTGCGGGCTGAAGCCGACCCCGGGCCGCATTCCCACGACCGGTCATCAGCCCGCCTGTCTCGGACCCTTCTCGCTGCTTGGCGTCGTCGGCCCGATGGCACGAACGATCGCCGACCTGCAGGCGCTCGACACGGTCCTGGCCGGTTGGGACAACCACGATCCGATGGCGGCGCCGGTGACGGAGCGCACTGCCGTGATCGCGCCCAGCGACCTGCGCGTGGCGTTCTTCGAAGACGACGGTGTTCACCCGGTCACGCCCGAAACGCGAATGGCGGTGCGCGCCGCGGCGGCCGCGGCCGAAGGGGCCGGCTTCATCGTCGAGGAGTATCGGCCGCCGGTACTGGCGCGGTCGGGCGCGTTGTGGGACGTGTTCTTCGCGCAGGTCGGGCTGTTGGTGCTCAACGACCTGATGCACGGCGCCGAACGCGAGTTGCCGATCCTCAAGGCTTACCGCGAACAAGATGCCGGTGGTCCGCCGTCGTTCCGCGCCCTCACCCAGGCGTGGATCGACCGCGATCTGGCGCGCGCCGAGTTGCAGGATGAGATGGCGGTGAGGCGTATCCTGATCTGCCCGGTGGCGGCGGTGCCGGCGTTTCGCCACGGCGAACGGGACTGGGAGATCGGCGGCCGTCGGGTCGGTTACCTCGAGGCCATGCGCTACACACAGTGGTTCAACATTCTCGGCAATCCGGCCGCGGTCGTGCCGGTGATGCGCACCGCCGGAGGGTTGCCGGTCGGGGTGCAGGTGGTGGGCCGGCCGTTCGACGATCGTCTCGTGCTGGAAGTGGCCGCGGCGATCGAGCGCACCGTTGGCGGCTACACGCCGCCGCCGGGCTTTGCCGGCGCCTGAGGCGGCGCGACGAGACCGCGGCCTTCCTCGACGGTCACCCGCTGGCGCGCCTTGACATTGGTCACGCGATCGCGCACGCCGCTTGGCCACTCGACCTCGATCGTCGAGACCACCGCATCGGCGCCGAGGCCGAAGGTCACCGTCAAATCGCTCTGCGAGGCGTAGCTCGAGCCGCTGCGGACCATCTGCCATTGGCGTCCGCCGGGGCTTTCCACGCGGACGACGGCGCCGATGCCGTCGCGGTTGGACTTGACGCCGCGCGTGTCGACGGCGAGCCAGTTGTGGCGATTGCCGCCCTCGTTCCGGTACAGGTACGCCGGGCCATGGTTCGTCGTCAGCACCACATCGAGATCGCCGTCGCGGTCGTAGTCGGCGTAGGCGGCGCCACGGGCGACGATCGGCCGGCCAAACGCCCGGCCGGCCGCGGCCGTGGCATCCTCGAAACGGCGGTTGCCGAGGTTGCGAAAGAGCAGCGGCGGCTGCCGGTACTGCACTTTCGGCTGCACGCGGCCGATCTCCTCTTCGATGTGGCCGTTGGCCGCGAGGATGTCGAGCCAGCCGTCGAGGTCGTAGTCGAAAAAGAACACGCCGAAGGCGAGCGACAGGAGCGAGGCGCGGCCGACCGTGGAGCGCGGCGCTTCGTCCACAAAGAGCCCGTTGCCTTCGTTGCGGTACAGCCCCAGCATCTGGTTGGAGAAGTTGCCGACCAGTAAATGGGGCCGGCCGGAACGGTCGTAGTCGGCGGCGTCGACGCCCATGGCGCCGCGCGCGATGCCCTCCTCGCTGAAGGCGACGCCCGACCGCAGCCCGACGTCGGCGAACGTGCCGTCGCGGTTGTTGCGGTACAGCTTGTTGGGCTGCGTGTCGTTGGCCACGAACAGGTCGGGCCAGCCGTCGCTGTCGAAGTCGAGGACCGCGATCCCCAGTGACTTGCTGGTGGGATCGGCGATGCCGGCCTGCCGGCTCGCGTCTTCGAACCGCCCGCCACCCAGGTTGCGATACAGCCTGGAGGACGTGCCGGCGTAGGACTCGGGCGTGCAATAGGATTTGGTGGCGCCGTCGAGCGAGCACCACAGATCGGCCTTGGCCGTCCATTGGACGTAGTTGGCCACGAACAGGTCGAGCCGCCCGTCGCGGTTGTAGTCGACCCAGGCGGCGCTGGTGCCGAAGCTCGCGTTGGCCACGCCGGCGGCCTTCGATACGTCGCGAAACTTGCCGGCGCCGTCATTGTGGAAGAGCCGGTCGCCGTCGAGCGACGTCACGTAGACATCGCTGCGGCCGTCGTTGTCGTAATCGCCGGCGGCCACGCCGATGCCGTAGGTGACCACATCAAGCCCGCTACCGGCGGTGACGTCGGTGAAGCCGGCGCCCTGGTTGTTGCGGTAGAGGGCGGGCAGGCTGCGCCGCGCACCTTGCCAGTCGCGGCCGTTGATGAAGAGGAGGTCGCTCCACCCGTCCCCGTCGGCGTCGAAGAAGGCGACGCCTGAGCCGAGCGTCTCGGGCAGCCACTTGCGGCCGGCGCGTCCGCTGTTGTGCACGAAGCGTATGCCCGCGGCCGCGGTGACGTCGGTGAACATGGGGACCTGGGGCTTGACGCTTGGGGCTTGGGCGTCGGGGCGCGAGGGACCAGGCGCGGCGTCGGGCTGGGCGGCGAGGGCCAGGCCCGCCAGCGCCAGGCTCGCCAGCACCCGCCTCACGGCCGGCCACCCGCGGCCGCGCGCCGCGGCGCCAGGCTGATCGTTTCGTGATCGTGAATCGGCTGCCGCTCGTTGTTGTCTTCCGGCTTCAGCCGCCGCGGGCGGGCGGTGATTGCCTGTGCCGACTCGTCGGCCTTGAAGCGCCGGAACAATGTTTCGGCACGCGCCGCGCGGGCTTCGTCACCCAGGCCGCGGGCGGCCAGCATCGCCGTGTAGTGCATCTGGAGATCCTCCGGGTCCACGGCCGCGACCCGATCGAGCACGGCCAGGGCGTCACTAAAGCGCCGGTCGAGGAACAGGACGCGGGCCATCTGGTTGAGCACCACGCGATCGCGGGGGTACTGCTGCACGACGCGTTCCAGCGAGGCCAGTGCCGCCGGGTAGTCGCCATCGGCCTTCTCGGTCAGGGCCTTGAAGAAATGGATGCGCCCGAGCGTGTTGTTGCGAGCCAGAGCCTCCTTGATGAAGGGCTTGGCCGCCTCGGTCTCGCCTTCCTGGATGAGCGTGCGGGCCACGTTCAGCCAGCCGTCGGCATAACCGGGCTCCGCCTTGGTTACCTGCGTGAACGCGTACTCCGCGCCCTTCAGGTCGCCCTGCAGCAGCATCCCGATGCCCCAGTCGTTCCAGCGCTCGCGGCCGGGTTGATCGACGATCGGCCGCCACTCGGTCTTGGTCGTGCGGTCGCCGACCCGCAACGCCGTCGTGGCCGTCGCCAGGGTGATGATCGGCAGGTCCGGAATGCGGTCCTTGATCAGGCCCGAGACGTTGGCCGGGATGTTGGCGGCGTCGAACGAGAACGTGCGGTCGTCGAAGCCCTTCGCGACGGCCTCCGTGGCTTGCCCCGGCACCGGCTGGCCCGCATACGCGAACTGCGTATAGGCGTGCGCAAACTTCCGGTACTGCAGCCGCGCCGTGAAGGTAAGCGGCCCCTTGGCGTCCTCGGGAATCGTCACGCGGTAATGCGCCACATCCGCGGCGCCGGGCGGGATCAACCGCACGTACAGCAGGCTCCGCGTCTGCCAGGCGTTGCGCTTGTCGATCGGGTTGCCGTGGGCATCCAGTTGGTACGAGCGATAGAAATGCGCGCCGGGCTCGACCGGCCCGCGGCCCTCGTCTGCCACCTGGCCGCTCCAGAAAATCGTGCGGCCGTCGGCATCGCGCCCGACGAGCTCGAGCCACACGTCGAACGCATCGACGGTGCCGCCCGGGAAGAAGTGCCCGATCTTCCGCGTGCGCACGACCACATCGAGGCGGACCGTCGAGCCGGGCTTCAGGACCGGATTGGCGCGATCGAGCGGCGCGGCCACCTCGCCGACCTCGCGAATCACGACGGGAACGTTCGCGTCGGCCTCCTCGCCGACCGCGAAGCTCGACATCGCCTGCGGCGTGTCGCCGGTGCGGCGGACCATCGGCGTGCCCGCCGGGGTGTCGTCCACCGGCGAGGCGGCGAAGATGTCGACCGACACGAAGCCCGAGGTGAGAAAGTCGGTGGTCACCTTCAGTTGCTCGGTGTCGTGATTGACGAACGGCACCGCCGTGTTCGCGGCGGGGAAGCGGTGCGAGTGCACCGTGCCGTCGCCGTGCCGGCCGGCGTCCCGTGAGGCGACCTTGGGCATGTGACAATCGACGCACGTCGACGATTTCTCAGGATAGTAAAAGGAGCGGGCGCCCTGGCCCGAGACGCCGCTGGCCTGCCAGTTGTCGTAGTCGTTGAAGCCCCGCACCCAGCGGTAGTCGTTGACCGGCACGTCGAGGTGCACCTTGTGGCACGCGGCGCAGAACTCGGCCGAGTCGAGGCGCATGAACGGTTTCATGAACGTACGCCGATGCGGCTCCGGATCGAGATAGGTAAGGAAGCGGTCCATCGCCCGAATCACCGGCTGCCGGCTCGAGGCCAGGCGATGCAACGGCGGATACGCGATGGTGAACCCGCCGTTACCCATCGAGCCGTCGACGCGCGAGATCGCGTGGCACGACGTGCACGCCAGCCCGGCCTGGGCCTCCGGCGTGTCGATCTGCTCGGCAATCGGGCGGTCGAAGCGGCCGTTGAAGAACACCGCGTGATCGTGACAGCCTGCGCACCACTTGCTCGGCTTCGTGCCGGCGACTGACTGCATGTACTCGATCGACTTGCGGTAGAACTGGTTGTTGAACGACGCGAAGTGGTGCGCCGAGCCTTGCCACTGCTTGTAGATGTCCGAATGGCACTGGCCGCACAGCTCGGAGTCCAGGAAGAAATCCGAGGGAATCGTGCCGCCGACGTTGGTCTGCGCCGATGACGGGAAGAACGGCGAGTGCTCGCCGCCGCCCTCCTGGTTCATGGCGAGCGGCGCCGTCGCCGGATTGACGATCCGATCGTCGGGATTCGGACGGGCGGCGGTCCACATCGCCGCGGCCGCCGGGAGCACGAGCAGCAGCGCGACGGCCGCCTGATACGCGGCGCCGAACCGGCGGGCGCCGCCAGTGCCGCCGACCCCCAGCCGCCACGCCAGCGGCAGCAGCGCCGCAACGGCGAGAGCCGCCGCGGCGACATGCGCCACGAGCACCCAGCGGAGTTCGAGGAGGTTGCCTCTCCGCGCGAGCTCTGCCGCGAAGCCGACCGCGATGGTCAGGGCCGCCACCGCGACTCGAGCCGGCCAGCTGCGGCGGAAGTCGCGGTTCCCGGCCATCAAACCGAGAGCCGCGATCCACACGACCACGCCCAGCACGACATGAACGAGGACGTTGCCCATGTAGAACACGGTCGGTGAGGCTGCCGCGGCGAGGTAGGCCGTGTTCGCCAGCAGGAGTACCACGGAGATTCCGCAAAATGTCTTGAGCGTCAACGGGGTCTCATGGTTGCGCCGCAGTGTCGCACAAAGTGTGCGATGCTGCCACCGTCATGAGCCCCTGCCGAGCACCGTTGTGGGCCCTCGGCCCACTGCTTGCGTTCCTGTCGCTGGCGGCGTGCCGGCCGGCGCCCGTCGCCGTCGTCACGCCGGAACTGGTCGAGCGGAATAACCGCGCCGTCGGCCTGATGGGACAGTTCGACTTCAGCGCCGCCGCCGATGCGTTCGCGGCGGTCCACGCGGCCGCGCCGGGCTGGCCCGGCGGCCGGTTGAACCTTGCGATCGCGCTGATGAATCGTCAGGGGGCCGGCGATACCCCCCGGTCGGAAGCGCTGCTCCGCGAGTTGCTGGATGATCCGGCCGTCGCGCGCCGGGCCCGCTACGTCCTTGGCCTGCTGCTCGTCCACGACGGGCGCGAGGCGGAGGCGCTGCCGCTGCTGACCTCGGCGGCCAACGCCGAGCCGCCAGATGGGTTTGCCGCCTACTTCGTCGGGCAACTCCGGCAGGCCGAGGCCCCGGCGGAGGCGCTCGAGTGGCACCGCAAGGCGGCGGCGTTGGAGCCGTTGCTCCGCAGCGCCTACTACGGTGCGTTCCTCGCCTTGCGCCGCCTGAATCGCGAGGACGAGGCGGCGGCCCGGCTGGCGCAGTTCCAAGTGCTCGAGCGCCATCCGCAGGCAATCGTCGCCGAATTCAAGTACACGCGCATGGGGCCGCTGTCGGAAGCCATCACCGTCGACCTGCCGGCCGAGCGTCCGGCCGCGCTGCCGGCGGGTGGCCGTTTCCAGGCGGCGGTACCGCTGGTGGCCGACAGCAGCATCAAATGGCGTCGTGGCGGACCATCCCGATCGATCACCGTCGCGGATATCAACGGTGATGACGTCCTCGACCTCTTTATCGCGGACGCGGTGGCGGCTCCCGGCGCGAATGCCGTGCTCATCGGCCGTGGTGCGTCCCACACCTTCGAGGCAAACCATCCGCTGGCGGCGGTGACCGACGTTCGCGCCGCCTTATGGGGCGATCTCGATGACGATGGGTTGGTGGACGTGGTGCTGTGCCGGCCGAATGGCGGCACGCGGATCTGGCGGCAGACCTCAGCCGGGCAGTGGCGCGACATCACCAGCGCGAGCGGTGTGCGCCTGCCCCGCACCGACATCGTCGATGGCGCCGTCTTCGACGCCGATCACGATGGCGATCTCGACATCTGGCTCGTCAACGCCGCTGGCCCGAATGAACTGCTCAACAACGACGGTGGTCTGCGCTTCCGCGCCATCGGCGCACAGGCTGGCGTGAGCGGCGACGGGCGCCCGTCCCTCGGCCTGGCGGTCGCCGATCTCGACAACGATCGCGACGCCGACGTGATGGTGCTCAAGGCCGAGCCGCCGCACGACATCTTCCTGAACGGCCGGGTGTGGGAATACCGCCGCGACGAACGGGCGGGCGAGCTGGTCGCCGCCAGGCTATCGGCGCTGGTCGCCGCCGACCTCGATGCCGACGGCGACACGGAGCTCTACACGGCGTCCGATCGCGGCATCGAGCGCTGGCGCCGCGGCGCGGCGGGCGTGTGGCGCCGGGAGCCCCTCGCACCCGCCGCCTCGGGCGGCGCGGCGCGACTGGCGACTGCCGACACCAACGGCGATGGCGCCCTGGAACTGATGGCTACGGCCGGCGACGGTTGGATCGTCATCGACCCCGCCGCCACCGCACGAATCGTGGCCGCCGCGCCCGGCGGCACCAGCGCCCCCGGGGGCTGGTCGATCGCCCACCTCGATGCCGCGCGCGGCCCGTCCCTGATTGGTCTGCGCGAGGACGGCGTCCCGGTGGTCTGGCATCCGGGTCCGGGGCGCCACAACTACGTCGGCCTCCGGCTGTCCGGGCGGGATCCAGCCAGTGACCAACGCCGATCCAACGTCTCGGGCCTTGGCGCGCGCGTCGCTCTCCGCACGGCGTCGCGCTGGACCGCGTTCGACAGCACGCGCCTCGAGTCGGGCCCCGGCCAGAGTTCGCAGCCAACCTCGATCGGGCTTGGGGGGGCGCCGCGCGCCGATTTCGTGGCCATCACGTGGTCGGATGGCGTGTTTCAGACCGAACTGGCGCTCGAGTCGGGCCGGCTTCACCGTATTGCCGAGACCCAGCGTCAGCTGTCGAGTTGTCCGGTGTTGTTCGCCTGGGACGGCGCGCGTTTCGGCTTCGTGACCGACATCCTCGGGGTGGGCGGCATTGGCTTTTTCGAGCGCCCGGGCGTCTACTCGGCTCCGGACCCGCGCGAGAGCGTGTTGCTCCCGATCGCCGCGGTGATGCCCGTTGACGGCGCCTATCGGCTGAAGCTCGCCGAACCCATGGAGGAGGTCACGTATCTGGACCATGCGTCGCTTGTCGCGTACGACCTGCCCCCGGGATGGCAGATGGCGCTCGACGAGCGCAAAGCCATCACCGGTCCGGCGCCCACCGGCGTGCCCGTGTTCTACCGCGAGGAACGGCTCGCCGCGCACGCGTTCAACGACGCGGGAGAAGACGTGACCGCGACGCTGGCCGCGGCCGACCGTGCCGCGGCCGGGCCCGCGGCGATCGATCCGCGTTTCATCGGCCTCGCGCGTCCGTACTCGGTCACGCTGACGTTCGATCGTCCGATCGACCGCGGCCCGGGCCGACCGGTCCTGCTCGTTGACGGATGGGTGGAGTACCCGTACGCGCAGACCGTGTTCGCGGCGTGGCAGGCCGGTGCCGTGTACGAGGCGCCCACCCTCGAGGCGCGCGACCGCGCGGGCCGCTGGCACGTGGTCGCGCGGGAGTTCGGGTATCCCGCCGGGATGCCGCGGCAAATGACCCTGCCGTTGCCGCCGCTGCCGGCCGGCACCACGGCGCTACGCCTTCGCACCTCCCAGGAGATCTACTGGGACCGCATTTCAGTCGTCTACGCGGAGTCGTTGCCCGGCGCGCAACGGCAGGTCCTGGCGCTGGGTTCGGCGCGCCTCGAATCGTCCGGGTTCGCGCGCCGAACCACCGGCCCGCAGCGCGCACCGCGCTATGACGATCAGGCGAGCGCCCCGCTCGCTGACACCCGCCATCCCCGAGGTTGGTACACCGAGTTTGGCCGGATCGATCCGCTGGTGACCGAGGCCGATGACGCGGTCGCCATCTTCGGCCCTGGTGAAGCCATCGTGCTCGACTTCGCGGCGCCCGCGGCGCCGGTACCCGCGGGATGGACGCGGCGGCTGGTGCTCGAAGCCCGCGGCTGGTGCAAGGACATGGACCTTTACACGCTCGACGGCGAGACGATCGAGCCGCTGCCAGGGAAGACCACCGAGGCGCGCGCGCGACTGCATCCGCGTTTCAACACGAGGTACGCAGCGGGATTCTGAGGTTGTGGCCACAGAGACACCGAGACACCGAGGAACGGTTCGCTGGCGTCGCCTTGCGACGCGGGTCCGATGAAGCGGCCGGACAACATGAGTTCCACTTGTAGCTGCCGAGGAACTCATGTTGTCCGGCGGCTTCATCGGACCTGAGCCGGCCTTTGAGAACAGTCGCTCGAAGGCCGGCGCCAGCGAACCCATGTCTTCTCTATGCCTCCGTGTCTCGGTGGCTTGATTACGGCTTCTGCGCCGTGACCGACGTGCCTCCGCCGCGTCGAATGTCCACGATCCGATCTGCGTCGAAGGGCCCGAAGCGCTCCCGCGTGCCGTCCACCCACCGGACCGTAACCGACTCGACCCTGGTGAGGCCGCCCAGGCCCACGTGGACTCGCGGGTCGTTGGCGGCGAGATAGCTGTAGCCCGTGCGCACATCGCGCCTGAGCGTGCGCGCGCCGGCGGCGATCGACAGCGTCGCGCCAATCGCGTCGCGACCGGCGCGGTCCAGCACCCGCAGCAGCAGCCAGTGACCGCGCCTGGGCACCACGTTGCGGAGCAGGTGCGGCGCCGCGTCGCGGTTCGCGACCACGATGTCGACCCCGCCGTCGTTGTCGACATCGCCGAAGGCAGCGGCACGACTGGCCGCCACCAGCGGCCGGGTGATGCCGCCGCGCGGGCTCACTTCCTCGAAGCGTCCGCCGGCCACGCCGCGGAACAGCAGGTTGGGTTCGGCATACGGGTCGGCGCCGAAGGTCTCGGCCTGGAGCCCGACCCGCCCATTGGCTTCGTAGAGGTCGAGGAGACCGTCGTTGTCGAAGTCGAGCAGCGCCACGCCGAACCGCGTGAATCGGCGGCTGGCGACCCGCAAGCCCACGCTCGTCGTGGCATCCGTGAAGAACCGCCCTTCGTTGCGAAAGAACGAGTCGGACTCGGTGTCCAGGTTCATCACGATCAGGTCGTTGTCGCCATCGTCATCCAGGTCGGCCGTGTGGACGCCCATGCCGGCCTTGGGCGCGCCGTCCTGATCGATGGCCACGCCCGACATCAGCGCCGACTCGGCGAAGCGGGCGTGGCCCTGGTTCAGCCAGAGATGATTGGGCGTGCCGTCGTTGGCTACGAACAGGTCGGGACGGCCGTCGCCGTTGACATCGTCCGCGACGACGCCCAGGCCGTTGCCCACCGCCGCGCCGAGGCCCGCTGCCCGCGAGATGTCGGTAAAGGTGCCGTTGCCGTTGTTGCGGAACAGCAGGTCGGTGGTTGGCGCGTCGTAGTTCCTGGGGCTGCAGTAGTCGATGATGCCCGTCAGGCTGTAGCACTCGCGCTCGGCCTCGAGACGCCAATCGAGGTAGCGGGTCACAAACAGGTCCAGGCGCCCGTCCGCATCGATGTCGACGAAGGTGGCGCTCGTGCTCCAGCCCGCGCCCGCCGTGCCGGCGCGCTGGGTGACATCGGTGAAGTGTCCGCGCCCGTCGTTCTGCAGCAACACGTTCGCGCGGAGGCCGGTGAGGTAGACATCCACGTCGCCGTCGTTGTCGTAGTCGCCGGTGGCCACACCCATGCCGTATCCCGGGATGGCGGCAATGCCGCTGCCGATCGAGACGTCCTCGAACGTGCCGTCGCCGCGATTGCGGTACAGCCGGTGTCCCGCCGGCGTGCCCGCCGGCGCAAAGATGCGGCCGCTCTGGACGAGAAGGACGTCGAGGTGTTCATCGCCGTCCATGTCGAAGAGGGCGGCGCCGCCGCCCATGATCTCGGGCAGCAGGTAACGGGTGTCGTGCCCGGAGCGATGAACGAACGAGATGCCTCGCGACGGGGCGAGGTCTTCGAACCAGGCCGGACCTGCCGGGGCCGCGACCGGGGCCGCGTCCCGGGCTGGCGGCTGGCTGCAGGCCGCCGCACAACACAGCATCATGAAGGCGACGCCGGTTTTCATTGCTTCGCGCTGGCGGCCGTGAGGATGCGCTCGCGCGCGGCCGCCAGCCTCGGGTTGGCGGGCTCGGCCTGCTCGGCGCGTTTGAGCGCCGTTTCGGCGGCGGCGAACGCGCCCGTGGCGGCAAACGTGTCAGCCACGCCCAGCAACGCATCGCCGAGCAGCGGGTTCTTCGAGAGCGCGAGCTCGAATCGTTGGCGCGCGTCGAGGTAGCGCGCCTGCTGGCCCAGCATCATCCCCATCCACAGGTGCGGCATCGGGTCCCTCGGATCGGCGGCCGCGGCGGCAGCAAACAGCGTCTCCGCCTCACGCAGTCGCCCCTGCTGCCAGTGCACCATGCCTTGCAGCTTCGCGGCATCTGCGCTCGAGGGCCGCAGGGCCAGCGCCCGCGTCGCGTACGCCGCCGCCCGGTCGAGGTTGCCGGCGAACAGGTAACCGCTCGCCAGGTGCATGGTGGCATCGAAGTGGGACGGGTCGGCGACGAGAATGGGGTCGAGGATCGCGGCGGCCTCGCCGACGCGGCCTGCCGCGGCGTGCATCCCGCCAAGATAGATGCGCAGGGCCTGGTCGTCGGGGCGCAGCGTGACCAACTGATTGAGGATGGCGATCGCCTCGTCGAATCTTCGCTCGAGCCCGCGTTGCGTGGCGTCCTTCAGCATGGCCGCGAAGCCGCGGCGGTACTGACTGACTTCGTCGGACCAGGGGTCGCTCCACACCGGCTGTCCCGTCGATCCGACGGTGAGCGCGAATCGCGCATCGTCTTCGCGGCCGAGCCGCCGGTAGGCCGTGCCCAGCAGTTGCAGGGCGTAGCGATCGCCGGGCCTGGCGGCCAGCAGTTTCTCCAACGCGGCGGCGGCGGCCGCGTCTTCACGCCGCGACAAGTGGACCAGCGCCGTGCCGATATGGCCGGCGGGATCGCCCGGCGCGGCCTGCACCGCGGCCTGAAACGCCGCCTGCGCCCCGGCCGCGTCGCCGCGATCCAGGAGCCACAGCCCTTGTCGCCAGCGGGCCGGCGCGTAGCCCGGCGCGAGGGCGATCACCTGTTCCAGGTCGGCGAGCGCGGCGTCCAGCTCTCCGCGCCGCGCGCGGAGCAGCGCCTGACGGTATCGCCAGCGCGGTTCCTTCCCGTCCAGCGAGATGGCGATCGCGTAGTCGGCCGCGGCCGGAACCAGCAAACCGTTGGCCTCGAGGCCCATGGCGAGACGTCCCCAGCGCCCGGCGTCGGTGCGTTCCGCGTTCACGGCCGCCGTCAGCTCCGTCAGAAGCGTCAGGACGGCGGCGTCGAGGTCGCCGAAGGTGGCCGGCTCGGCCGGCGCCGGTCCGTGACTGCACGCGACCGAGAGCAAGGTAAGGACGATGGCCGCAACCCGGATTGGCTGGGCGCATACCATCCGGGCCGTCGTCATGCCAGCATTCTACGGTCAGTAGGCCATTAAGTAACTATCGCGCGTCGGACTGACCCCGCCCATCAACGCGCCCATCCTGGGATGAATGACGATGGCCTTGACCGGGCCGACACCGCGAACGTTGGACGCGAGCGCGTGGCCCGAGGCCATCATGCCCGTGCCGAGCAGCACCTTGGCGCGTTCGAGGGCCGCGCCCTTGCCGAACTTGCCCGCCGACCTCACCAGCACGTCCTCAATCCACCGGGCACGAAGGACGTCGCCATGTGTGCCGATTCTACGCGTTTGGACAGTCGGGTGCGTGGATCGTGCCAGGCAGTACACTGGTTGGTTGTGAACCCGATATTCCCATGGTGAAGCAGGCGACTACCTTCGACGCGGCACAGTTCCTGAAGGCGGCGGGCCTCATGGGCAAGGTTACCGACTACCGCCGGCGCCAGTATGTCTACCGGCAGGGCGACCCGTGCCCGAGCCTGTTCTACGTGGAAGCCGGCACGGTGCAGCTCTCAGTCCTGTCGAAGTCCGGTCGTCAGGCGGTCGTGGCGATGCTCGGGCCTGGCGATTTCTTTGGTGAAGGCTGCCTGGCCGGTCAGGTCATGCGCATGGGCAGCGCCAGCGCGGTCGAGCATGTCACCATCGTGAGCATCGACAAGCGGCAGATGTCGGCGTTGCTGCACCAGGAGCATCCGCTGTCGGACCGGTTCATTCGGCACATGCTCGCCCGCAACATTCGGATCGAACAGGACCTGATCGACCACCTGTTCAACTCCAGTGAGAAGCGGCTGGCCCGAAAGCTGCTGCTGTTGGCCCGCTACGGCAACGACGATCTGCCGACGCGTACCATTCCGCCGATCGCGCAGGGCACGCTGGCGGAGATGGTCGGCACGACCCGGTCCCGGGTGAACTTCTTCATGAGGAAGTTCACCCGGCTCGGGTTTGTGGATTACGACGTCAACGGCCGGATCGTGGTCCACAACTCCCTCCTCACGGTCGTTCTGCACGACTAGCGCCCCCCAGCCGCCGCCACCCCGTGGACTTTTACGCACGGGCGGCAGAAAATTCCCTGTATGCCGGGGCGGAAACGCCTTCTGAGGCGGCCGGAACCAAGCGGCGGCTGGACGGACGCAGGAGGACAGGTCATGAACGCAGTGAAGATGGCGGCCATCGTGCTCATCGTGGCTGGTGCCCTTGGGCTGGGGTATGGCAGTTTCAGCTACACTCGGGAAACCCATGACGTCAAAGTGGGCCCGCTCGAGATGTCGGTGAAAGACAAAGAGACGGTCAATATTCCCGTGTGGGCCGGCGTGGGCGCAATCGTGTGTGGCGGCGTCCTGCTGCTGGTGGGGGGCAAGAAGGGCTAGTCGCACCTGTCCCCGCGTGCCTGAGTCCGGGTGAGGGCGAAGAGGTCCAATGTCTGACGACAAGAAGCCGACCGAGTTGACGCGCGTCACGGCCGAGAAGGGGCGGGAGGCGGCTGAAGATCTTCGGGAAGAAGCCGATCTCGAACGCGACGCGGCCGAAGAGCACCGCGCGCTGGCGGAGTCGGCGAGGACCGCGGCCGAACAGTTTCGGGTGCTCACCGACGAGGCCCGGACCGTTCGTGAACAGTATCGCGAACAGATGGAGTCAGTCCGGCAGGAGCGGGAGACGCTTCGGCATGCCGCCGAGGAGGCGCGGCAGGCAGCGGAGGAGGCTCGCCACGCCACCATCGCCGCCGTCGCTGCCACCGCCGACGCGCTCAAGACGAATCTTGCGCAAATGCAGTTCCTGGAAGACGCGCGCAACACCCTCAAGCAATTGAAGCCCACCAAACCCGGCGACATCCAATAGGCACGGGTGCGGTCAGCGCTCGCCCTCGGCGGGTCCGCGCGCGACGGCGTTGATCTGGCGGATGGCGCCCATGTGATAGGCCAGGTGCGCGATGCTGCCGATCATGCCGCTCAGCTCGATGTCGGCGACCTCGCGGGGCGTGCGCAGGACCACCAGCCATTTCGCGGCCTCGTCGCGGAGGTGGATGCGGAGCGCCTCCCACTCGGACGCGGTGACCGCGGTCTTCCGCCAGCTGGCCGCCCAATCGGCGTCGGCGAAGGGATTGTCGCCCTGGCTCCAGTGGTTCAGCAGCGACAAGCCGTAGCTGACGTGCGCCACGTGCGCGGCGATCGAGGAGCCGGTGCGCGTCGGCGCCGAGGCCTCGGTGGCGGAGAGCCGTTCGAGCGATCGCAACAGCCCGCGATCGCCGACGTTCAGCATGAAGCCGCCCTTGCCGGATGCGCCGTGCATCAATTCGCCGAACAGGTTTTCCAGTGTGCGGGTCAGCGCGTCGGTCCGCATGAGTGCTTCCGTTTCCCTGGGGAGGGTGGCCTCATGATAAACCCTTGCCGGCAGTGAGCAGAGCTTTCAACACCGGCCCGTCCGGCCGTGGTCACTCGCGGTCATCGGCGGCCCGGGCGCCGGGCGCAGCCGCCAGTTCCGCCCGCACGGCGGCGGCCATGTCGAGGGCCGCTCTCGTTTCATAAGCCCGATACGGACCGGCGGCGCCCGTCTCGCTATAGGCCTCCGATTCGACGGACTCATAGAAAGCGATCAAATCACGCCGGGTGCGGACGGTGGTGCGCGCCAGCACTTCGAGCGCGTGCTGCAGCTCGTGCGCCAGCGTGCTTACCAGGTCCAGCGAGTCGTGGTTGGGGCTGAGGCGAATCCACAGGTAGCGGGCATTGCCGGTATCCTGGATCAGGTGCAGCAGGCACCCGCGAAGCGTCCGGAGCGGGCAGGCGCCGATGCTGATGTAGATGACGCCGTCGGTGCGGCCGATCGCGTCGGCGAGCCGTTGCAGGGTTGGCGACCGCCGGCAGCCGTCGATGAGCAGGCCCATGATGGGCGCGTGAGGCGATCGAATCGCCGACGCCGCGGCCGCCTCGGCGGACGCGGGACAACCGCGGCCGCCCGGAACCGCGGGCGGCGGAAGTCCATCGCGCACGCTTGCCGGACCGGCCGGTTCCGCCGCCTCGGCGGCCAGCCCCACCACCGGCTGGCAACACACGGGCAGCAGCAGCCAGACCCAGAGAGACCACGACGGCACAGACCCTTGTCACACGTCCGGGCGGCGTCTGCCATGACGGTGGTCATACCGCGGGCGCGTCGCGCCTCGGCGGCGGCCCACTGGCGGCAATGCCGAAACGGGCCGTCTCATCTTGGCATGTGTTCCGCATGTGCGAATGCTGGCCACATGTCGAAGATGGTCCAGATCCGTAACGTGCCGGACCCGCTCGACCGCAAGCTCAAGGTCCGGGCGGCCGACGCGGGGCAGACGGTGTCTGACTACCTGCTGGCCGAACTGGAACGCCTGGCCGCGCGTCCCACGCGCGACGAGATGCTGGCCAGCATCCACAGCCGGAAGCGCGTGACCCTGAAGACGCCGGCGGCGGTGGTCATTCGCGAGCAACGCGAGTCGGCGTGATCGTCGTCGACGCGTCAGCCCTGCTGGAGTTCCTGCTGCAGACACCGCGTGGCGCGGGTCGAGGCGCGTCTCTTCCAGGGCCATGACGAGTTCCATGGCCCGCACCTGGTCGATGTCGAGGTCACCCAGGGGCTCCGCCGGCTGGCGCGGACGGGGAGGTGTCGACCGATCGCGCCGCCGAAGCGATCGCCGATCTCGCGGGCCTCGATCTCCACCGTCACGCCCATCTCGATCTGCTGCCTCGCGCGTGGCGTCTTCGCGAGAACGTCACGACGCACGACGCCGTGTACATCGCCCTGGCCGAGGCGCTCGATGCGCCTCTCATCACCTGCGACGGGCCGCTCGCCAAGGCACCAGGTCACCGGGCACGCATCGAAGTGATTGGGTGAGCCGCAGAAGGCGCCTTGCTCTGGCGCCCTGTTTTGTCCTACCATTAGGATTCTTCTCTTCAAGGGAAGTCCTGCCTGTATTCCTCGGTAGCTCAATGGCAGAGCATCCGGCTGTTAACCGGAGGGTTGCTGGTTCGAGTCCAGCCCGAGGAGCCAATCATTCGCGCTTCGCGCTCATTCGTGGCCCTCGGCCTGTTCTCAGCCACGCGGCCTTCGCTTCGCTCGGCCTAGCGGGGTCGAGTCCAGCCCGAGGAGCCAAATTGGCGGAGCGAATTTGGCCTCCTCGTCCTGAAATCGGGCTCAATCGCGAACGAGCTTCGCTCGCTCGCGACAGTGCGAGTCCAGCCCGAGGAGCCAATCTCCGGTTTTGCCCCCATTTGCGAACACGTCGAACGGTTTACTGTGGTGGCGGACGCGGTTTGCGCAGTACGGCGCCGATGGCGTCATCCCGAAGCGGCGCGTGATCACCGTCGCCCTGGCGTGGCCGACGTGCGGGCCGCAGTTTGTGCGGGACTGGCTGGCCCGCGAGGGGCTGGTCATCGCGGCCGTCACGGTCTGGCGCGTGCTCCGGCGCCATCAGCTCGCGATGCGCCTCCGACGCTTGGCGGTGCTGGAGCAGCACAGTGCGGACACGCAGGGCTTGCTCACGGAGCGGACGGCGCGCGCCCTGTGCAAGACCCGGCACGTCGAGGCCGACGTCCCGGGCGAAGTGCTGTCGCTCGACACGTTCTACGTGGGGCAACTGAAAGGGGTCGGCAAGGTGTGGCAGATCACCGGCTGTGATGTCGCCAGCTCGTACACGTGGGCGCAACTGGTCATCGGGGACGTCACCGCCGAGGACACGTGGCGGTTTATCTCCAGGCCTCCCGCCACGCGGTGAATTCCGCCGGCCTGATGGCATAGCGCGCGAAGTTGCCCTCGTGAAGGCCCAGCAGCTCGCTCTCGGCGATCTCCCGAAACTGCTCGCGATCGCCCTCTTCAACGTGCTCCGCCGCCCACGCGGTGACGTGCGCAACGGCCGTCTTCCTGTCCATGCGCCCGCGCACAACCTCTGCCACGGCGGCGCGCAGCGCATCGCGGTACTTCAGTTTGAAAGGATCGGGTTCGCCAAGCGACTGCCGCACGGCGGCATAGCGCGCCGCCGACCGCTCGTATGCCCATATGAACAGGTCCCTGAGAAGCTCGATCCGATTGAGCTCGTACACGCCGAGCATCGCGTGCGCGTACAGATCCTGCGGCACGTCCGTGAACGCGAGCGGAGACAGGTTCGCCCGGATGAACGGAATGTTCGCGGCCATCCGCGACACACGCTTGTTGACATCGTCAAACGGCTGAAGGTACGGCAGCTGCACCATCACGAAGAAGGACTGCTCGAAGGGATCCGCGATCGCCGCTGCTGTAGCGAGCAGCTGGTCGAAGCACTCCTCGATTAGCTGGGGCGTTTCGAGCGGGTGAAAGACCGACCCGTCAATGCCGACGCCGATGTGACGCAGCCGCCCGGCAGCCCCGGCATCCGCAAGGAGGTTGTTCGCGAGGATGCCGTGTAGATTGAGAATGGTGTACCGGTTGAAGCGGATGTCTGCCGCGCTGCCAACCAGAAACTCAATCGCATCCTTGTGGTTCAGAATCATCTGCGCCTCGAGCGCGTCGCGGCCCTCGGCCTGCTGGCCAAACTCGATCAGCCGCTTAGTGTCGAGCAGCGAGTAGGTGTTCCCTTCAAGACGGCTCGAATTCCACGACAGCTCGATCAGAAGCCGGTTCAGGATCTGCCGGGCGTACGTGCCGGCCGGCTGGTCGGCGCGCGCGTGGCGCGTCCCGATCTCCACAAGGCGCGCGCGCTCGTCCGCTGTCAGATAAAACGTCTCTCCTGGACGGTAGGAGTCGAGGAAGTTGCGGTGGTAGCCGACGGGCGTGCGCGCGCCGACCGGGCGGCGTACCTTGGCCCTGATTTCTTCGCCCTCTCGAGACACCGTGACGGCGGCTTCCGCCGCCGCCGCCGCGACCTTGGCCTCGGGCGCCGCGGCAGGGGCACCCGTCTCAGGCGAGCGATAGCGCGCCGCCTTGTCCCCGCCCTCGCGGACAAGTCGGCCGTCATCGACCAGACGCTTTAGCCGATACTGGAGAGTACGCTGCGGGATTCTCTCGGCCAGCGCCTCAGCGATTTGCGCGGAGCTGACGCCCGGGCGGGCTCGCACGACACCCTCAATCTCATCCAGCTCTTCCGCCAGGACCGGCCGCGGCATAGTCACTTTCCCTAAAGTTGCGCCAATATGGCTTGGACGCAATTTATCACGATTTGACGCAATAAAACATATTTTGGTGCAATAAACGTGTTCTGATGCAAGATTTATTGCGTGCAAATTAATAGACGCAATTTTTAGAAATGCGAGCAACAATCACGCTCGCGCTCGATATGCTCCAGGAATGGCTTGATTCGCTGGAGTAGCCTGTTCAGGCTGCACGGATGAGCCCTGCCTTGTCCGACTAAGTTATTGATTCGTATGGTGTTGCGTGTGCATGGGCCGGACTGGACGATGTCCGCAATTGGTTCGATCGATGATGTGTTGACATCGTGTATACAGCGCGCTAGAGTTGGGACATTGACGTCTCGACATGGGCGTCACATAGGGGACCAAACCATGGCAGCCACTGCAACCGCCGCGCGGACACGAACCATCAACATCCGCATCGAGGAAGAGCGACGCACGCTCATCGATCGAGCCGCTGAAGCTGCCGGGAAGGACCGTACTCAGTTCGTTCTGGACGCAGCAACCCGTGAAGCGACAACTGTACTTCTCGACCAGCGGTATTTTCAGCTGGACACGGAGGCGTTCGCGCAGTTCAACGCTGTCCTGGATGCGTCGCCCGCCGAGAACCCGCGTCTGCGGGAGCTTCTCTCTAGAAAAGCGCCCTGGGAGCGATGAGTGCGGCAGGAATTAGCGCTCCAGAGCACCTGACAGCCGAGCACGACGTTAGCGCTTTCGACTCCGGTACGCCTGAACTCGACAATTGGTTAAAACGCCGAGCGCTTGCGAATGAGGCGCTGGGCACCTCACGGACCTACGTTGTGACGGCAGGCGGACGTGTGGTTGCCTTCTATGCGCTTGCGAACGGCGCCGTTGCTCACAAGGACGTGTCCGCCAAAACGAGGCGCAACATGCCGGATCCAATTCCGGTGATGGTGCTTGCGCGTGTGGCCGTCGATTCCGCCTACCAGAAACAAGGTCTTGGTTCCGCGCTTCTAAGGGACGCCCTGCTCCGCACCATCGCGGCCGCTCAAATCGCTGGCATTTGCGCGGTGCTGCTCCATGCGATGTCAGATGACGCGAAGCGCTTCTATGCACGTGCCGGATTTCACGAGTGTCCGGTCGATCCAATGATGATGATGATTACGCTCGCAGAGGTTGAGAAGAACCTCAGCCCACCCAGCGCGAGCTGACGATTGCAACAACAGGAGCGGTGGCCCCGATCCTGACGAGCGCACCAAAATCGTGGCGTCTTGCCACGCGTTTCCTCGAATGTCACCGTGGTGACAGACTCGACTCCTTATCGAAACCTGCGTTAGAGTGTTCCATTATGCCGCGCTGTGACGTCAACGGAACGTCGCTCTACTACGAAGTGGGCGGCGCTGGCCGCTCGGCCTTCTTCATTCACGGCATGTGCGGCAATGCGAATGTCTGGGACGGGCAGGTCGAACTGCTCTCGGCGCAGCTCCGGTGTGTGACGTACGACCGACGTGGACACACGCGGAGTCCCCTGGGAGTCATCGCCACGCGGACCGTCGAGCTCCATGCGGACGACGCGGCCGCCCTCATTGAATCGCTCGGTCTCGCGCCTTGTGTGCTGGTGGCCAGCAGTGGCGGCGCCCGCATCGGCGTCGATCTGTTGCGTCGGTACCCGGAGCTGTTCACCACCGCCATCCTCTCGGAGCCGCCGATCCTTCGTTTGGACCCAGAAGACGGAGGGCGGCAGATCATGAAGGACCTGCAGCCACCGCTCGAGGCCGCATTTCGTCGAGGTGAACCTGGCGCCGCGGTCGACGCGTTTTTCGAGTACATGTGTCCAGGCTTGTGGAAGCGTCTCACCGACGCGCAGAAGGAACCCTACCGCGCCAACTCGGCCGAGTTGCTCGGCGACCTTCAGATGCTCCCTTACGCGATCGCGCACGAGACACTCTCCAGGATCGACATCCCGTGTGCCATCCTGTCAGGCACGACAAGCCATCCTGTGCTGCGTCGGGTCGCAAGGGTGATCGCTGATGCGATGCCCCACGCGACGCTGGTCGAGATTGAAGGCATCGGTCACGTCACGTACGCAGAAGCGCCCGACGAATTCGCGCGAATCGTCAGGCAGTGGTCCGGCGTGTCCGTGCCAGGCGCCTGAGGCTCGTGCGCCACCGCCCCAATGGCAATGATGCGGACGGCCGTCAAGTAGAGGGCGCGACCTTATTTCGGATTGGCTGTCAGATATCCGGCGCGCGTGCGGACGCGGTAGTCCGGATGTCTCGTCGTGACCCTCAAGCGCCGATACGTCTTGTCGCCGGCGTTCTGCGGATAGAACCCCAGGGTGTACTGCTGCCGCAGTTCCTCGGCCACCCGCTTCGCCCCCTCGTCCACCTCGCGCATGGTTGACGCGATGATGACCGACCCGCCCGTGGGCTCGGCGAGTCGTTGCAGCGACGGCACGTGCACGGCGCCGGCGCGTCCCGCCACGTTGACGCCGAGCGCGTAGAGCAGCACTTCGCCTTCGCGCAGCGCCGCCTGCGCCTTGGCGGACATTTCGAGCGGGCCGGGGGCTTCGAAGGGGTCGCCGCGGCCGTCGCGGCTGGCCGAGATGATCGAGTTGTCGATGCCGTCGGTCATGAGCAGCATCGCGCGCTTCCGATGCGGCGTGTCCTTCATGTAGGGCACCATGCCCGTGACGGCCCTGAACAGTTCCGTGCTGCCCGAGGTCGGCATGGCTCTCAGCGAGTTGACGATGCCCGGATGGTACGGGCGCCAGGTGATCATCGTGCGCCGGGTGCTGTCGAAGGTGGCGATGCTCCATTGGTCGCCGGGTTGCAGCGAGCGCCCGAGCGCGTCAGCGGCCCGAATCGCCGCGGCCATCCGTTCACCGGTCATGCTGCCACTGGTGTCAATCAGGACGGCGACACCAATCGGCGCCGGCTCTGCGGAGAACACGGCCACGTCCTGGGCCACCTCTTCGTCGTAGATCACGAAGTCGTCTTTCGCAAGGCCGCGAACGATCGAACCATCCGGCGCCTGGACGGTGACATCGAGGTAGACGACTTCAACGCCGGACTTGAATTGCGGCTGCCGGCCGGCGCTAATGGTGACCGACGCCAGCAGGGCCGTGACGGCGAAAGCGTATTTCATCGTGACGATCAAGCATACTGGCCATCACGCCGCGAGCGATAGCGCTCACCCAACCCTGGCCATACCACTTCCCTTCCTCAGGCGGGCATCCGCCTGGTCCTCGGAGCATCAGCCAATCACTTCGATGGATGCCCGGTGGCCGGGTGCCTTGGCGAGCGGCCCGTCGCAGGTGATCAGTGCCGCATCGAGCGCCTCTGCCAGGGCGAGATACATGGCGTCGTACGCCGTGACATTCTCGCGCAGTTTCCACGCGCGAGGCAGGAGATCGAGATGGGCGTGGCGGTGGAGATCGAGGCCCGCGAGATCCGCGATCGCCTCGGCCGCGCGTGCCGCCGACACTTCGCCCGTCCGCACCAGTCGGCGGAGGCCCTGCGTCACTTCCACGTCTACCAGGTGGGGGGAGTGGAACTCGTCTGCGCCTCGGAACAGTCGCGCCTCGACCCTCGCGCCACGCGGGGTCTGCAACAGGAACTCCAGCAGGGCTGACGCGTCGACGACGATCACGCCGACTCGCGTTCCTCGCGAATGACGACGGCGGCCGGCGTCTTCAGGGTCACGCGCTTCCGGCTGTGGATCCTGGCCAACATCTCGTCGCGCGTCGGGCGCGCGGCCAGGCGTTCGAGCTCGGCCAGCAGGTAGTCGGACAGCGTTTGCCCCGCGTCGGCCGCCCGCACCTTGAGCTTGCGATGCAGTGGGTCCGGCACGTTTCTGATCTGGACCATCTTCGACATGTGCCTAGCATGCGCACATGCCAGGCACATGTCAAATACGCCGTGTGGTATTTCAGTGTATGTACTGGCGGCACGTTCCACCATAACCACCGGGACCATGAGGAGCCGACATGTGCGATAAGGACCATTTTGCGGAAAGTGTGGCGGAATACGAGGCCAGGGGACTGGTCACGCGACGGCAGTTCGGCGTAATCCTCGCTGCCGGCGCGGCCATGATGTTGCCCGAGATCGCCAACGCGCAGGCGACCAGCGAACGGGATGTTGAGATCAAGACGCCGGACGGCACCTGCGACGCGTACTTCGTGCATCCCTCGTCCGGCGCGGCCGCGGCCGTGCTGATCTGGCCCGACATTTTCGGGCTCCGTCCGGCCATGCGCACCATGGGCAAGCGGCTCGCCGCGTCCGGGTATTCCGTGCTCGTGGTCAACCCGTTCTACCGGGCCGGCAAACCAACGGCCACCGGCGCGACGCCGATCAAGGAGATGATGGCGTTCCGCAAGGGCATGACCCCGGCGACGGACATGACGGATGCGAAGGCGTTGGTCGCCTGGCTCGACGCGCAGCCGCAGGTGAACAAGAACCGGAAGATCGGCGTGCAGGGCTACTGCATGGGTGGGCCCATGTCGTTCCACACGGCCGCCGCCGTGCCCGACCGCATCGGCGCCGTCGCGTCGTTCCACGGCGGCGGGCTCGTCAACGACGCCGCCGGCCCGAACAGTCCGCATCTGCTGGCGGCCGCCACCAAGGCGTCGTTCCTGATTGCCATCGCCGAGAACGACGACAAGCAGCGGCCGAACGACAAGACCGTGCTGAAGGAAACGTTCGACAAGGCCAGGCTGGCCGCGGAGATCGAGGTCTACCAGGCGGCGCACGGCTGGTGCCCCCCCGACACGCTGGTCTACAACGAGCCCGCGGCGGAACGGGCGTGGAGCCGCCTGCTCGCCTTGTACGGAAAGGCGCTGGCCTAAAGCAGATCCGCTGCAAGGGAGATCCAGGTCTCCTTTGCCGCGTCGTGGTGTGCCGTCGCCGCCAACCTCGGGCTTCCTGCACGCATTCGATCGGCCAGCAGCAAATAAACGGGTGCGAGGTGTTGACAAGACCCGCCCGCCCACGGTCTTCTGTCAGCACAGCTGAACCATTCGGAGGTTGCCCATGGTACCTGGCAATGGGAACAACTCGGCTCTGGCGCACGGCGGCGTGCCCATCGTGCTTACGGCTCCGCTGACCGAAACCATCGATCACGCGGGGTATTTCATCCAGATGAGCATGGCCTCGCTGCCGATCTGGGCAAGATCCACGTCGGCCGGCCCCTGGCGGCGAAGACGCGGCGGGAACTGCTGGAGACGATCCGGCCTGCTCAGCGACGCTATGTGCGGCCCGATATCGGCGACATGCCCGAAGGCTTCGTGCCGTCGCAGCCAGACTCCGGCACCATCCTCACGCTCGTGTCGGGTTCGGCCTGAGGGCTGAGCCGTTCCCGGTGTGCTTCAGTCTGTTTCGCGGAAGGTGCTGAGCAACCGAAACGTGCCGTCGCCGTTGTCGAACCAGGCCCGCACGCGCTGGCTTCTGGCATACGCGACGGCATGCGAGACGGCCTCGTCGCGCAAGCGGAGGCTGAACTGGTCGGGCGTTGCCGGCGTGCCGAGCAGGTAGACCACGCGCGGGTTGCCGCGCCGCTCGCTGACGATCACATCGTCCTGGTCTGGATGGATCAGGCCTAACCCTGGCTGTTTGGGTTGCGGGACATAGGCCAAGCGCCGGCCTCGAGGCTTCTCCCGCGCGACGAGGTCGCCAGGTTCGGGAACCGGGCGTGCGGCACGGACTTCGCCACCGATGGGCATGATCGCGCTCCCACTAACCTGTTCAGTGTCATTCTCTCCAAGGCGCGCTGGCAATCAGGGATTCCCCGACGCCCGCCCGCCCGGACGAGGGCGTGGGCCAGGCCGCCGCGTCACTCTGCGCCCCAGCTGACCGCCGCACGCATCAGCTCGCGGACGTGGGTGAGACCCAGCTTCTCCTTGATCCGGGCCTGGTGGGTCTCGACCGTCTTGACCGACACGGCTAACCGCTGGGCAATGTCGCGGGTGCCGAGTCCCTGGCCAATGAGCGTGAAGATTTCACGCTCCCGGTCGGTGAGCCGCTCCAGCGGGGCCGTGGCCGAGGTCGCGTCGCGTCGTCCCGTCATCCGGGCCACGATCCGCTCGGACATCTCGGCGCTGACGTACGTCCGTCCGCTCGCCACGCAACGGATCGCTCCAATCAGGTGCTGCATCGCCGCGTCTTTCATGATGTAGCCGCTGGCGCCGGCGGCGAGCGCCCGTTCCGCGTGCAGCTTCTCGTCGTGCATGGACAGCACCAGGATCTTGACCTCGGGGAGCGACGCGTTGAGCCTTTTGACGAGCCGTAGGCCGCTGTCCATGCCAAGCGACAAGTCGATGATGGCGACGGCGGGACGGTCGGCGACGATTCTCCCCAGCCCGCCGTCCGCCGTGTCGCTTTCGCCGCAGACGATCATGTCCGGTTCGTGATTGATCAGTTCGGTCAGCCCTTTCCGCACGATCGGGTGATCGTCCACGATCACAATCCGAAGCGATCCGCTCCCGGGCGTGTGGCCGGGCGGGTTTGGGG
>CAYGMD010000028.1:0-36978 GCA_964350785.1 uncultured Acidobacterium sp. | reverse complement strand
GGCTGGTGCGGGAGCGCCGGCGGAACGCCCCGCCGGCATGGCCTCACCGGCCGGGTTCTTGGGGTCGTAGAAGCCTTCGGCGCGCGGCCGCGTGGAGACCAGTTCCATGCCCAGGGCCGCGACGCCCGCATCGCGCAGGCCCGGCTTCAGCCCGGTGCGCGGATCCTTGGGATCCATCGGCTTCTGCTGAGCGTTGCCCGCGACGACGAGCGAGAGGACGACGGCGGAGAGAGCAAAAACTTTCGTGGCTACCGATCTCATTTCTGAAGCTCCTTGAGCATTGCGCCCATCCGGTCAATTTCCATGCGTTGGTCGCTGTCGACATCCGAGGCAAAGGCGAAAATCTCGCCGTCCTGCCCGGCGCCGGGCGTCTTGAACAGCTCCTCGACCATGGTGATCGCGCCCATGTGGTGCTTGATCATGCCCATCAGGAAGAGGCGGTCGAACTCGACCCCCTTGGCGTTGGCCAGGGCGGTCATCTCTTCCGGCGTCAGCATGCCCGGCATCATGCCGCCGGGCTCGTGATGCGCGTGCGGGCCGGGAATGGCCTGGCCGCGGGCTTCGAGCCACGTGCGCATCATGTTCATCTCGTCGGCCTGCGAGATGTCGATGCGCTGGCCGAGCATCTTCATGTACTGGTTCTGGGTGCGCGACGGGATCAAGGCGACCATTTCCACGGCCTGCGCGTGGTGGCCGATCATGCCCTGCATGAACCTGGTGTCGGCCTCGGTGAACCGGACCTTCGACAGGTCGGTGGCCGCGGCGACGCCAATCGTCTTGGTCTCCTGCCCCGGGGCGCCGGGCTGCAGGATTTGGGTGGCGGGGGGAGCCCCGCTGGAGGCCGAGCGGCACGCCGCCGCCAGGGCCAACGTACCGAGGATGAATACAAGCCGGGAAAACGAGGTGTGCAGCACCCGTAAAGGATACTCAAAATCACCGCTTCCCGCCCGACGCGGACCGGCATTGGTGGAGGCAACCCTTCAGGGTTGCCTGACAGCGGGCCCATAGCTGCCGGTCGTTTCGTCCACGCGGAACTTCCAGTCGAGATTGGCTGATTCGACGAGGAAATCGTAGGTTCTGGGACCTTCGTCGTAGTCGGCGGTACCAGTGCCCACGCCCTTGTGGTCGACAACCAATTGCAGGGGCCGGCCGCTGATGGCGCTGCGCATGGTGAGCTTGAAGGTGCCGGTGCCGGCGGGCGACTCGTTGGAGGTTTCCCACACGATGTGGAAGCGCCCGGTTTCGCTGGGGATGTCGCCGACGGTGGCCGTGCCGCGCCCCTGCCAGGACCCCACTTCGCGCGTGACCGCCACGATGTCCTGGGGCTTGGACGGGGTGGGCGAGCAGGAGGCGAGGACGGTTGCCAGGACGAGGACGGGACGGCGCACGACAATAACTCTACTCGGGCCGCACCGATGTAGTGTCCGGCTTCTTGACGCGCCGTGGCCTTGGCGAAGGCGGTTAGCCGGACCTCTCCGGTGGAGGCAACCCTTTAGGGTTGCCTGACGCGCGCCGCGCCGCTCGCCATCAGCCTCCGCGCTCGCTCCACACGGCTGTCAACTCGCGGCTCGGCCTGGAGGTGGAGGCAACCCCCTTCTTTGGGGTTGCCTCGTGTCGGGCAACGCTCGCCGCGAGGTTGTCTGTAAGTAACCTGCCCGTCGGAGCGCTTTTGATTCCCTCTGTCCAAACAGAGATCGGTCGCCCCGACTCCCGCCGAGTTACGCTCGCGCTCCAGCTGATGGCAAGCGGCGCGTGTTGCGGCGGCGTGAGAATTAATGCGGAGCTGGCCGTCTAATTAAGCCGCCGCGGCTGAACCGCGGTCGTTGGCGGTTTCGACGAGAACAATCGCGACACACGACGTACCGGCGAATCTGGCTCTTGAGGCTCATCTTCAGCGCGTTTGCGGGTCTCCTCCGGCGCAAGCGCAGGATGCCATCGAGTTCGTCGGCCTATGGCGCGTCGTGTCGTGGCCCCAGCGCCCGTAGCGGCCGCTCCGCGGCCGCATTCTGTTAAAGCGTTCTTAGCAGAACACCGAGTCGTCGATACGGTGGACTCAATGAACCAGAGTCTGTTTCAAATCCAAGGGCCACGCGACCTATTGTTCAAACTGCAGCACGACTACTCGCGCCTTCAGCAGACCCCGAATGACCCATACGTTGCGTTCGATTTCTTCGTTACGGCCGAACATCTACTGGACTGGATTTATCCGGGTTCGTCGGGAAAGCCTGGCCGGGCGGCGGAACGCGATGCCAACCTTATTCTTCAGGTCGTCTCGCACCTTGCTACTGGCGCGAAGCACTTCATTCCCCAGGCCAGGCATCACGTCTCTGTCCAGCACGCCGTCGTAGCCCCTACCAACTACGGCGAGGCCCAATCTGGGACCGCGGCCTACGGCGCGCCGCATCTGGTTGTCGATCTTTAGGGCCGAGCGGCCTCGGCTTTTGGCAATTCGGTTACCCCGATGAGCCTCGCGAGGCGTGCTCTGGGTTACTGGGAAAGCCATCCAATCCTTCGGTGAAGGCGGATATCCAGTCGACACAGTCGAGCGGCGGGATGGCTTGGGCAGGCGACGGCCGCTCACCATCCGCTGGAGCACGAGCGCAAGTCGGCGGGAGCCGGGGCGACCGGTCTCTGTTTGGACAGAGGGAATCTGAAGCGCCCCGGCGGGCAGGTTACTTACAGACAACCTCGCAGCGAAGGCGAAGAGCGACAGTCAGGCCTGAGCTGCGAGTTGTCAGCCGTCTGGAGCGAGTGCGGAAGCGAATGGCGAGCGGCCGGAGTCGGCATGGTCCGGCTGAAGCCGGACTCCACAATTACGGCATGCGCTGTGGCACAATTCGCGAAATTGGAGGAGCAATGACGAAACTCACGATTGCTTTCACCTTCTTGCTGTCATCGCTGTCCGCATCGGCCTACGCGCAGCAGTGCCTTCACGGCACCGGCGAAACGGCGGAGCAGACGGCGCGGCGGCGCGAGGCGCTCGCGGCGACGCGGACCATCAACAACCTCCAGTTCAACCAGCCGGCCGCGCGCGAGCGGGTGTTCTTCAGCCACGTCAAGCTCGCCGAATCGCCCTGGGCGGCGAGCATGCGCGCGAATCCGAACGAGTTCTCGAAGCGCCTGTCGTTCAGCCCCGATGCCGAGATCTTGCCGGGATGGAAGCTGACGCTCGACCTGACGGCCGATGGCTACTGGTTCTCGATCAAGGACACGAGCGACCCGTGCGGGTTCTCGTACATCAGCAACCACAACGGTGTGATCTACACGGCTGAGCCGCTGCGGTAACCGGCCGCCCATAAAGGGCGGCCCTACATTCAGGCAACCCTGAAGGGTTGCCTCCACCGTTATTGGCGTTCGGGCGGCCCTGGAGGGGTGCCTCCACCGGAACTCCACTCCGGCGGGTTCTGGCCCATCAGGTGGCGGACGAAGAAGTCGAAGCGCTTGCGCTCGCCGTAACCGGCGAACTCGCCGCCGCGACCAGCGTTGTGTTCGGCGCCGGGGATCATCAGGTAATCGAAATTCTTGTTGGCCTTGAGCAGCGCGCTCACCACCTGCAAGGTCGACGACGGATCGACGTTGGTGTCGAGCTCGCCGACGATCAGCAGCAGCCGGCCCTGCAGCCGCGCCGCGTGCTCGACGTTCGACGAAGCGGCGTACTGCGGGCCGATGGGCCATCCCAGCCACTGCTCGTTCCACCAGATCTTGTCCATGCGATTGTCGTGGCAGCCGGCGTAGGACACCGCGACCTTGTAGAAGTCCGGATGGAACAGCAGCGCCCCCATGGCATTCTGGCCGCCGGCCGAGCCGCCGTAGATGCCGACGCGCGTGATGTCGTACCAGGGATTCTTCGCCGCGAACGCCTGGTGCCAGCGGATGCGATCGGGGAACCCCGCGTCCTTGATGTTCTGCCACGCCACGTCGTGAAACGCCTTCGAACGGTTCGAGGTCCCCATGCCGTCCATCTGGACGACGATGAAGCCGAGTTCGGCCTGCGCCTGCATGCCGCTCGCGGCCGCGAACGACTTCGGCGTGTGCGTGCCGTGCGGGCCGGCATAGATGTACTCGATCACCGGATATTTCTTCGCCGGATCGAACCGCGTCGGCTTCCACACCAGGCCCCAGATGTCGGTGGCGCCGTCGCGGCCCTTGGCGACAAAGACCTCCGGCGCTTTCCAGCCGGCCTCGAGCAGGCCGGTGATGTCGCCCTTCTCGATCACCGCAACCAGCGATCCATCGGCGCGCTTCAGCTCCGCCACGCTCGCCAAATCCACCCGCGAATAGTGGTCGACATACATCGTCATGTCCGATGAGAACTCGACGGTGTGGTTGGCGTCGACGGAGGTGAGCGGCGTCAGGCCCGTGCCGTCAAGGTTGATGCGGTAGTAGTGCTGGAAGTAGGGATCCTGGCCCGCCGTCATGCCGCCGGCGCCGAACCAGAGCTGGCGCTTCTCTTCATCCACCTTCAGCACGTGCCGCACCGGCCACGCGCCCCTGGTGATCTGCGTCTTCACCGCGCCGGTGGCGCCATCGATCAGGTAGAGATGGTTCCAGCCGTCGCGCTCCGACATCCACACCACTTCCTTGCCGTCGGCCAGATCGTAGCGATAGCGCTTGCCGGCCTGCAGCGTGGCGGCCGAGCGGTTGTAGTAGAAGAAGGTCTTCGGCTCTTCGGCAATCACCGCGCGGGCGGCGCCGGTCTGGGCATCCACCTCGATCACGCGGAAGGCCTGGTGGCCGCGCTGGTTGTACTCGAACGTGAAGCCGCGGCTGTCTTTGCGCCACACCAGGTCCGACATGTCGAACGGGTTGGGGAACAGGCGCGAGTCGATGCTGATCTGTCTCTGGCCGCGCACGTCGAACAGCACGGGCTGCTCGAGGTCCAGTTGGTCGCCGGGCTTGGCGTATTGAATCGCCCAATGCTCGGGCTGCAGCTGGTCTTCCGGAGACGACGACACGTAGTGCACCAGGCGGCGATAGCCGGGGCGCACGCGGTAGGCGGCGAGCTTGGTCGAGTCGGGCGACCACACGATCGAGGCGCCGTCGTAGTAGTTGCCTTCGGAGCCGTCGGTGCTGAGAGCAATGCGCCGGTCACCCCGCGCGCGCGACGGCCCCGGCGATTCGCCGCCAAACGGGCGGATGGCGACGTTGTAGTTGTCGATGAACGCCATCCACTTGCCGTCGGGCGACAGGCGCGGCCGCGGCACGGCCTGCGCGGCGTCGCCGCGCACCGGCCCGGTGATGCCGCGCCGGATCTCGCCGGGAGGCGGCAGTTCCGGCGTGCGGCAGGAATAGTCGGCCAGCAGGCACGTCCAGCGGGCGCCGTCGATCGTCATCTCGATCGAGCTCAACGCTTCGTTGAAGGTGAAGGTCTGGAAGGGCAGCCGCGTCGCCGTATAGGTGTCGCTTGCCCTGAGCGTCGTCGAAGGGCCATTGGCCGCGGACAAGGCCTGGGCCAGGCGCGCGTGATCGAACGAGGGCTGCTTCTCCCGGGTGTCGGCGTCAACGGTGATGAACTCGTACCCGTCGGCCACCGAACGTCGATAGTAGAAACGATGCGTGGTGCCGATCCACGTTGGCGTGTCCGGAACGCCGACGGCCAGGCGCTCGAACGTTGATGACATGGCCTGCGCGCGGTCGTAATCTGCGCGCGTCACTTGCGCCGACACCGATGACGCAGATAAGAAGAAGAAGACCAGGGCCGCAGATGACGCAGATGACACAGACAGGGAATGCCAGATTCTCATTACAATCTCCGCAGATCAGCCGGATTGTAGCGGAAATGCGATACTCGGCCCGAGCATGAAGCGCCCCGTCCTCACCCTTGCCGCCGCCCTGCTGGCCGTCGCAGTCACGGTGATGGGCGCAGCGCCCCCTACCTCGACTGTTGCGTTTTTTGCACAGTACGATACCTAACATTTGTGCGACCATGGGGAGGAATGCCTCCTAAAGACCCGGTCCCTGCCGCCCTGCCGGAGTTCGATGTCCAGTCGTTCCTGGTGTCGGCCAAGGTGCCGCGCCGGGTGGTGCGTTTTGCGCGCGGGGCGGCCATCTTTGCGCAAGGCGGTGTCGCCAACAACGTCTTCTACATCCAGGAAGGCGGCGTGAAGCTGTCGGTGCTGTCGACCTCGGGCAAGGAAGCGGTCGTGGCCATGCTCGGGTCCGGCGACTTCTTCGGCGAAGGCTGCCTCGCCGGCCAGTCAGTGCGGATGGGATCAGCCACGGCGATGGTCGCGACCTCGGTGCTGCGCATTCCGAAGAAAGAGATGATCCGGATGCTGCACGAGCAGCCGTCGTTCTCGGACCTGTTCATCGCGCACATGCTCGGGCGCAACATCCGCATCGAAGAGGACCTCGTCGATCAGCTGTTCAATTCGAGCGAGAAGCGGCTGGCGCGCGCGTTGTTGCTGCTGGCCCGCTACGGCAAGGAAGACACGCCGCTGCGCACGCTGCCCAAGCTGTCGCAGGAGACGCTGGCCGACATGGTGGGGACGACGCGGTCGCGCGTCAACTTCTTCATGAACAAGTTCCGCAAGCTCGGCTTCATCGAATATAACGGCAAGCTCAAGATCAACAGCTCGCTGTTGAGCGTCGTCCTGCACGACTAGCCGGTTAACGGGCCACCGGTTAACCGGGTCAGCCCTTCGCGCGGAACCGCCGCAGCTTCTCGCGGTTGCCGCCTTCGCCCAGGCTACGGCGGGACAGCCTTCGCACGTCGCGCGTGGCTTGCCAGCCGAAGCTCACCGTGAGGTGAGCGAAGGCTGGTGCGCCCAGTAAGACTTGAACTTACAACCTTTGGCTTCGGAGACCAACGCTCTATCCAATTGAGCTATGGGCGCGCGACACGCCATCATATCAGACTGGGGCGGCGCTGGCGGCGAGGGGCACGCAGACCTTGAAGACGCAGCCGTGGCCCGGCAGGTTGCGAATGGCGATGTCGCCGCCGTGCACGCGCACCGCCTTGCGGGCGATCGACAGGCCCATGCCCAGGCCGGAGCGGTCGCGGCCGCGGCGGTCGCCAAAGGCCTTGAACAGGTCGCCCTTTTCCTCCGGGATGCCGCCGCACTGGTCCTCGACTTCAAGGCAGAAGTCGTCGTTCGCGGCGAACGCCCGCAACGTGACGTGGCCGCCCTGCGGCGTGTTCTTGAACGCGTTGTGCAGGATGTTCATCACCGCCGAGCTCAGGAGCTGCGGGTCGGCATCCACGGTCAGCGACGGATCGACCGGCTCAACCGTGAAACTGATCTTGCGGTACTCGGCGTGCAGCAGCCCGGTGGCGGCAATCTCGTCGATGAGCGGCGCCACCGGCAGGCGCACCATCCGGCTGACGTTGGCGACCAGGCGCACTTCCGACAGCGTGCGATCGATCAGGTTGCGCAGCGCCATCAGGCTGCGGCCCAGCATGGCGCCGGTGCTGCCGTTGATGGCGACGTCGCCGCGCTTGAGCGATTGGAAGGCCAGGAACGCGGTATTCAGGAAGTCGCGCGCTTCGTGGGCCGTGTGGCCGAGCCGCTCGATCTCTTCGGCCTGGTGCGTCTGGCGGGTGACGCGCGCGTGTTCGGTGACCGCGCCGGCGATGGCCACGTCGAGGCAGCGATTGAGGGTCTGGAATTCCTCGGCCGTGATGGGCGAGTGCGTCTCGACCGCCAGGGCGGTGATCACCTGGCAGATGTCGCCGTAGTCCTGCACCACCTGCGAGATGCTGTAGCCCCGGCTCAGCATCTCGGCGCCGTGGCGCGCGGCCGTCTGGTCGATGTCGTTGGGCGGGAACGGCGCCGACGTCGACTCGAGCCGCAAGGTCTCCGACAGCTGCGTCAGGAACAGCGGCACGCCGTGTTCCAGCTCGTCCACCGACACCGAGGGCCAGGCGCGGCTCTGCACGCGCCGCCGTGTTCGCTCGATGATGGCGGGGCGCTGGGCGACGATGAATTTATGCAGGATGGCGTGTTCTCCAGGACAGCAGCGGTGGTCCGTTCGGAAGGACCCGCGCCGATGCCGATCTTCAGCGTAGGCGCCGTCCGCAGGGCGCGCTGTTCCGAACTGCACACGCTGTGAGGAAGGGCAGGGCTACCACTTCAGCCCGGCGGTGGACGCCGAGGCTTTCGGCCGCCTGCTGTCGATGGCGCCCTTCGCCGTGCCGCTGCCCGGCTAGGCGAGGTGCAGCTTCGTCGCGTTGATCAGCTGGTTGGTCGAGCTGTCGTGACTGCCGGTGGCGCTGGGCGACGCCAGGTCGGCGGCGACCGCCGTCGCCAGTTGCTTGCCGAGCTCGACGCCCCACTGGTCGAACGAGTTGATGTTCCAGATCGCGCCCATCGTGAACACCTTGTGCTCGTACATCGCCAGCAGCATGCCGATTGTGCGCGGACCCAGCTTCCGGTAGAGGATGGTGGTGGACGGCCGGTTGCCGGGAAACACCTTGTGCGGGAGCAGCCGCTCGAGGGCGTCACCCTTGAGGCCTTGCCGCGTCAGCTCGTCGCGGACCTCGGCTTCGGTCTTGCCGCGCATCAGCGCCTCGGTCTGGGCAAAGCAGTTGGCCAGCAGCAGGCGGTGGTGATCGCCGGCCTCCTGGTGCGACTCAATGCCG
This sequence comes from uncultured Acidobacterium sp., assembly GCA_964350785.1. Taxonomy (GTDB): domain Bacteria; phylum Acidobacteriota; class Vicinamibacteria; order Vicinamibacterales; family UBA2999; genus 12-FULL-67-14b. The sequence goes on along the minus strand of CAYGMD010000028.1, from coordinate 28,397 downwards.
GCGAGAAAGTCGCAGGGCACCAGCCGCGTGCCCTGGTGCAATAGCTGGTAGAAGGCGTGCTGCCCATTGGTGCCGGGCTCGCCCCAGACGATCGGCGCGGTCAGCGCGTCCACCGGCCTGCCGTCGCGATCGACCCGCTTGCCGTTGCTCTCCATCTCGAGCTGTTGCAGGTAGGCCGGCAGGCGGTGCAGGTACTGTTCGTACGGCAGCACGGCGTGGCTGTCGGCCCCCAGCACGCTGGCGTACCACACCCCCAGCAGCCCCAGCACCATCGGCAGGTTGCGCTCGATCGGCGCGGTGCGGAAGTGCTCGTCCATCTCGTGCGCGCCGTCGAGGATCTGCTCGAAGTGGCCGTAACCGGCGGCCAGCGCGATCGGCAGCCCGATCGACGACCACAGCGAGTAGCGCCCGCCCACCCAGTTCCAGAAGACGAACATGTTCTCGGGCGCGATGCCGAAGGCGCGCACTTCCGCGTCGTTGGTGGAGATGGCGACGAAGTGGCGGGCCACGGCCGCCGGGTCCTTGGCGCGCGCCATGAACCACTCGCGGGCCGCGCGCGCGTTGACCATGGTTTCCTGCGTCGTGAACGTCTTCGACGCGATGGCGAACAGCGTGGTGGCCGGATGCAGCGTCCGCAAGGTCTCGCCGAGGTGCGTGCCGTCCACGTTCGAGACGAAGTGCAGCCGCGGCCCCTCGCGCGCGTAGGGGGCGAGCGCCTGCGTCACCATCGCCGGCCCGAGGTCGGAGCCGCCGATGCCGATGTTGACCACGTCGGTGATGCGCAGGCCGGTGTAGCCGAGCCACGTGCCGCCGCGCACGGCATCGGAGAAGCGACGGATGTGATCGAGGCCAGCGCGGACGTCGGGCATGACGTCGCGGCCATCGACCAGTACCGGCCGCGACGAGCGGTTGCGCAGCGCGACGTGCAACACCGCGCGGTTCTCGGTGGTGTTGATCGCCGCGCCGGCGAACATCTGGTCGCGCAGCCGCTCGACGCCGGTCTTGCGCGCCAGCTCCACCAGCGCCCTCATCGCATCGTCCGTGATCAGGTTCTTGGAGTAATCCACCTGCAGGTGGCCGATGGTGAGCGAGAAGCGCCCGGCGCGGCCGGGGTCGGCGGCAAACAGCTCGCGCAGGTGCTGCCGGGGCGCGAAGGCCGCCAGCGCCCGCAGCCCCGACGGCGGCGCCTCGCGCGCCGGCTCGGGCGCGTCCCACGCGCGAAAGCCGCCCTCGAAGGCGCGGTCGTTGTGCCCGCGGCGGATGGTGGGGGGCAACGACTCGAACAGCCGCACGTTGCCGCCGCCCAGGACGATGTACTCGGCGGCCACCGCGGCGCGCAGCAACTCGGCGCCTTCGAGCACGAGCGGCCGCCAGGCCTCGACGCCGAGGGCCTTGAGCCCGCGCTGGCCCAGCAGGTCTTCAAAGGTCTGGTCCTTGAACGGCAGGTGGGCGAGTTCCAGGGCGACGACGTTGCCCTCGTCCACGAGGGCGGTGCCGAGGCCGGAGCCCAGGCCGAGAAACAGCATGCGGCCGCCCTCGTCACTGCCCAGGGCCTGCATGGCGGCGTCGTTCATGATCCGGACGGGCACGCCGAGCGCCGCGGCCCAGTCGAAGCCCACCCACCCCGGGCCCAGGTTCCAGGGCTCCTGGACGACGGCGCCGCGAATGACGGGGCTGGGAATGCCGATGGTGACGCGGTCGTAGGTCCAGCCGGCGGTATGCGCCTTGATGCCGGCGACGACCTGCTGCGGCGTGCAGCCGTCGCCCGAGTCGAACTTGCGGACCTCGGTGCCGCCGCTGGACATCAACTTGACGTGGGTGCCGCCCACGTCGATTACCAGGACCCGCATGAGTCTCAAGCATACCCGCCCCTTGGCACCCTTGGCACCCTTGGCACCTTTGGCACTATCCTTATTTGCATGTCTTTGCTCGACTCCCTGAAGCGCTACACCACGGTGGTTGCCGATACCGGCGACATCGAGGCCATGCGGCAGTTCCGGCCGCAGGACGCCACCACCAACCCCTCGCTGCTGCTGAAGGCGGCGCAGCAGCCCGCGTATCGCCCGTTGGTGGAGGCGGCGCTGGCCGACGCCGACCGCCTGGGCCTGGCCGAGGCGCGGCGCACCGAGGCTTTCATGGATCGCCTGGCGGTGAACTTCGGTCTCGAGATCCTGAAGATTGTGCCGGGCCGGGTCTCGACCGAAGTGGATGCCCGCCTCAGCTTCGACACGGCGGGAACGATCGCGAAAGCGCGCGAACTGATCGGCTTGTACGAGGCCGCCGGCGTCGCGCGCGAGCGGATCCTGATCAAGGTCGGCAGCACGTGGGAAGGCATTCGCGCCGCGGCCAACCTCGAGCGCGAGGGGATTCACTGCAACCTCACGCTGCTCTTCAGCTTCGCGCAGGCGGTGGCGTGCGCCGAGGCCGGGGTCACCCTGATCTCGCCGTTTGTCGGCCGCATCTACGACTACTACCGCAAGGAGCGCGGCGCCGAGATTGCCGGCGACCAGGATCCCGGCGTCCAGTCAGTGACGCGCATTTACCACTACTACAAGAAGTACGGCTACCAGACCCAGGTGATGGGCGCCAGCTTCCGCAAGGTCGAGCAGATTACCGGCCTCGCCGGCTGCGACCTGCTGACGATCAGCCCCGACCTGCTCGACGTGCTGCAGAAGACCGGCGGTGAGCTGACGCCGCGCCTCACCCTCGAGGCGGCGCGGGCCTCGGCCGAGCCGAAGATCACGCTGGACGAGAAGAGTTATCGCTTCCTGCACAACCAGGACGCGATGGCCGTGGAGAAGCTGTCGGACGGCATCCGCCGCTTCCATGAGGATGGCCGCAAGCTGGAACAGTGGGCCATGGCCCGGGTGGCCGCTACCATCAAGAGCTAGACGCGATGGTCGCCGACGCCATTGACTTGCCGGCGGACTCGCCGCTGCGCAGGCTGAAGGACGAGCCGGTGCTTGTCGTGCTGCTCCGCTCCTTCGGCTGCACGTTCTGCCGCGAGGCAATGGCCGACGTCGCGGCGATCAAGCCGCAACTGGACGCGGCGGGTGTCCGGGTGGCGTTCGTGCACGGCGCCTCGCCCGCAGAGGCGGAACCGTTCTTCGCCAGGTACCGTCTTGCGGACGCGGTTCGCGTGAGCGACCCGTCGCTGGCGCACTATCGGGCCTTTGGGTTGGGGCGCACCGGGGCCCGGGCCCTGGTCGATCCGGTGGTGTGGGCGCGCGGGGCGGTGTGCGCCCTCTCGCACGGGTTCGGCGCCCAACCCGCGGAGTTGATGCGGCAGCTGCCGGGAGTGTTCGTCCTGCAGGGCGGGGCCGTGCGCGCGGAGTATCGCCACCGGTCGCCGGCCGACCGGCCCGATTATGTGGCGCTGGTGCGGGGGGCGCTACAATGACCAGGGTGTTCCACCTGGTTCAGTTGATTGGAGGCTCCATGACGGCTCGCCGTTTGGTGGTTTGTTTCATGCTGGCCCTGGCCAGCTCCCTCACTGCATTTGCGCAGGCTCCCACGGCGCCCGCGCAACCACCGGCCCAGCAACCCGCGCCGCCGCCCGCCAAGCCCGACGAGCCGCCCATCTACGAAGAGCAGGTGGTCGTGACCGCCTCGAAGGTGGAGCAGCGCCTGGTCAACGCGCCGGCGACCATGACGGTGGTGACCTCCGACGTCATCGCCTCGACGCCGGCGACCAACTACGCCGAACTGTTCCGCACGGTGCCCGGCGTCAACCTGTCGCAGACCTCGGCCCGCGACTTCAACCTCACAATGCGCAGCGCGACCTCGACGCTGGCCACCTCGACGCTGGCCCTGCTCGACGGCCGCAGCCTGTATCTCGACTTCTTCGGCTTCGTCGCCTGGGATCTGCTGCCGGTGAATCCCAACGAGCTGAAGCAGATCGAAGTGATTCGCGGCCCGGCCTCTGCGGTGTGGGGCGCCAACGCCATGAACGGCGTGGTCAATTTCATTTCCAAGACCCCGCGCGAGATGGCGGGGAACAGCGCGACCATCACCTTCGGCGGCTTCAACCGCCAGCCCGAGCACGGCGAACGGCTCGACCGGGGCACGATGTTCGGCGTCAACGGCACGCACGCCCGCGCCATCAACGATCGCTGGGCCTACAAGGTTTCGGCGGGCGGCTACACGTCGGATCCGTTCCCGCGCCCGACCGGCGCGATCCCCAACGGCACCGGCACCCAGTACCCCGCGTTCACCAACCAGGGCACGACGCAGCCGAAGTTCGACACCCGGCTGGATTACGACGCGCCCGACGGCAAGTACAAGCTGGCGTTGGCCGGCGGCTACGCGGGCACCGACGGCATCATCCACACCGGCATCGGCCCCTTCGACATGACTGGGGTGGGCGTGACCTACGGCACCATGCGCTACATGCGCAACGCCTTCAAGTTCAACTTCTTCACCAACCTGCTGAACGGCGATGCCTCGGGCCTGCTCGCGATTGGCACCAACGGCAAGCCGATCCTGTTCAAGTTCGACACCAAGACCTACGACTTCGAGGTCGGCAACATCAACACGTTCGGCACCCGCCACGTGCTGAGCTACGGCGGCAACGCGCGCTTCAACAGCTTCGACCTGTCGATTGCGCCGCGCGGCGACAACCGCACCGAGATCGGCGCCTACGTGCAGGACGAGATGTTCCTGAACGACACCGTGCGCGTCAGCCTCGGCGCCCGCTTCGACAAGTTCGACAACATCGAGGACCCGGTGTTCTCGCCGCGCGTGGCGCTGATCCTGAAGCCGTCGGCCGACCACGCCGTGCGGTTGTCGTTCAACAAGGCGTTCCGCTCGCCCTCGCTGACCAACAACTACCTCGAGACCAAGATCGTCAACCAGTTGAACCTCGGTGCCATCAACCCGGCGCTCGGCGGCATCACCTACAACTTCCCGGTGGCGGCGGTCGGCAACGAGTCCCTGATCGAGGAGTCGACCGAGTCGTTCGAGGTCGCCTACACCGGCGCCATCCAGAACCGCGCGACCCTGTCGGCGGCGCTGTACTTCACCACCAACCGGGATGAGATCTTCTTCACCCAGACCGCCCGCTACCGCGCCGCCACGCCGCCCCCGGGCTGGCCGCTGCCCCCGGTCGTGCTCGAAGTGCTGCCGCCGGCATGCGTCCCCGGGCAGCCGTGCTCCACCGGCGGCCTGCCGTCGGAGTTCAGCTATCGCAACCTGGGCACGGTCAAGAACAAGGGCTTCGAGCTGGGCATCGACGGCGCGGTCACCGGCGCGCTCAACCTGTTTGCGAACTACTCGTACCAGGCCAAGCCCGACCCCGACTTCGCGCTGTCGGAAGTGAACCTGCCGCCGCAGAACCGCTTCAACGTCGGCCTGACCTTCAGCGAGGGCCGCTTCCTCGGCAACGTCTCGGCCGGCTACGTCGACGATGCGTACTGGCAGGACGTGCTCGACGCGCGCTTCGCGGGGCCGACCGAGTCGTACACGCAGATCAACGGCGCCTTCGGCATGCGGTTCGCCAAGGACAAGATCACCGCGACCATCAAGGGCATCAACCTGACCAACCAGGACATCCAGTCGCACGTGTTCGGCGACATCCTCAAGCGTCAGATCATCGGCGAGTTGCGCTTCAACTTCTAGGCGGCACTAAAGTGCCGCCCTTCTGGCACGAAGTGCCGCCCACTGCCATCGCTCGGGCGTATCGCAGCTGACGAAGGTTTCAAGCTCCGGGTCGAGGTCGCGGAACACCGCCGCCTCGACCCGTTTGGTTTGGACCCGGTCGAGCAGGGCCATCACGCGGCGCTCGCCCGCCGCCAGCAGGTCGCGCGCCACCCCGGCCACCGGTTGCCGATAGACGGCGCACAGCGGGCTGGGGCGGCCGTCGATCACGGCCAGGCAGAGGTCGGCTTTCCCTCGCAGCTCGAGCAGCCGGCGCAACACCGCGGGCCGGATGAGCGGCATGTCGCAGGCGACAACGACGTTCACGTCGCTGGTTGAAGCGCCAAGGCCGGCTGCGATCCCCGCCAGCGGCCCGAGGCCGTCGGCCTCATCGTGGACGATTTGCGCCGGCAGCCCCGGTATGGCCTGGTCCGCGCGCGTCACGACGATCACCTCGTCGGCGACTTCACCGACCAGGCGGACCACGCGCATCAGGAATGTCTCGTCGCCAACGAGCAGCGATGCCTTGTCCTGTCCCATTCGGGTGGAGCGGCCGCCGCACAGCACGATGCCGGTGATCACTTGCTTAGTTTCTCGATGGCCGCCCGCAGGTTGGCGCCCTGGTGGGCGCGCAGCCTGGCCCACAGGTCGCCGACCGCGTCGAGCCGGGCGGCAATGGTGTCGATGGTGAAGTCTTGCGGCGCGGGGCTGTCGTGCACTTCGTTCCACGTGAGCGGCGTCGACACGCCGGCAAACGCGCTGGCGCGCGCGCTGTAGGCGCAGGCCAGCGTCTTGCCCTGGATGTTCTGCAGGTAGTCCACGTAGACGGTCTTCTCCTTCCGCTTGCGGACGGTTCGTTCGACCGTGGCGACCTTGGGGTGCTTGGTGGCCACCATGGTCGCGATGATCTGGCAGAACAACATGCCCGCCTCATAGGGGGTCCCCTTCGGCAGCGGAATGAAGATATGCAGGCCGTCGGAGCCCGACGTTTTCGGAAAGCCGGGCACGTGGACGCGGTCGAGTTCGTCCTGCACCCAGCGCGCGACCTCCAGGATCTGGGCGAAGGTCGCGCCCGGCTGCGGGTCCAGGTCAATCGCCACCTGGTCGGCCTCGTCCAGGTGGTCCATGGTCGAGAACCACGGGTCCATCGAGATCGACGCCAGTTGCGCCATGTAGAGCAGCGTCTTCAACGAGCCGCCGATCAACCGCGTCGGCACATCGTCGTCCGGCAGGCTCTCGCTGCGGACGCCCGGCGGGGGCACGTCGGGGGCGCGGTGCTGGTAGAAGAACGGCGCGTCGACGCCGTTGGGCGAGCGCTTCATCACGAGCGGCCGGTTGTGGATCACGGGCAGGATGTGCGGCGCCACGCGCGCGTAGTGCCGGATGAGGTCGCCCTTGGTGTGCTTGCCCTGCGGCCAGAAGATCTTGTGGAGGTTGGTTACCTCCAGCGTGTCGCCGTCGGGCAGCGTCAGCTTCCCGTTCTTGCGCTCCTTCTCGAGCGCGGTGAGCTGATCGAGCAGGGACGCGACGTCCTTTGCCGTGACCCTCTCCCTTGGCACCCTTGGCACCCCTGGCACCATAACGGCCTTCGCAGGCTTATCATCCCGAAGGCCGAGGTACGCGGGATGCCTCAGGCGTCCCTCGTCGGTCATCTCCGTGTAGCGAATCTGCGCCACCAGGACCGGCTTCACCCAGTGGGCGGTGTCCTTCACCTTGGGCTTCACCGCGAAGGGACAGGTCGGCGTCTCGATTCGCTTCAGCAGCCCCATCAGCCGTTCGAGCTCGGCCCCGGTAAAGCCGGTGCCGACGTCGCCGACGTATTCCAGCCCGCCGGATGCGCCCCTGGCGCCGAGAATCAGCGCGCCGAAGTGCGCGCGCGTGCCTTGCGGCGCGGTCCAGCCGCCGATCACGAACTCGTCCTCCTTGTGGAGCTTGAGTTTCATCCACTCGGGGCTGCGCTTGCCGGTTCGGTAGGGCGCGCGCGCGCGTTTCACCAACAGGCCTTCCCAGCCTTCTTTCCTGGCCCGCGCCATCAGGGCTTCGCCGCTGCCCGCGGCCTGCTCCGTCAACCGGATGGTGGCGGTCGGCTGGTGCGTGCGGAACAACGCCTCGAGCCGGGCGCGCCGCTCGGTCAGCGGCAACCCGCGCAGGTCGTCGTCCTGATCGCGCAGCAGGTCGAACACGATGAGCGCGGCCGGTTGTTCGTCGGGCGACAACTGCGCCTTGTTCGACCGGTACCCGGGGACGCTGACGTGGATGCGATGCTGCAGGCGCTGAAAGCCGGCGGGCTTGCCGGTGTGGTCGAGCGCGGTGACTTCGCCGTCGAGCACCACGGGACCGGGCAGGCGCCGCCCCCATTGGCCGACGGCGTCGACGATCTCGGGAAACTGCGCGGTCTTCTCGTTACCGTTTCGCGACCAGAGCCGCACCGCAGCCTTGTCTTTGCCGGGCACCACCTCGACGATGGCGCGAATGCCGTCGTACTTGGGTTCGTAGACAACCCCCGCCATCGTCAGCGACGGTGGCTGCGCCGGCAGCGTGGCCAGCATCGGCCTCAGATCTTTCGCAACGAACACGGGAAGATGCTATCCCAAGCCCCAAGCCCTCTATGCCAAGGATGCGCCGCTTCGCAGATTCTGCGCTGAGTCGGCGCGATCGTGCGTGAGGCGTTTCCGAGGAACAGGTGAAGCTGCGTCGGATCCCCCATGACTGTCCACGTGTCCCGGGAAGCAGTGGCGATCTACCGCCAGCACCACGCCAGCATCGACCTTGTGCTGGTCGACATGATGATGCCCGTGAGGGACGGCCCCGGCACGATCCGGGAACTCGTGCGCATCAATCCCGCCGTTGCCATCGTGGCCGCCAGCGGCGTGGCCAGCGATGCGAGCCGGACCAGCCCAGGTTCTGCCCGTTACCGATCGGCCGTGGGCCACTATGGCTGTGCCACCGGCCCGGCGGTCGCTCGGCGCTGCCACTCCTCCTCGAAGCACTGGCGCGTGACGAACGACTTCTGCGTGCCGACGCCCGTCGTGGACAGCGCCGCGTAGAGATTCGCGTGCGCGATGGCGTCGCGCTCCGAGAGTCCTTCGCCAAGGAACACGGCGAAGCTGCCGACGAACGCATCGCCGGCGCCGGTCGTGTCCTTGGTGGCGACCCGGTACGGCGCGATGAGTTCCGTGCCGCCTGAGTGCGCCACCAGAGCGCCTCTCTCTCCCAGGGTGATGATCACGCGCTTCAGTCCCTGGGCCACCAGGTGTGCAGCACACGCCGTGGCCTCCTCGACCGACTTGACCGGCATGCCGGTGATGGTCTCCGCTTCGGTCTCGTTGGGAACGAAGTAGTCCACGCCGGCCAGCGCCGCCAGATCTACCGGCTGGGCCGGCGCCGGGTTGACGATGCAGCGGATCCCGCGCTCGCGGGCGAAGCGCACCGTGTGGTAGACCGTCTCGAGAGGAATCTCGAACTGCAGCACGATGCAGTCGGCCACCTCGAGCACGGAAGCTGCCCGATCGACGTCGGCGGGCAACAACCGATCGTTGGCCCCCTTCACGACGATGATCCGGTTCTGCCCGTTCGACTCAACGAAGATCGGCGCGACGCCGCTCGACGTACCGGGGACGATGCGCACCTGCGACGCGTCGATGCCCTGGGCCTCGAAGTTCGTGATCGTCGCCGGCCCGAAGAGATCGTCGCCGACCCTGGCGACCATCGACACGTCGGCGCCGCACAGCCGGGCGGCCACCGCCTGGTTGGCGCCCTTGCCGCCCCAACCAAGGTCGAAGTGTTCGCCAAAGATCGTCTCTCCGGCTTTCGGAAAACGGTCGGAGAACGTCGTCAGATCGACGTTCGCACTACCCACCACTGCAATCCTGGATCGTCTGGTCATGTCGCCTCTACTCGCCCGGATCAGCGGGCCATCAGCCGGAAGAACCGGTCGTAGAACTTGGGCAGGTCGAGGTCCCACTGCACGGTGGCCATCCGCCACCACGACGCCATCGTGCGGGGCCGCGGCTTCCCGCCGGGCGGACCCGGCATCTCGCTTTCGACGAAGATGGTCTGGCCGTAGCCGGCGCCGTGATCGATGTCGATGTTGACGTAGAGCTGCTGCTGCTTGGTGATGATGCTCGGGTCGAGGAACGCCAGCACCGAGATCTCGTCCCACATGAAGCCGCCGCCCTGTCCGACCGGCATGAACTTGGTGATGAACTGGGCCGCCTTGGAGTTCGATGTGGCCAGCCGCCGCTTCAGCTCGTCGCTCAATGATGCCTTTACGGAGATGTCCACCGGCGTGATCGTGATCTTCTTCCACGGCGCGCTCATGGCGATGCGGGCCGCTTCCGGATCCCACCACCAGTTGAACTCACGGCGTCCGTTGATGCGGTGGTTGCCGCCCTGATCGACGTTGAAGCCGGCCCCCATCAGCACCAGTTCCTTGGCCAGCGTCGCGATCTCCGGATCGAGGCCCAGCGCCAGCGCCACCGTGGTGAACGGGCCGCCGACCCACAGTGTCACTTCGTTCGGGTACTTCCGGATCTGCTGGATCATGAAGAGCGCGCCGTGCAGGTCGATCGGCTTCAGGGTCGTCACCCCCGTGGGCGGGGTTGGCACCTCGTCGGGCGGGTGGTAGCGCCCGGGGTTCCAAGCCCCCTTGTACGAGAACTCGCCGTACTGCGCTTCCCACGCCGTCGTCAGGTCGCGCGAGTTGATGAGCGGAAACGCCGCGCCCTGCGCCACCGGGATGTTGCCGTGGCCGGTCAACTCCATCATGCGCAGCATGTGCGCCGTACCGGCCTTCACCCAGGCGTCGCCAGCGGTGACCGCAATCCCCAGCACCTCGACGTCCGGCGACTGCAGCATCGCCAGTGTGGAGATCATGTCGGTGCCGAGCGCCGCGCCGTCCTGGTCGATGAACACTTTCTTCGTCGCCGGCGGAGCCGCCTGGCCGGCGGCCGTCGGCGTCCAGCCGGCCACCAGCACGGCAGCCAGGGTCGCAACAATCAGAGTGGTGCGTGACAGTGCGTGCATGAGACTCTCCTTACGAATGTGGCCGCGGGCGTCAGCGCCGTCGCGTCATCAGATCCACGTAGAGGTTCCAGAAGGCCGTGCGGTCGATGTCCATGAGCACCTTCACCTTCCGCGTGCCGGCGGGGAAGCCTGCGGCGTGGTCGAGCGACCGGCGCCGGGACTGGTGATAGCCGATCGAGCGGCCGTAGTTTGGACCGTAGGTCACGTCGATGTCGAGGAAGCGGTCATCCAGCCTGGTAGCGAGAGCGGGCCGCAGGAAGATGGCCGTGGCCAGCGCATCCCACACGTACGAGCGGCTGTCCGGGTCGCGCTCGAATCGCGACCCGTGCAACTGCCGGAACAGTTTGGTGATCGGCGTCTCCGCCGCGCTGACGATCCGGTCGTATTCGGCCTTCGTATAGAAGACCCGTTCCGCGATGTCGATCGGCACCACCACCTGTTCGCGAAACGGCGCCCGCAACGTGATCCGGGCCGACTCGGGATCGAACCACCAGTTGAACTCCGCAGCCGGGGTGGTGTTCCCCGGCACGTCGATGGCCCCGCCCATGTAGTACACGCGCTTGACCAGCGGCACGATCTCCGGGTTCTTGCGGATGGCCAACGCGATATTTGTGGCCGGGCCGAGGACAAACAGCGTGACCTGATTGGGGTAGGCCTTGACGGCGCGGACGATGAAGTCAACGGCGTGCTCGACGGTGGGCTTCATCGCCGGGTAGCCGATGGCCGGTTCGCGGTCGAGGGTCAGGTACGACTCGGGACGCGGCCGCCCGTAGGCGCCGAGGTACTCAGAGTGTCCCCACAGCCGCTCTTCCGCCTCCAGCCACGGCTGCCGGCTGCCCATAAGCGGCTCGCGCACGCCCATGAACACCGGAATGTCGGTGCGGCCCACCAACTCGAGCTGCCGGAGCGCCGCCGCCGTGCCGTGCTCCATCCACGAGTTGCCGGGCACGATGGTCACGCCGAGCACCTCGACGTTGGGCGAGTTCAGCAGCATGAACAGCGCGACCGCGTCGTCGTTCAGCACGCCCATGTCGGCGTCGACGATGACCCGCTCCTGCGCCGCAGCCCACGACCGCGCGCCCAAGAGTGCCCCGACAAGGGCGGCCGCGATTAACCACCGGCGGGGACGTATGTTCACGGCTGCATCTCCTGGGCCATCTCGCGGATGCGATTGAGGTAGCCGACGTAGATCGGGATGGGAATGTCCGGGGAATCGCCGACGTCGAGAAAGTGGTCGAGACGGACGCCGGCAGTGGACCAAATCACCGCTAGCCTCCGCATGCGCTGCCTACTTCTTGCTCCCGTGCGTGCCGGGATCTGCCCTTCGGACGAGCCTTCAGCAACGAGGCGCCGCACGACGCCCTCACCACCAGCTTCGTTTCGAGAATCAAGTGCCGGATGGCGCGATCGGGTCGCGCGATCCGGTCGAGCAGCAGGTCCGCCGCCGACGAGCCGATTTCCTGTGACGGCTGGCTTATTGCGGTGAGCGGCGGGTTCAACGACGTCGCCCAGGGCATGTCGTCGAACCCGACCAGCGCGACCTCCTCGGGAATGCGGATACCCGCCTCGTGGAGTGCGCGGAAGGCGCCGAGGGTCATCAGATTGTTGGCGACGAACACCGCCGTCGGCCGGCGCGGCAGCGCCAACAGGGCGTTCATCCCGTCATAGCCGCCGCGCTCGCGGAAGTCGCCGTGGTAGATGATGTCCGGGCGGATCGGCCGGCCGGCCGCCAGCAGCGCCTGCTCGTAGCCCTGGCGCCGCTCCGTCGCGGTGCTGTGTCGTGACGGCCCGCCCAGCAACGCGACATCGCGGTGGCCCAAGCTGAGCAGGTGGGCGACGCCGATGCGTGTGCCCTCCACGTTGTCAACGGTAACGAGATCCGGGCGGAGGTGTGACGGCGACCGGTCGACGACCACGGTGTGCAGCGGCGGTGCGAGCACGTCCCGATAAGCGTCGTGGGCGGAGTTGAGGGGCACGAAGATGATGCCGGCGACGCCTTCGGCGCGGAGGGTTTGGAGGACGTTGCGTTCCCGTGCGGCGTCTTCGTCGGAGTTGGCCAGCAGCAGCGTGTAGCCGGCGGCCTGCAGCACCAGATCGATGCCGCGGACCACGGCGGTGAAGAACGGATTCTCCAGGTCGGGGATGACCACGCCGACTGCCTGGCTGGCGCCCCCGCGCAGCATGCGCGCGGCGCGGCTCGGGCGGTAGTTGAGGGCGCGGGCCGCCTCTTCCACGCGCAGCCGCAGTTTGTCGCTGACCGACTTCGGATCCGCGCCCACCCGCGACACCGTGGCGATCGAGACGCCGGCGCGGTCGGCCACGCGCTGGATCGTGGCCGCCTGGGTGCCATCACTGCGTGAACCGGGCCCTCGTGCCCGGGCCTTCGTCACGGTCGCTGTCCTGTCTGTGTCATCGCTGGCCGACCCTAGAGAGGAGGCTTGACAGACCGAGTCGCTCATGCTCTAGTCTGCTAAACGTTTTCATCGATGTGGCTAATCTTACGAACAGATGACGGTATATTGACAGCAAATTCCGCAGTTGCTGTTGAAAACGTTATCAGGCCGGATCCGGCGGCATCGATTGAGTGGGAGAAAGTCATGGGTGTGAGACTCCCGTTGCGCGTAGCGATGCTGATCCTGGCCGTGTGCCTGTTGCCAACGGCTCCCGCCTTTGCCCAGTCGGTGGGCTCGATTTCCGGCACGGTGCTGGACGCATCGAAGGCCAGCCTGCCGGGGGCCGTGGTGACGGCGCGGAACGAAGGCACGAGCGTGACGCGCGAGGTGGTCGCCGATGCCGCCGGCCGCTATGCCATGCCGCTGCTGCCGATCGGCACCTACACGGTGACCGCCACGATGAGCGGCTTCCAGAGCCAGGAGCGCAGCAAGATCGTGCTGGAGGTGCAGGCGTCTCTGGCCCTGGACTTCACGCTCGACATCGCCGGCCTGACCTCGGAGGTCATCGTGGTGAGCCAGGCCGCGGTCGCGCAGCTCCAGCGGAGCGATGCCTCGCTCGGTCAGCTCATCAACGCCCAGCAGGTGTCAGAACTCCCGCTTAATGGCCGCAACTTCGTCCAGCTCGCGCTGCTCGGCCCGGGCACCGTGACCGGCCGCGCCGGCAGCTTCCTGGCACAGGGCCCGAGCAGCGAAGTGTCCTATCGCGGCAGCATGTCGGTCTCGGCCCAGGGCATGCGTGAGAACGCCAACGACTGGCTCTACGACGGCGTTGACAACAACGAGCTGACCGCGGGCGGCGTCGGCATCCTGCCCAACATTGACTCGATCCGCGAGTTCAAGGTCCTCACCCACAACTACCTCGCGCAGTACGGCAGCCGGGGCGGCACCACCGTGCTCGTGAGCAGCAAAGCTGGTGAGAACAGGTTCCACGGCTCGTTGTTCGGGTTCTATCGCAACGACGCCCTGGACGCGCGCAACTTCTTCGACGGCCCCAAGAAGCGCGACTGGAACCAGAACACCTACGGCTTCTCGGTGGGCGGGCCGATCAAGCGGGACAAGACGTTCTTCTTCACCGGCTTCCAGGGGAACAACATCGACGAGGGCCTGACCACCGTGCTGACGGTGCCGACGGCCTTGATGCACCAAGGCATCTTCACCGAGTCGTTCCCCGGTGCGCCGATGCCGATCATCTACGACCCGGCGACGACCCGCATCGATCCGGCCACTGGTTTCCTCATCCGCGATCCGTTCCCAGGCAACCGCATCCCCGCCGACCGCATCAGTCCGATCGGCCAGGCGCTGTTGAACCTGCTGCCCTTGCCGACGTTTACGGATCGGCTCGGCGGCAACTACCTAGCCAATCCGATCAAGACCCTGAACGACTACCAGGGCGATCTCCGCATTGACCACAACTTCAGCAACAACGACCGGATCTTCGGGCGATTCAGCGCCGAGGAGGCCGACCAGTACCTGCCCACCGGGCTGCCGGACTTCGGCGCCACCGGCGGCTTCGCCAGCAACCAGACGTTCAAAACCAGTGCCAAGAACGTCGCGCTGTCGCACACCCATGTGTTCAGGAACAACGCCGTTAACCAGTTCACGGCCGGGTACAACCGCGTCTACAACAACATTACCTCGTTCGGCTACGGTTCAAACAAGTCGCGCGAGCTGGGCATCCCGGGCGCGAACCTCGGCACCGACCATACCTCGTCGCTGACCCGCATGACGTTCCAGAACTTCGTCGGCGTCGGCGACCGTGGGTTCTCGCCGTTCCAGGGCGGCACCAACGTCTACCACTACACGAACGCGCTGACGATGGTGAAGGGCAACCACACCGTGAACACCGGCGGCACGTTCCGGGCGATGCAGCTGAACCTGCTGGGCGATACGGCCCTGGCCGGACAGTTCGCCTTCACGCCGTTCTTCACTTCGGGCTTCGGCCCCACCGGCGCGCTCAACGGCGCCACCGGCAGTTCGATCGCCAGCCTGCTGCTCGGCCTGCCGGCCTCCGGCGGCCGCAACGACCAGCTGAACGGCTCGGTCAAGGGGCGGCGATGGAAGGAGTACCGGGCGTTCGTCGATGACAACTGGCGCGTGTCCGACAGTCTCACCGTCACGCTCGGTCTCGCCTACATGGTCACCACGCCGCAGACCGAGAACAAGGATCGCTTCGCCAACTTCGACTTCTACACCGGCGAGATCTTCGTCGGCGGCACGGTCGGCGTGAAGACCGACTGGAGCAACATCCAACCTCGCGTCGGCTTCGCGTGGAGCCCGCGGGCGAGCACCAGCACGGTCGTCCGCGGCGGCTACGGCATCTACCACGACGTCTCGGCGATGGGCGGCTCGACCGGCCCATACCAGAACCCGCCCTACGCCAATGCGTATGCGTTCGTGAGCGACAACATCACCCCGGTGCGGACGCTGGCGACCGGCTTCCCCGACAACAGCCAGGCGGTCGATCCGGCCAACCACCGCGGCGACTGGACGACGATCGACCCGAACTTCAAGCAGGGCCGCGTGCAGCAGTGGAGCCTGAACGTCGAGCGGCAGCTGCCGTTCAGCACCATTGCCAGCGTGGCCTACGCCGGCAGCTACGCCGATCGACTCTTCGACAAGAGCCGCAATCTGAACACCGCCACGCCCGGACCGGGCTTCAACCCGGCCGCGCGCCGTCCGTACCCTAACCTGCAGAGCGTGATCGCCGCCATCAGCCGCGGCTGGATGAAATACAACTCGCTGCAGGTGCGGCTCGAGCGGCGGGCGTCCGCCGGCAACTATGTGCTGGCGTCGTACACCTACGCCAAAGCGCTGACCAACGGCGTGTCGGGCTTCGGCGGCGACCCGGGCATCGTCTACTTCCCGGTGGTGACCGACGAGGACGCCGATGTCGGCTCGGCCAATACCGACCTGCGCCACAACTTCTCGCTGAGCGCGCTCTACCAGCTGCCGTTCGGCAACGGCCAGAAGCTGCTCGGCGACCTCACCGGCGTGCCGAACGCCATTCTCGGCGGGTGGAGCGTCAACGCCATCGTCGTCGCCCACACCGGCTACCCGCTGGGCATGAGCATGGCGAGCAACCAGTCGGGCACCGCCTTCGGCAACCGGCCCAACCGCATCTGCGGCGGCGCCCTCGACAACCCCACCGTGGAGCGCTGGTTCGACACGAGCTGCTTCGTGGCCCCGGCCCCCGGCGTACTGGGCAACGCGGCGCGGACCACGCTCTTTGGACCCGGCCGGTGGAACGCCGACATGTCGCTCTCCAAGAAGATCGCCCGCTTCCAGTTCCGTGCCGAGGTCTTCAACGTCTTCAACAAAGCCCAGTTCGCGGCGCCCAACACCGTGGTCGGCTCGCCCCTGTTCGGCCGTATCACGTCCACGGTGAAGTCGTCACGGCAGGTTCAGCTGGCGCTGAAGTACGTGTTCTGATTACTGACGACTGCACGGCTGACCAAGGCCTGAACATGCGACGAATCACCACCTGTGTTGTTCTGTTGGCGCTCTTCGCCACGGCTCCGGCCGTGGCGCAGCCGGCGCAGAAGATCATCTTCGACACCGACTTCGCCTTTCCGCCCCAGGACGACGCCATGGCGTTGTTCTTCGTGCTCAACTCCCCAGAGCTCGACATTCTCGGCATCACCACGGTCGCTGGCAACCGCAGCCGGAATGTCGCCAACGTCGATGTGCTGAAGGTGCTGGAGGTGACCGGCCGCGCGGAGATCCCGGTGTTCCAGGGCGCAGCCGCGCCGTTGCTGCACCAAGGGACCGAGTGGGACACCAAGCGCCATGGCGGGTGGTACGCCAACGACCCGGCGCCGGAGCCGCCCGGCGGGTTCGCGAAGAAACAGGTGGAACCCAGGAGCGCGGTGGACTTCCTAGTCAGCGCCGTGATGCAGAATCCAGGGCAGGTGACGATCCTTGGACTCGGCCCACTGACCAACATCGCGATGGCCATGCGCATGGAGTCGAGGTTCGCGCGCAACGTCAAGCAGCTGGTCATCATGGGCGGCGCCATCGCCTCGCTACCCGATGGCGGCGGCAACCACACGCCGAATGCCGAGTTCAACTTCTACGTCGATCCGGAGGCGGCGCAGATCGTGCTGCGGTCCGGCATCCCGATCGTCCTGTCGCCGCTGAACGTGTCCCGCAAGGCCAAGTTCACGAAGCAGGAGTACGACAAGATCGTCGCCATCGATACGCCGATCACGCGTCTGGTGAAGGACCAGCTTGGCCCCGGCTACCAGCAGCGCCCCGAGCGCGTTGCCTTGATGTACGATCAGGTCGCGGCGGTCGCCCTAGTTGCGCCATCGCTCATCAAGACGGTGGAGCTCTACGTGGACGTGG
Source organism: uncultured Acidobacterium sp. (assembly GCA_964350785.1). GTDB lineage: Bacteria > Acidobacteriota > Vicinamibacteria > Vicinamibacterales > UBA2999 > 12-FULL-67-14b. The sequence continues at coordinate 10,941 of CAYGMD010000028.1, read as the reverse complement.
ATATCAATCCCAACGCCAACTACGGTGTCTCGGTCGGTGCCCCGCAGATCTGGCCGGGCGGCGAGGGCGCACGCAAGATGCTGGTGCAGACCGATCTCGACTGGGATAAGTTCATTCAGCTCTACGTGGAGCGCGTCACGCGATCACGGCCGGTCGGGAATCGATAGCGTTGTGTGCGCGCCCGATCTCGCGGGCAGCGTCGGAGGATCGACATGACCGTTGTTGAGTCATACGCTGCGGCCGTGGTGATGTGCGTCATCACGATGCTTTGCTGGGGGTCATGGGCCAACACGCAGAAGCTCGCCAGCAAGGAATGGCGGTTCGAACTCTTCTACTGGGACTACGCGATCGGCGTCCTGCTGTTTGCGTTGGTCCTGGCTTTCACGCTGGGCAGCACCGGCACCGCCGGACGCAGCTTTCTGGCCGATATGGCCCAGGCGGAGAATGGGCCGCTGGTCTCCGCGTTCGTGGGCGGCGTCATCTTCAACCTCTCGAACATCCTGCTCGTCGCCGCCATCGACATCGCCGGCATGGCTGTGGCGTTCCCCATTGGCGTCGGCCTCGCGCTCGTCCTCGGTGTGATCACCAACTACCTGGCCAGCCCGGTGGGGAACCCGGTACTGCTGTTCGTGGGAGTGGCCTGCGTGGCGCTAGCCATCGTGCTCTCGGCTGTCGCCTACAGCCGCCTGCCGGCGCAGGGGCAGCGCACGACCGGCAAGGGCATCGTCATCTCGGTCGTGGCCGGCCTGCTCATGGGTTTCTTCTACCGTTTCGTGGCCGCGTCGATGTCCACCGACTTCATCGACCTCGAACCTGGCAAGCTCGGGCCCTACAGTGCCATCGTGGTGTTCTCGGTAGGCCTGCTGATCTCGAACTTCCTGTGGAACACGATCGTCATGAAGCGGCCGTTCGTAGGTGCGCCGGTAGCGTTCGGCGATTACTTCTCGAAAGGATCGCCCCGCCTGCACCTGATTGGTATCCTCGGCGGCGTGATCTGGAACCTGGGGATGTCGCTCAGTATCATCGCCGCGGGCGCAGCCGGGTTTGCGATCTCCTACGGGCTGGGGCAGGGTGCCACGCTGGTCGCGGCCTTGTGGGGCGTGTTCATCTGGAAAGAATTCAAGGGCGCCCCGGCGGGGACGTCGCGCCTGCTGGCGCTGATGTTCAGCGCGTTCGTCGTGGGACTGACGTTGATCGTCGTGGCCCGGCTGGCCTAACAGCCCGTGGCGGAAGTGACGGTTTCACGCGTCGGCTGGAAGGAGTTCATACCGATGACTCAGCGTGAGGAATCGCGGTGGATCACTCGGTGGCGCACCCCTGGAGGTTGCGGGGGCGGTCACGAGCGACGACAGCGCCGCGATCAGGGCGGCGAGGCGGCCCTGCAGGCCGCGCGGGGTGCCACAGCCGATCAGGTGACGCTTGACGAGCCCGAGATTGAAGCCACCGGCGTGAATCAAGAGGCGCTTCAGGATATTGGCGTGCCCCCGCAGATGCGTCCGCCGCATCCCGCCCGTGTCATAGACGTGGGCGAAGGAGCGTTCGACCATCTCGCCGCGTCGACGCATCAGCCGCCGCCCGCGCGGATCGCGAATCCGGCGACGGTTGGCATAGACCGGGGCCTGCGCGGCGGCCGTCTCGGACCAATCCCGTCGGCCTCGATCCGGCTCCGCGACGTAGGAGCGGATGCCGCCCGCGTCGAGATCCACCATCGTCAGATTGCTGTGATACCCCTTGTCGGCGATGATCTCATCGAGCGACTGCGGCGCGGCCACGTCCGCCTGCGCGTCAGCGAGGTGCTCGACGGCGGCGCTGGCCGTCTCCCCGATTGTGGTCGTATCGCCTTGATCGGCCCCCTGTAGCGTGACGGCCACGATCGCGCCGGTCTCCAGATCGACGGCATGCTCGGCCTTGTGCGCCAGATGCGTGCGGCCATCTTTCATCTTCGCGACTCGCGCATCGGGGTCGCCGGGGTGGGTCCAGTCCTGGTTCGACGTCTTCTTCTTCCGCTTCCGGTCCAGGCGCGCCAGGTCCTCGCGCGTGGGCGTGTCGATGCCCGAGGCCGTCGCTAGGCCGGTCAGAAACGCCTGATAGCTCTCCCCGGTGTCGCGGCGCACGATGCTCCGCATCGCGGCGTTCGCTTCGAGCGTGGTGGCGTCAATGGCCACCGTCTTCCCGTGCAGCAATCCCGCCTCGACGAGCCGCACCTGCACCCAAGTGAAGACCGCGCGATGCGTCTCGAGGTCGATCAAGCGTCGGGTCCGCGCGATCGTCGAATGATCGGGCGGGGCGTCGTGCACTAGCAGGCCCAGAAAACTCCGGACCGCCAACGAATCGGTCGCCCGCCACGCGATCCCGCGCTCCGAGTCGATCCCTTCGAAACAGCCCACCAGCAGCAACCGGAAGTAGCGGCCCGGGGCAAGGCTCGGTCGGCCCATGACCGGGGCGTAGAACGTCTGGCACTGCCCCTCGACGAAGCGATCACAGTCGGCCGCGTCGAGCACCGCATTCAGCCGCGTGTAGAATGGATGGCCGGGCGACGCCGGCAAATCCGACGTCGCGATCCACAACGACGATTGCTCATCTTGTCGGGTGCCCATCGCCATGCGCCACAGTGTAGGACGAGTGATCGACCATGTCGATCCCTAATGAGTCAGACTTTCACCACGGGCTCCTACGAATATCGGTCATCGAACCAGGGTTCGGCAGTATCCGAATAGCCGCGTTCTTCCCAGAACCCAGGTTGGTTGGCGGCCCGGAACTCGATCTTGCGGATCCACTTCGTGCCCTTCCACGCGTACAGCTTCGGCGTGATCATCCGGCACGGGCCGCCGTGTTCCTGGGGCAGCGGCTGACCCTCCCACGTGTGCACCAGCAGCACGTCGGCCTCGACCGCGCGCGCGAGCGGCAGGTTGGTGGTGTAGGGAATGCGCGTGCCCGGCATGTGGTCGTAGCCGGTGCACAGCACGTGGGTGACCTCGGGTGACGGCACGGCGAGCTCGGCCAGGGTCCGGAAGCGGACGCCCCGCCAGTGGTTGTCCATCCGGCTCCAGGTCGTCACGCAGTGAAAGTCGCTTTCGTCGTCGGCCTGCGGCAGGGCCAGGAACTGCTCCCAGTTCACGGTGAAGGGATTGTCACACAGGCCGCTGATCTCGAGCCGCCAGTCGGCCTGGGCAATCACGGGCGAGTCGCCCAGGTCGAGCACGGGCCAGTTGGGCACCGGGCGCTGGCCCGTGGGCAGCTTGGGCATGCCGTGGCGATTGGCGGGCCCGGTGCCTTCGGGGGCGCGGCCCTCGAACGGGGCGGCCACGCCGGCCCGCAGGGCGCGTTGTCGTTCGATGTACTTCAGCCGCTTGGCGACCAGGCTGTTGTCGGATTCTGGCAATGATGGCTCCCACTTCATTATCATCTGCCCATGCGATTCGAGTTCGTCGTGCGGTCCGGCAAGGATGTCGGGCGGATCGTGTCGCTCGCTGCCGGGGAGACGATCACCCTGGGGCGCCTGAAGGGCTGCGACGTGGTGATCGACGACGAGGCGGCGTCGCGGCGGCACTGCACCATTACCGCGCGCGACCGCCTGTGCGCGGTCGCCGACCTGCAATCCGCCAACGGCACCTTCGTCAACGAGCGCCGGATCGCCAGCACCGAGCTGGCGCCGGGCGACCAGGTCCGCATTGGCTCGACCGTCCTCGCACTGCTCGACGCCAACGCGCCGGAGGGGGTCGGGACCCACCGCACCACCTCGTTGAGCCTCGTCGAAACGCGCAGCCGGACGCTGGTGCAGCGCGCCGTCGACCCGACCAAGCTCGAGTTCCTCTCGCAGGTCTCCCGGCGCCAGGACGATGCCGGCCTGCTGGCGTCGGCGCAGAAGTACCTGGCGACGCTGCACAAGGTGTCGGACATCCTGTCGCGCGCCAGCGGCGTGGAGGCCTTGTTCGATTCCATCCTGTCGGCGATTCTCGAGGTGACTGGCGGCGACCGCGCCGCCATCCTGATGCGGCCGGCCGACGGCGGCGCCGGCAACGCCGTCGACATGGTGGCGGTGCGGACCAAGGACGGCGGCGCCATCGGGGCGGTGACCCTGTCGCGCACGGTGGTCAACGACGTGCTCGAGAAGGGCATTTCGGCCTACACCGATGACGCGCTGACCGATGAGCGTTACGTGGGCGGCGAGAGCATCGTGACCCAGCGCATCCGGTCGGTGATGTGCGCGCCCATGCGCACGACCGACGCCATTCTCGGCGTGCTGTATGTCGACAGCCAGGCGGCGCGCGAGTTCAGCGAGGCGGAGCTCGAGCTGCTGGCGGCGGTGGGCAACCAGGCCGGCATCGCGCTGCACCGCGCCCGCCTGATGGCCGAAGTCGAGCGGCTGTTTCTCGACGTGATGAAGGCGATTGCCTCGATCATCGACGCCAAGGACGGCTACACCCACAAGCATTCCGAGCGCGTCGCGGCCTTGGGCGTGCGGCTCGCGCAGCAACTGGGGTTCGACGCCGACGGCCGCGCGGTGGTCGAGTTGTCGGGGCTGCTGCACGACGTCGGGAAGATCGGCGTGCCGGACGCGATCCTCAACAAGCCCGGCAAGCTCACCGATTCCGAGTTCGGGGAGATGCGGCTGCACCCGCTGCACGGCGCGCGCATCCTGTCGAACATCCAGAGCCAGAAGGTCGTGAACCTGCTGCCCGGCGTGAAGTACCACCATGAGCGCTGGGACGGAAAGGGCTACCCGGCAGGCCTCGCCGGCGAGGACATTCCGCTGCTCGGCCGGCTGCTTGGCGTGGCCGACTTCCTCGACGCGTTGACGTCGGACCGCTCCTACCGCAAGGGCCTGCCGCTCGAAGAAGCGCTGCAGATGGTGAAGGACCTGGCCGGGAAGGCGTTCGACCCGGCGGTGGTGAAGGCGGCCGTCGCACTGCACGAGAAGGGCGAGTTGGCGTTACCCAGCTCACCCAACCCGGATGTGACGAAAATCGAGGCCTGATGTGGTGTCCGGCTTCAGCCGGACCGTCCAACGAACAGGCTTCTCGCGGTCAGCGCATCGGGCCGCAGGCTCGACGATTTGGCGAGCCGCTTCACGATCGGCGGCAGATCGATTCGGATTTTCCACTCGTCGGCGCGTCCGCCCATGGGCAGGAACGCGGCGCGCCATTCTTCCCACCACGGCGAGATCCGCAGCGAGATCGGTTCCACGATCAACACCGCCGTGCCGCGCGCGACGGCGGCCTTCAACTCGCGCAACAGGTCCTCGCGCTCGGCCGGCTTCAGTTCGTTGACCACGAAGGCGCCGAGGACGAAGGTCGCGTTCTCGGGAATGCGCGTGCGGCCGGCCGCGCCGCGCCGCACTTCGGCGTTCAGCCCCAGCGCGCGATAGGTGAAGCGCGCCTCCTCCAGCGTCCACGGGTGCGTGTCGATGCCGATCACGCGCGACTTCGGCGTGGTCATCGTGGCCACGGCGGCGCCGGCGACGCCGGTGCCGCAGCCGAGATCGATGACCAGGCCCGGGGCCTTCGGTTGTTCCAGCCGCTCGCAAATGGCGCGGATCAGTTCGAAATGAATGGGGCCGTAGTACAGGGCGAAGGCAGCGCGCTTGCCGGCGCCGTCGAGCGCGCGGTGGTCGGCCAGCGCGCTTTCGCGCCGCTCGACATACGCCGACGACAACGCCCGCAGCGCGCGCGTGACTTCGCTGAACCTCAGGTTCGCGAAATGGCGCTTCTCGAGTTCGGCGTAGAAGGGGTCGATGTTCAAGAAGAATGGGGTGAGTGACGGGATTCGAACCCGCGACGGCCGGATCCACAATCCGGGGCTCTACCCCTGAGCTACACTCACCATGGGGTCAGAAGTTATTGATTGTAGCAAATTTCCGGCAATGATTCCGTTTCTCGGCCCCACCGACCCATTTCCGCCCGTTGCGGAGGCCCTCGACGAGCCCGACGGCCTGCTGGCCGCCGGCGCCGACCTCACCCCGGGCCGCTTGATCGACGCCTATCGCCACGGCGTCTTCCCGTGGTTCAACGAGGGCGATCCCATCCTCTGGTGGTCGCCCGATCCACGCATCGTTCTCGCGCCGGGCGCGTTTCACGTCTCGCATTCGCTGAAGAAGCGGCTCAAGCAGCGCCGGTTCACGGTCACGATCGACACTGCCTTCACGGCCGTGCTCGACGAGTGCGCGGTGCCGCGGCCCGACGATGGCGGCACGTGGCTGTCGGCGCCCATGAAGGAGGCCTATCTGGCGCTGCATCGCCAGGGCCTGGCCCACTCCCTCGAGGTGTGGATGGACGGCGCGCTGGCGGGCGGCGTCTACGGCGTCGCCCTGGGCCGCATGTTCTTCGGCGAGTCGATGTTTTCGCGCCGCACCGACGCCTCGAAGATTGCCCTGGCCCGCCTGGCTGCCCAGCTCGCGCGCTGGGGCTTTCCGTGGATCGATTGCCAGCTCGAGACCGAGCACCTGCTCACGCTGGGCGCCACGGCCGTGCCGCGCCGCGTGTTTGTCGCCGAGGTGGCGCGGCTGGTTCGCCAACCGGCGCCCCGCTGGCAACTCGACGCCGATTTGGGCTGATTGGGGTTCAGGTCAAGAAAATCACTGCCCCAAATCAGCCAATCAGCCCTCGGCGGTATCATCAGAGGGTGGCAGTGCCGAAAACCGCGGATCGGGTGCAGACCGAGTCCCGTGCCGACGAACGCGTCGAGAACCCGCGCTTGTGGCGCGTCTTGCTGCACAACGACGATTTCACGACCCAGGAATTCGTGGTGTGGGTCCTCGAGACCGTCTTCAACATGCCATCCGCCGAGGCCTATGCCGTGATGATGCACGTGCACCAGGCCGGGGTCGGCGTCGCCGGCCTGTTCACCCGCGACGTCGCCGAAACCAAGGTCAAAGCCACGCAACAACTGGCCGAGCAGCACGAGTTCCCGCTGCTGGTCACGCTCGAACCCGACCCCGAGGGAGGTCGCGCATGAGCCGCACACCCGTTCCGTTCGCCCCCGATACCCTCGAAAGCATTCGCCGCGCCTTCCGCGTGGCCGCCGAGCGCCGTCACGACCTGGTCGGCCTCGAGCACATGCTGCATGCGCTGGTGGAAGACCCGCAGGCGCGCAGCATCCTGACCGCGTGCCGCATCGACCTGGTGGCGCTGCGCAAGGACCTGGACGAGGTGCTCGAGCGCGCCTTCACCCCGGTGCCCGGCCGCAAGGCCGTGAAGCCCGAATCCACCCTCGGCTTCGACCGCGTCGTCGAACGCGCCGTGGTGCACGCCGCTTCGTCGAGCGCGCAACAGGTGGAGAGCGGCGCGCTGCTGGTGTTCCTGCTGCAGGAAGAAGACAGCCACGCGGCGTACTTCCTGCGCAAGCAGGGCCTTGATCGCCTCACGTTGCTGCGCGCCATCTCGCACGGTGGCGAGAGAGAAGGCACGGTGGCGCCCGACGGCGGGGAATCCGGCGTCAAGGACCCGCTCGAGGCGTTTGCCACCGATCTCGTGGCCAAGGCCGCGAAGGGCGCCATCGATCCGCTGATCGGGCGCCAGCTCGAACTCGAGCGCATGATCCAGGTGCTGTGCCGGCGCCGCAAGAACAACCCGCTGCTCGTGGGCGAGCCCGGCGTGGGCAAGACCGCGCTGGCCGAGGGCCTGGCCCTGCGCATCCACCAGAACGACGTGCCCGAGCCGCTCAAGGGCATTCGCGTGTTTTCGCTCGACATGGGCTCGCTCGTTGCCGGCACGCGCTACCGCGGCGACTTCGAAGAGCGGGTCAAGCAGGTGCTCGACGCGCTGGCGAAACACGAGCACGCGATTCTCTTCATCGACGAGATCCACACCATGGTCGGCGCCGGCTCGGCGTCGGGCGGGACCATGGACGCCGGCAACCTGTTGAAGCCGGCGCTGGCATCCGGCGCGCTGCGGTGCATCGGCTCGTCGACGTTTGCCGATGTGAAGCAGTCGTTCGACAAGGACCGCGCGCTGTCGCGCCGGTTCCAGAAAATCGAAGTGCTGGAGCCGTCCGAAGCCGAGACCATCGCGATCCTGAAGGGGCTCAAGGATTCGTACGAGAAGCATCACGGCGTGACCTACTCGGACGAGGCGCTCGCGGCGGCCGTCTCGCTGTCGGTGCGCCACTTAAAGGACTTGCACCTGCCGGATAAAGCGATCGACGTGCTCGATGAAGCGGGCGCCGCGCTGAAGCTGTCGCCCGCCGACTCCCGACTCCCGACTCCCGACTCCCGGCAGGTCACGGTTGCCGACATCGAGAAGATCATCGCGAAGATGGCGCGCGTGCCGGTGCAGGCCGTGTCGAGCGACGACAAGGTCGCGCTCAAGAACCTCGAGACCGAGCTGCGCGCGGTGATCTTCGGGCAGGACGCGGCCATCGACGAAGTCGCCTCGGCGATCAAGCTGTCGCGCTCGGGCCTGCGCGCCGCCGACAAGCCGATGGGCAACTTCCTGTTCGCCGGCCCCACCGGCGTCGGCAAGACCGAACTGGCGCGGCAACTGGCCCGCGTCCTCAAGGTCGAATTCCTGCGCTTCGACATGTCGGAGTACATGGAGAAGCACGCCGTGTCGCGCCTGATCGGCGCGCCGCCCGGCTATGTCGGCTACGAGGAGGGCGGCCTGCTGATCGACGCCATTCGCAAGGCGCCGCACGCCGTGCTGCTGCTCGACGAGATCGAGAAGGCGCACCCGGATCTGTTCGCCATCCTGCTGCAGGTGATGGATCACGCGACGCTCACCGACACGCACGGCCGCCACGCCGACTTCCGGCACGTGATCCTGATCATGACGACCAACGCCGGGGCGCGCGACCTGTCGGGGCGCCGCATGGGCTTCAAGGAAGTGGGCGAGGGCGCCAAGGCCACCGGGGTGCTCGAGAAGATGTTCGCGCCGGAGTTCCGGAACCGCCTCGATGCCACGGTCCACTTCCTGCCGCTCGGCCCGCGCGAGATCGAGCTGGTGGTCGACAAGCACATCGACGAGCTGCGGGCGCTCGTCGCCGGCCGCAAGATCCAGATCGAGCTGGAGCCGGCGGCGCGCGCCTGGCTGGCCGAAAAGGGCTTCGACCGGGCCTTCGGCGCCCGGCCCATGGCGCGGCTGATCGAGAAGTCGATCAAGAAGCCGCTGTCGGAACTGCTGCTGTTCGGCGACGTCAAGGACGGCGACCGCATTGTCGTCCGGCGCCAGGACGCCGGCCTGCTCGTTTCTGCACCGCCCGTATAATTCAGGGATGGAAATCGCCCGGGAGCGCTTCCTCGACGACACGCGCAACTATCACCTCACGGCCGGCATCCGCAGCCGGACCACCGCGGCCCACAGCCTGCTGACGGCGCTCACCGACGAGGAACGGGCGCAGGTCGGCGCCGCCATCGTGCGGGCGCTCGACGAAGTGGAGCGCATCGTGAAACAGCACATGGCCGCGGCGGCCCAATAGCCGGGCTCGAGGCAGCCGCCTCGAATTACTGCCAGTCCTCGTTGTCGTGGTACATTCCCTCCCTCACGGAGGACCCTGGATGTTCCGACAGTCGTGCTTGTTTGTTCTGCTGGCCACCCTGATCGCGGCGGGCGGAGCGCCCCGCCTGCGCGCCGAGCAGGCCGCGGCCGGCGCTCCGGCGCGGCCGGCCGCCGCCGCCACCGCCACCGCGCCGGCCGATCCATTCGCCGGGCTCGTGTTCCGCAACATCGGCCCCGCTACCATGGGCGGCCGGGTCGACGACCTGGCGGTGCTCGAGTCCAACCCGGCGGTGTTTTACGTCGGCACCGCCACCGGCGGCTTGTGGAAGACCGTGAACAACGGCACCACGTGGGACGTGCTGTTCGACGACCTGGAAGACGCGGTGTCGATTGGCGACATTGCCATCAATCCCAACGACGCCAACACCGTCTGGGTGGGCAGCGGCGAGAACAACAACCGCCAGAGCGGCTCCTGGGGCAACGGCCTCTACAAGTCGATCGACGGCGGCCGCACCTGGAAGAACGTCGGCCTCGCCACCTCCAAGCATATCGCCCGCATCATCGTCGACCCGGTCGATCACGACGTGGTCTACGTGGCGGCGCTCGGCAGCTTATGGGGCCCCGGCGGCGAGCGCGGGGTCTACAAGACCACCGACGGCGGCCTGACCTGGTCGCGCGTGCTGCATGTCGACGCCGATACCGGCGCGACGGAACTGGTGATGGACCCGTCGAACAACAAGGTGATCTATGCCGCGACCTACCAGCGCCGGCGCGCCACCTGGGGCTTCAACGGCGGCGGGCCCGGCAGCGCGATGTGGAAGTCGAGCGACGCCGGCCGCACCTGGGTGAAGCTGACCGAGGGCGTGCCCGCCGGCCCGCTTGGCCGCATCGGCATGGACGTGTGGCGCAAGAACCCGAACGTGGTCTACGCCCGCATCGAGCACGAAACCGAGAGCGGCACCTACCGTTCCGACGATGCCGGGCGGACGTGGAAGAAGATGTCGAACGTCAACCCGCGGCCGATGTACTTCAGCCAGATCCGCATCGACCCGGCCAACGACGCGCGCATCTACGTGCTGGGCGTGCAGCTCCACATCTCGGACGACGGCGGCAAGACGTTCATCGAGAACGGCACCATGCACTCCGACCATCACGCCATGTGGATCAACCCCGCCAACCCGAACCACATCGTCGACGGCAACGACGGCGGCGTCGGCGTGAGCTACGACAAGGGCGCGACGTGGGAAGGCATCTACAACATGGACATCGGGCAGTTCTACCACGTCACCTACGACATGGAGACGCCCTATAACGTCTACGGCGGGCTGCAGGACAACTACACCTGGGGCGGCCCGAGCGCAGTGCGCAGCCGCCAGGGCATCGTCAACGACGACTGGTTCTCGATTCACGGCGGCGACGGCTTCGAGGCGCAGGTCGATCCCAAGGACCCGCGCACCATCTACGCCGAGTCGCAGGACGGCAACATCTCGCGCGTCGATCGCGTCAGCAA
>CAYGMD010000027.1:0-37128 GCA_964350785.1 uncultured Acidobacterium sp. | reverse complement strand
GGCGCGCCGGGCGAGTTGCCGCTGATGGCGCACTTCCTGTGGCCGGCCGGGCGCCAGCGCGTGCGCTTCACGTCGCTGACCGCGGCGGGCGAGACCATCGACCGCTGGGTGCAGACGCAGGTGGTGCCGGACCTGTCGACGACCGCCATGGTCCTGGCCACGCCGCGCTTCCTGCGCGCCCGCAACATGATCGAGCTGCGCGCGATCGAGGCGAACCCGTCGCCGTCGCCGACGGCGTCGACCCGGTTCGGCCCGAACGACCGCGTGCTGGTCGAGATCGAGTGCGCCGTGCCGGACGGCGAGGCGGCGCAGATCAAGATTGACCTGCTCGACGCCAAGGGATCGCCGCTGCGGGGCCTCGATGCGCCGCCCCTGGCCAACGGCCGCCTGCGCATGCCGCTGCCGGTGGCCAGCCTCGCGAACAGCACGTACATCCTCAAGGTCACCGCCACCGCCGGCGAGCATGCCGCGGAACAGTGGGTCGCGTTTCGCGTGGCGAGATGAGGACGGCGGTGGCCGATCGTGTCTGAGCACCTGGTGCTGCTCGTCGCCGAGGGTGCCCTCGTCGGCGGCTTGCTCCTGTTCCTGTTCCGGCTGCGGCGGCAGATCGGCCTGGCGCCGCTCTACCTGGTCGTCGGTGCCCTGCAGTACCTGCAGGTCGTCTTCGCTGCGCTGGTCCGGTTCGAGGTCGCGCCCGGCGTCATCATCAGCCCCGCCTCGGTGGTGCTGTTCCCGGTGACGACGGTCGTGGTGTTGCTGACCTACGTCGAGCGCGACGCCGACGAGACCCGCAAGCTGGCCTACGGCATCGTCATCTCCAACCTCGCCCTCTACGCGGTGTCCGGGTTCGTCGGCCTTCACTTGACCGCCGAAGGCGGCAGCCCGCCCGCCGGCCTGCCGGCCGGGCTCTTTGTCCAGAGCTGGCGCACGGGCCTGGTCAGCACGGCGGCCCTGTTCGTCGACGTGATTGGCGCCGTGGTGGCATTCGAACTGGTCAGCCGATACCTGTCGCGATCACTCTTCCTCCGGCTGTGGGCGAGCGCCATCATCGTCATGGCCCTCGACAGCGTGTTGTTCACGACCGGGGCGTTTTTCGGCCGCCCCGGCTTCGTCTCGATGCTGGTGTCGGGTTTCATCGCCAAGTGCGCGGGTGCGACGTTCTATTCCGCGTTGATTGCCGGCTACGTGCGCTGGCTCGATACGCCGCGGCCCGAGCGCGGCGATGCGCTCACCGGCGCTGACGCATTCCAGTGGCTGACCTACCGCCAGCGCTACGAGGAGGCGCGCAGCCTGATGGCGCGCGACGCCCTGACGGGGTTGTACAACCGCAGTTACTTCGACGACTACGCACCGCGGCAGGTCGCCCAGGCCGCCCGCGAACGGCGGCCGATGAGCCTGGTGATGATTGACGTCGATCGGCTGAAGGCGGTCAACGACCGCTACGGCCACCGCGCCGGCGACGATCTCATCCAGCTGGTCGCCCAATCGCTGAAGCAATGCGTGCGCGCCGCCGACGCCGCGTGCCGCTACGGCGGCGACGAGTTCGTCGTCGTACTGTCGACGGCGTCGCGGGAAGCCGCCGCCGTGTTCTCCGGCCGCATCCTGGAAGCGCTGGCCGCTGCCGCCGCCGATCGCCAGCCGCCACCGCCGTGGGCGCCCGCCTCGGTCAGCATCGGCGTGGCCACCTTTCCCGAGGACGGGACGACGGTGGAGGAGCTGGTCACCCGCGCCGACAGTCGCCTGTACAGCGGCAAGGCGCGCGGTGGCAACCGGGCGGTCGTGTCGCCAGGCGCCTAGCCGCCAGCGCGGTCTTTGCCCCTAGAATGTGCGGTGAATGACACGAGTCACCACCTTCTTGCTTACGGTCAGCCTGGCCACGGCGCTCGCCGCCCAGGCGCCACCGGCGCCGTCCACGGCCCGCGGGGAGTGGCCGACCTATGGCGGCGACCTGGCCAGCACCAAGTACTCGCCACTCGACCAGATCACCGCCGCGAATTTCGCCTCGCTGAAGATCGCGTGGCGCGCGAAGTCGCCCGACGGGTTTCTCAGCCTGACGTTGCCCGATGGCACCGAGTGGTCAGCCGACTCCAAGCTGATTTTCGACGAGTTGAATCGTCTCGAGCCCAGGCGGTGGCGCGACGGCCAGCCGCCGTTCGTGCAGAACTACAAGGCGACGCCCCTGATGGTGAACGGCACCGTGTATGTGAACACGGCGGCTTCGGTGGGCGCGGCCTACGACGCGCGGACCGGCGCGCTCAAGTGGGTTTACAACCCGAAGAGTTACGAGGCCGGCACGACCACGCTGACGTTGCGCTGGAACCAGCGTGGCGTCGCCTACTGGACCGACCCTTCGCCTTCGCTCAGGGCAGGCAGCAGCGACGAGCGGATCTATTGGGGCACCGGCGACGGATACTTGATTTGCGTCGACGCCAAGACCGGCAAGCCGGTGGCGGGCTTTGGCACCAACGGCAAGGTCGACTTGATGGAAGGCCTGCCGCGCGCCACGCGCGGCAGGCGCGATTACCTCAACGCCCTGACCTACTCCGTTCAATCTCCTCCCATCGTCGTCAAGGACGTGATCATCACGCCGGCGGCGATCTCCTCGCTGATCAAGACCAAGGAACAGATCCCCGGGTGGATCCGTGCGTTCGACGTGCGCACCGGCAAGGTGCGGTGGACGTTCCAGACCGTGCCGCCGAAGGGGGAGTTTGGCAGCGAGACGTGGACCGACGGCTCGAACGAGTACGCCGGCAAGGTCACGGTGTGGACCATGATGAGCGCGGACGAGGAGTTGGGGCAGGTCTACCTGCCGACCAACACCACCGCGCCCGACTTCTACGGCGCGCATCGGCTCGGCAACAACCTGTTTGCCGAGAGCATCGTCGCGCTGGACATTGCCACCGGCAAGCGCGTCTGGCACTTCCAGACGGTGCATCACGGCTTGTGGGATTACGACAACCCGGCGGCGCCGAACCTGCTCGACATCACGGTGGCGGGCAAGCGGATCAAGGCGCTCGCGCAGATCACGAAGCAGGGTTACGTCTACACCTTTGACCGCGTGACCGGCACGCCGGTGTGGCCGATTATCGAGACACCGGTGCCCCCGTCCGACGTGCCGGGTGAGAAGGCATCGCCCACGCAACCGATTCCGTCGAAGCCGGCGCCGTTCGAGTACCAGGGCTCGACCGTCGACGGACTGGTGGACTTCACGCCCGAGATTCGCGCCGAGGCGATCAAGGCCGTGGAAGGTTTCCGCACCGGTCCGCTCTTCACGCCGCCATCCCTGCAGGGCACGATCATCCGGCCCGGCACCACCGGCGGCGGCAACTGGCAGGGCGCGGCGGTCGATCCGGAGACCGGGCTCCTGTACGTGCCGTCGCGCAATGCCTACGCGGTGTCGAAGCTGGGCGTGCCTGACCCCGGCCTCGAAAGCAACCTGCTCTACATGCAGCAGCCGGGACGCAACCCGCAGATGCCCGACGGGTTGCCGCTGTTCAAGCCCCCCTACTCGCGCCTCACGGCCATCAACATGAATACCGGCGATCACGCGTGGATGGTGCCGGCCGGCAGCGGCGATCGCGTTCGCAACAACCCGCGGTTGAAGGGCCTGAACCTGCCGCCGGTGGGCGGCGACAGCACCTTCAGCGGTCCGCTGCTGACGAAGACCGTGCTGATGTACGCCCTCACAACCGGTGGTTCCAAGGGCGGTCCGCGGCTGGTGGCATACGACAAGGCCACGGGCAAGGAGCTTGGCTCCGTGGATCTGCCGGGCGCGGCGATCGGCACGCCGATGACCTACCTCGTTGGCGGGAAGCAGTTCGTGGCCATTACCGTGCAGGGGGCGACGCCCACGGCAGTTCCGGAACTGGTCGCGTTATCGCTGCCCTAAAGGCGACCACGAAGGACGCGAAGGACAGGAAGGACACGAAGAACAAATCTTCAACGACGGTGTCTAAGGCGGCATGTCGCGTTCCGTCGTTACGTGCCTGATCGTGCTGCTTGCCGGTTGCGCCGCGCGCGGACCGTCGCCCGAAGTCGTTGCTGAGATGGGGAAAGCGACCGCGCTGGTTCGCGAAGGCTGCTATTCCTGCCTGAAAGAAGCGCAGACCATCTTCGAACGACTCTCCGTGCCGCCGCGGCCCGCGCCTGGCGCGGCCGAGGGCGCATTCGAGGCCACGCTGCTCGTCGCCATGCGCGAGAAGGAGTTGGGGTTGCCGGCGGATGCGTTGCTGGAGCGGGCGAGGCAGCTGGCGTCCCGAGTAGACAACGCCAAAGAAGGGGTTGCCTCCACCGTCACACCAACGGTCCTGCTCGACGCGGCGGCGCTGGTGATTGGCGAAACGGCGGGGCTCGATCCCGAGCAACGCGCGCAGCTCACCGGCCGGGTGCGGCCGCCCCTGCAGCCGGACAATCCGCAGCGCCGCGCGCTCGATCCGTGGGTCGACACCAGTCCCGTCGCTCAGTACGTCGCCTTGGTGATTGATTGCGAACAGCGGGAGTTGCGCGAGTCGGTCAAGCCGGCGGAGATCCTCGCGAACTACCAGGGCGTGCCGTTGATCCAGTTTCGGCTGGCCGTGTGCGGCGGGCCCGGCGCGCCCCAGGCCGGGCCGATCCGCGACGCCAACCCGCGCTTTCTCGACACGTTGCCGTGGGAGGCCCGGCGCGCGCTCATCGGCTCGCGAACTGAGGCCATCGACCTCTACAAGGGCGCGGCGCTGCTGGGCCAGGCCCACGAGGCGTTTCCGGCGTCCCACTGGCTGTCCATCTACTGGGCGCGTTCGAGCCAGTCGATCGCCGAATTCGACTCGTCGCTGGCCGGCTTCGACGCCGTGCTGGCCGACGCGCCGACGCATCGCGACGCCATGCTCGGACGCGTCACCAGCCTCAGTTACCTGATGCGGCACCCGGAGGCCATTGCCACCGCGACACGCATGATCGAGCTGGGCACGTGGCTGATCGGCGACGCCTATTACTGGCGGGCCTGGAACCAGTACAACCTCAAGGCCCTCGAACCGGCGTGGGCCGACGTCGAGGTCGCCATCAAGATGGCGCAGACCACCAACGTCTTCATGCTGGCCGGGCTGATTGCCTACGACCGCAAGGACCTGCCGACGGCCGTGTTGCGCTTTGATCGCTCGTTCGAGCTCGACGTCGCCAACTGCGACGCCGTGTGGATGGGCGGACTCGTCCGGGTCGATCTGCGGGACTGGCCGCAGGCGTCGCCGAAGTTCGCCCGCGCGATGAGCTGCTTTTCCAATGCCGCGGCGCAGGCGAAATCAGACCTGGCGGCGCTTGACGCCGAGGTCAAGCGGGCCGGCGGCACGCTCTTGCCGCCCGGCCGCGAACAGCGGCAGCGAACCAAGCTGACGCGGGACATGGAGCTGGCCGCCGAGCGCTCGGCGCAGTCCGCCTTCAACGCCGCCCAGGGGTTCGCGCGCATGGGGCAGAAGGCCCTGGCGCTGGCCCACGTCGAGATGGCCCTCGGGCACCCGCGGATGAAAGAGAAGGGCGAGGCGCTGAAGGTGGCGATTGAGAAGCTGCCCTAGAGCCCGAACGTCACGACCACGGGCCCGTGGTCGCTCGTCCCCACCTCGCGCTGCACGACCGAGGACGTGGCGCGGGACGCCAGCGCCGTCGAGGCCAGCAGGTAGTCGATGCGCCAGCCGATGTTGCGCTGCTTGAGGTTGCGCCACGGCGCCCACCAGGTGAACAGGTTGTCGTTGTCGGGATCGAGCGCGCGGCCGACGTCCACCAGGTCGCGCGAAATCACCCGCTCCAGCAGGGCCCGCTCGTCAGGCCGGGCGCCAATCTGGTTCGGCTTGCGTTCTCGCTCGTGGATGTCGCGATCGGTGCGGGCCACGTTCAGGTCGCCGCAGAAGATCACCCGTCGCTGCTCGCGCGCCGCCTCGGCGGCAAACGAGTCGAGCGCGTCGAGAAAACGCAGCTTCGCCTCGTAGTCCTTGCCGCCGTTTGGCACGTAGATCGACGCCACCGTGATGTCGCCGAGCGGCGACGCAATGGTCGCGCACGCGATGCGCTGTTCGAAGTCGAAGCCGGGGTGCGAACAGGAGGGAAAGACGTTCGCCAGCTTCTTCGAGAACAGCACGGCCACGCCCGAATAGCCCTTCTCGCCGTGCCAGTAGCTCCAGTAGCCCTCGACATCGCGCAGCTCGAACGGCAACTGGTCGAGCGAGGCCTTGATCTCCTGCAGGCAGACGATGTCGGGCTTTTCGGTGGCGAGCCAGTCGAGCAGTTGTCCCTGCCGGGCACGGATGCCGTTGACGTTCCAGGTGGCAATCTTCATTGAGTTGGTGGCGCAACCCTTTTGGGTTGCCTGTTGACGTGGTTCCAGTGCACCACCATTGTCGCCGATCGGGGTGCGGCATCCCCGGCCGGCAGGTTGACCAGGAAGCGGGAGCCGTCGCGCGTGACGTCGAAGGCGCGGATGATCGCGCCGGCATCGAACAGGCGCTCGAGGGCGGCGACTTCCGGAGGCTGGGCAACGCCAAGAAGGGATTGCCCCCATCGCAGGCGAACCATGTGGATCTCGGAGCCGCGGCGGAAGTACAGCGCGCTGCTGTCGCCGCGCCAGCGCGGCTCGGTGCCGCCGGCGGTGGTGACGCGGCGGCGCCTGCGTGGTGTTGGGAACGAGTCAATGTAGATCTCGGACTGGCCGGACTCGTCCGACGCGTAGGCCACCCAGCGTCCGTCCGGCGAGAACGCGCCGTACGTCTGGTTGAAGCTGCCGGCCGCATAGGGGCTGGGTGTCGCGCCCTCGCCTGGCGGGACCACCCACAAATCGTCCCGCGTGTCGGCGTTGGTGCGCCCGATCAGCAGGAAGCGGCCGTCGCGCGACCAGTCCCACAACTGCACGGGCGGATCGAAGGTCGCGCTGGTTTGTTCCGGCAACACCGCACCCGCGCCGCGAATCAGCAGGTTGCGGCGCTTGCCGATCCATGCCACGCGCAGGCCATCGGGCGCCCACACCGCGCTCTCGTCGATGTCGGTGCCGAGCGACAGGCGCGTCGGCACCGGCTGGTTGCCGTCGCGAATCCACACGTCGAGCGTCCGCAGTTGGGGATCGAGCGCGGTGACCGCGACGCGGCGGCCATCGGGCGCAAGGCGCAGGTCCCAGGATTCAGCGGCCTCGCCGGCGCGGCCCAGCGTCTCGCCCGTAGGCGACACCCATCGCAATTCGCGCAGGCGCGATCCCGGCGCGCCGTAGATCAGCACGTCGGCCGCCGCGGTCGCGAACAGTTGGCCCCGCGGCCCGCGACCCGCCGGCATTCCGACCGGCATCGTGCGCCCCGCCGGCAACCAGGTGGCCGGGTCGAGCGGCTGTGCCAGCAAGGTCTGGTCGCTCAGGATCAGCAACGAGCGGCCTGCCACGATCGGCTGCGCGTCGGAGGATGCCAGCCGCGTGCGCGCTGCCGGCGTGTCGAGCGAAGTCACCCAGATGCCAGCCCGCGATCGTTCGTTCGCGGTGACCAGATAGGCGACGTGCCGTCCGTCAGGCAGGAACGCCGGCCAGCCATGCGCCACTTCGCCGGCCTCGCGATCGATTGCGGTGAGCGCCGTGAGGGCGCCGTCGGCGGCCCGCCGCTGCAACCCGCCGGTGGTGCCGGCAAACACGAGATCGCCGGCCTGGTTCCAGCTGCCGCCGTGCCCGCTGGGCGCCTCGGCGAGGTCGGCGATCGCGCCCGAAGCGAGGTCGATGGCGTGCAACCGCCCCTGCGAAAGGAAGCCAACGCGCGCGCCGTCGGGCGACCAGAAGGGTGCGGCCGCGCCGTCGGTCGCGGCCAGCGCATGCGCCTCGCCGGTGGTCAGATCCTGCAGCCACAGCGACACCCGCCCCGCGTGCGCGGCGGGAAAGACGAGGCGACGGCCGTCGGGGGCGAGCGCGAGTCCAAAGGGGTAGTCGGCTCCCGAACCCACCTCGACCGCGTCGGGCGGGATCCACGCCCCGCGCAGCGGCTCCGGTTGGGCCACAGGCGGTGGTTGGGGCGGACGGCACGCCGCCAGCACCAGCAGCGCCACGAGCAAGGGATATACTGTCGGTCTTACGTCCACAGGAGGTTGCTTCGCATGCGTACTCGTCTTCTCGCCCTGGCCGTAACTGTCGTCGTGGCGGGACTTCCCGGCGCCACTTCGGCGCTTGCGCAAACCGCCGCGCCGGTTCGCCGCCCTGACGTCATCTTCGTGCCCACGCCAGAGGCGGTGGTCGAAGCCATGCTGCAGGTCGCCAACGTTACCAAGAACGACACAGTGTACGACCTCGGGTGTGGGGATGGCCGCATTCCGGTCACCGCTGCGAAAAAGTATGGCGCACGCGGCGTCTGCTTCGACATCGATCCGCAGCGCATCAAGGAAGCCAACGAGAACGTCGCCAAGAACAACGTGGGCAACCTCGTCAAGGTGGTCGAAGGCGACCTGTTCGAACAGGACCTGAGCGGCGCCAGCGTCGTGACCCTGTACCTGCTGCCCTCGCTCAACGTGAAGCTGATGCCCAAGCTGATGAAAGAGCTGAAGCCCGGCACGCGCATCGTGTCGCACGCGTTCGACATGGGCGACTGGAAACCCGAGAAGGAACTCGACGTGGACGGCCGCAAGGTCTACTTCTGGACGATTCCGAAGCGATAGTGACCCGCAAGGGATTCCTGGTGGTCGCGGCCGTCCTGGCCGCCATTGCAGTGTTGCTGGCCGTCAGCGGCGGCGTTCGCGCCACCGTTGGCGGCCTTCGCATTTCCGCCCGCTCTCCCTTTCCCGCCGCGTTCGCCGCGCTGGCCGCGGCCGGCGCCTGGTGGGCGCTCGCCCGCCGCGCCAACGCCGTGGCCGGCGACCTGGACGCGGCCTTCGCGGCGCTTGAACGCCACGCGCCTGCGGTCGTGACCGCCGTGGCCCTGGTCACCGCGGCGGTCGCGGCCACGTTCGCGACGGCCTCCGCCGCCGGCGCCGACGCATCCGGCTACCTCAGCGAAGCTGTCCACTGGGCGTCGGGCCAGCTCTTTCACCGCGACCCGCTCGCCGCGGTCATCGGTGCCGGCGATCCCTGGCTGACCGCGCCGCTCGGCTGGCGGCCCGGACCCGTCGCGGGACTCCAGTCGCCTACCTACCCTCCGGGCCTGCCGTTGTTGATGGCGCTGCCGCACGCCCTCGGCGGTGCCGCCGCCGCCACCTGGGTGGTGACGCTGGCCGCGGCGCTGACGGTCTGGACGACGGGAGTGATCGCCATCCGCCTGGCCGGCGGGGCAGCGGGTGTGATCGCGGCGGTCGCCATCGCGACGAGCCCGATCCTGCTGTTCCAGTCGGTGCAGCCCATGAGCGACGTGCCGGTGACCGCGGCCTGGATGCTCACGTGGGCCTTGCTGATCCAGCCGGGAGTCGGAAGTCGGGAGTCGGGAGTCGGAAATGCGCTTGCCGGGATCGCGTGCGCGATCGCTGTGCTGATTCGTCCGAACCTCGCGCCGTTGGCCCCGGTTCCCCTCTTTGCCATTGGCTGGAACCTGCGACGTTTGATCGTGTTCTCGATACCGGTTGCCCTGGCCGGTGCGGGGCTGATGTGGCTGCAGTGGCAATGGTATGGCTCGCCTTGGCGTTCGGGCTATGGCACGGCCGACGAGCTGTTTGCCGTGGCCAACATCGGCGATAACGCGTCGCGATACCTTGGTTGGCTGATGACAACCTCGCCCTTCCTGCTGATCGCGCCGGCCGGCATGCTGTTCGCGTGGCGAAAAGAGTTCGCGCGGCCGTTGTCCGCGTTCGCCGGGTTGGTGGTCGCCGCGTACCTGGTGTACGCCGTGTTCGACGTCTGGTCGTACCTGCGCTTTCTCCTGCCGGCGCTCGCTGTCGCGGCGGTGTTTGCCGGACTGGCGACCGCTGTGCTCGTGAATCGCATGCCCGTTGCCTGGCGGGTGGCGGCGGTGACCGTAGTGGTCCTGGCCCTGCTCGGCCACGGGGCGTCACGGGCGCGAACACTCGATACTTTCCGCCTCGCCGATCAGCACCAGCGGGTTGCGCAAGCCGCCGGCTACCTGTTGCGCACGCAGCCTGCCGATGCCGTGATCATCGCCGGCGAGCAGAGCGGCGCGCTTCGCTACTACACCGGCCGCCCGATCTTGCGTTGGGATGCGGCCTCGACCGAGCAAATGGCAACCGCGCTGACGATGTTGCGCGATGCGAATCGTCCGCTCGTGATTGCGCTCGACGCCTGGGAACGCGAGCCCTTCCGGGCGCGGTTTGGCGCGCTGCCCGCCGTCTCGCTGGAATGGCCGCCCGCGTTCGAGGCGGGGACGTCGCACCGGACCCAGCTCTGGCGGTTAAGCGATCGCGAGCGTTTCATGCGCGGCGAACAAGTGACCACGCTTCGCGAACCTTGAGGCCCGAGGTCCTTGACTCAAGGCTTGGCCTCAAGCCCCCAGGCTAGGTCCTACTCCGACGCGCGTCCGGGCAAGAGCGGCTCGCACGGCAAGGTCTGTGGTCCGTTCTCGGTGCACACCGCGTACTGCGCCGCATACATCGAGACGCCGGCATACTCGCCCTGCTTGTTAACGATGTAGAAGTTGATGCCGAAGTTGGGGAGCCCGCGCGTGTTCAATAACCGCTTCTCGACCGTATTCTTCTGGATCCGCCGCAGCGCCTCCATGCCGGCATCCTTCGGCGACTTGCCCATCCGCATCTGCTCGACGATGAGGAACGAGCAGAGGTTGTAGAGGTTGGCCTCGCCGCGGCCGGTCGAGCCCGCCGCGCCGACGTCGCCGTCGACGTAGAGCCCGGCGCCCAGGATGGGGGAGTCGCCGATGCGGCCTGGGATCTTCCACGCCAGGCCGCTCGTCGTCGTCACGCCGCACACTTCGCCCTTGCTGTTCACGCCGTCGCAGTTGATCGTGCCGTAGTAGTGATCCGGATCGATCAGGCCGTCGCGCACCATGCTCAGCCCGGCCATCTGCATCGCCTCGCCGCGTTTCCTGGGGTCGAGATAATGCGTGGGGTCGATGCGCCGTTTCCACTCGAGCCACAACCGGCGCGACGTGTCGGTGTTCAGGTCGGCTTCGATCGTGAAGCCCATGGCGCGAGCAAAGTCTTGCGCCCCCTTGCCGGCCAGCAGGTGATGGTCGGTCTGCTCGAGCACCGCCTTGGCCACCAGCGACGGCGTCCGCACGCCTTCGAGGCCGGCCACGCCCCCGGCGCGCTTGGTCGGGCCGTGCATGCAGCACGAATCGAGTTGCACGATGCCGTCGGCATTCGGCAACCCGCCGTAGCCGACGCTGGTGTCAGCCGGATCGAGCTCGCACAGGTTGACGCCTGCGACCAGCGCATCGAGCACGTCGGTGCCCTTGGTGATCAGGGTGAAAGCTTTCTGCACGCCAACCTCGGCGCCGCCGTTCTTGTAGACATTGCCGTTGTTCGACGCCACGACCACCGGCTTCACCGTGTTGGTGACGACGGCCGGGGCCTGCCCGAACACCGATGTGGAAGCGCCCAGCGCGACACTGGCCGCGGTTGAGGTCTGCACGAATTCTCGACGCGTGATCCTTTTTGACATAGCGGAATGCTCCCGACGCAGATGCTACAACATCACCAGGGCTGCAGATGACACAGATCAAATACATCAAAACCCAAACAGACGGCTCCCCGAAATCTGAATCACCTGTGTCATCTGCGGCCCTGGCCGAATATCATCTGTGTAATCTGTGAAGAAGGCCGACGTCTTATTCCTCTTTGTCATCCTCGGCGTCTCGGCAACTCTGCGTCTGTGGGCGCCGTGGGACGACGTGATGGGCGCGGCCCGCGTCAACTTCCTCGAGACCGATTCGTGGTACCACGTGCGGCTGGTCGAGAACCAGGTGCGCAACTTCCCGCATCGCGTCACCGTGGACCCGTACGCTGCCGGCGACGGCCAGTATGTCGCGGTGGCGCCGCTGCTCGACACCATCATCTCGACCGCCGTCGTCCTGACGCAGGGCACCGGCGCCTCCACGGCATACATCGAGCGCGTGGCGGCGCTGGCGCCGGCGGTGATGGGCGTGCTGGCCGTGGCGGCGGTCTGGCTCCTGGGCACCATCGCCTTCGAACGCCGCGCCGGCCTGATCGCGGCGCTGCTGGCCGCGGTCCTGCCGGGACACTTTCTCGATCGCACGCTGGTGGGCTTCGTCGATCACCACGCCCTGGAAGTGCTGTTGTCGTTCTCGACGCTGGCATGTCTCGCCTGGGTATTGAAGACGGGCCGCATGGGCGCGGCCATCGCGGCCGGTGGATGCCTGGGCCTGTACCTGCTCGCGTGGGGAAGTGGCGCGTACTTCGTGGCCATCCTGGCCGCGTGGATGGCACTGCTGCCACTGTCGGGATCGTCTCGCGACGCGGTCTTTCCGGCCGCCCGTGCCACGGCCATTGCCGCAACGATTGCCCTCATCGTCGTGGTCGGGCTGCAAGACCACGGTCTCTTCCGCTACAACACGCAGGTCGCGGCCCTGGCGGTCTTGCTGCTGCTGTCGCTGCTGGTGATGATCCTGGCCGGGCGCATCCTCCTGGCGCTTGGGGCCCTCGCCGGCGTGGCCGTCGTCGCCGCGGCCGGCGCGTACTGGCTGGAACCCGATCTCGTCCGGCAAGTGGCGATCGATCTCGCCCGGTTCCAGCCCGATCCCACGCGCATGGCCGTGCTCGAGGCTCGTCCGCTGTTTCTCTACACCGGCAACTGGGCGTGGACGCAGCCCTGGGTGTTCTTCCGCAGTGGGTTCTACGTCGGGCTGCTTGCGGTCGTGGGCCTGGCGGCCAGCGTCTGGAAGACGCATCGTCTCGATCACCTGCTGATCGTGATCTTCACCCTGGTGAACTACGTTGCCACGGTGGGCCAGAACCGCTTCGGTTACTACCTGGTACCCGCGTCCGCCCTGGTGGCGGGCTGGCTGTGCACGCGCGTGCTCGACTGGGGCGGCGTGCCGCATGCCGGGAACCCGCAGCCCCGCATCACACCGTTGGTGCCGATGCAGCGCGAGCTGGCGATTGTGCTCGTCGCCGGCCTCGCGGTGGCCCCCAACCTGGTGGCGGCCGCGCTCACCACCACCCGCGCCGGCGGCATGCCCGGCTACTGGGCGGCCGCGATGGAGTGGCTGCGGACCTCAACCCCCGAGCCGTTTGCGTCGCCCGATTATTACTACTCGCGGTACGGCGACACGAATCCGCCGGCGGCCTACACGGTGATGAACTGGTGGGATCAGGGGTACTGGCTGGTCCAGGCGGCGCATCGCGTGCCGGTGTCGAATCCCACACAGAGCGGCGCGCCGCAGGCGGCGGCGTTTCTCACCTCGACCGACGAGGCCGTCGCGCTGCAGATCCTGAAGGCCAACCGCGCGCGATTCGTCTTGGTCGATTGGGAGTTGCCGTTCCGCGATACCGGCAACGGCACGCTGGCCGGGCGTTTCCAGAACCTGGCCGACTGGGCCCGCATTCCCACCTCCCGGTTCTACTCCCTTTGCTACGCCCGCGACCGCGACACCGACCCGTGGGCACCCAGTTGGATTTACTACGAGCCGTATTACCAGACGATGACCTACCGGTTGATGGTGTTGGGCGGGATGGGCGCCAATCCCGCGAACAACACCTGGGTGGTGCGCAAGCAACAGCGCCAGGACGAGACGGGCCGGGAGTTCTGCGAGGTGTCGCAGCCGCGGGCCTACGC
Source organism: uncultured Acidobacterium sp. (assembly GCA_964350785.1). GTDB lineage: Bacteria > Acidobacteriota > Vicinamibacteria > Vicinamibacterales > UBA2999 > 12-FULL-67-14b. The sequence goes on along the minus strand of CAYGMD010000027.1, from coordinate 23,453 downwards.
GTCAGCGGACGAAGCCAAGCGCGCGGCGGCCGGCCGCGGCCCGGAGTTCGTCGTCGTCGGGCGCACGCCGTGGCAACCCGCGTTCCCCGTGCCGCCGACGACCGGCCTGCGCGTGGCGCAGGAGTTTGGCGAACCGCAGCAGAAGCCGAACGAATCGCCGATGGTGCGAGTGTTCGAGGTGATTCAAGAGCGGTAACCACGAAGCTCACGAGGCCACGAAGAACAATTGGTCTTCGTGCCCTTCATGGTCCAAGTGCTCGTACCCGCGCAAGCGCGTGATGTCGGCCCGGCACGTGCAGTTGCTCTCAGGAAGGTGAAGTCGATGCCAAAGGGCAAAGTGCACGGCTTTCTTTCGCGCTAACTGGTCCCTCAGTTGGCCTTAGCCGCAAGGTCGCGGCCGCCGGATGGGCGGATAATAGGGAAGTGAGCCGCCTTTCATCCTTTCAGCGCCTCGCCCTGTGGACGACGGCGACGACCTACTTCCTCATCCTTGTGGGCGGTCTCGTCCGCGCTTCGGGCGCCGGGCTGGGCTGTCCGGACTGGCCCCGTTGCTTCGGTGGCTGGATCCCGCCGTCGTCGGCCGCCGAACTGCCGCCGCAGTTCGATCCGTCGCAGTTCAACCCGACGTTGATGTGGACGGAGTACCTCAATCGCCTGCTCGGCGTCGCGGTTGGGTTCCTGATTCTCGCGACCGCGGTGTCGGCGTGGCGCCATCACCGCCGCGACCCGCGCATCCTGTGGACGACGATTGCGGCGTTGCTGTTGACCGGCTTCCAGGGCTGGCTCGGCGGCCGAGTCGTGGCGCACGAACTGGCGGCGTGGATCGTGACGGTCCACATGATCGTCGCGCTGGTGATTGTGCAGATGCTGTTGTATGTGACGGTCCGCGCGATCGGTCCGGACCAACCTGAAGGTTTGTCCCCGCGGCCCAGCGTTGGTGGCGACAAACCTTTAGGTTTGTCGATCGGCGCGTTGATCGTCGTGACGCTGATGCAAATCGCGATTGGCACACAGGTGCGCGGTGGCGTGGATGCGGCGCTCGATGCGGGCGTGGCGCGCGACGCGGCGCTGGCCACGGTCGGCACGCTCGACTTCCTGCATCGCGATGCGGCGTTCGTCACGCTGCTAGGGGCGATCTTGTTGACCTTTTGGTTAGCGGTTGGTCCGCCTAAAGGCGGACGCCACATTCACGGCGGACGCCACATGACATTGGTTCGCTGGTCGTGGGTCGTGCTGGGACTGGCCGTGGTCCAGGTGGCGGTGGGCGTCGTGATGGCATATGTTTCCCTGTTACCGGCTGCGCAGGTCGTGCATCTCACCCTGGCCAGCCTGTTACTCGGCGCGGAAACGGTGCTGCTGCTCCTGAGCTGGAGAGGATCCGTATGACATTGCGTGTGCCCCTCGTCGCGCTCCTGGTCTTGTCGGCCGCCTGTTCCCGGTCACCGGAACCCGCGCCGGCCCCAGCCAACCAATCGGCCCACAACGCGCATGACGCCGCCGCGCCCGCCGCCGGCGCGCGCACGAAGCTGTTGGGCAACCTCGGCACGTATCACCGCGCCATCAAGACGGCCAGCCCCGAGGCGCAGCAGTTCTTCGACGAGGGCCTGACGCTGCTCTACGGCTTCAACCACGAGGAATCGTTCAAGTCGTTCGAGCGCGCCGCCACGCTCGATCCGTCCTCACCCATGCCGCACTGGGGCATGTCGCTGGCGCTCGGCACCAACATCAACGACGTGGCGCCGGCCGAGCGCCTCAAGCAGGGCTACACGCACCTCGCCGAAGCCGAGAAGCGCAAGTCGGGCGGCAGCGAAGTGGAGCAGGGGCTGGTCGAGGCGCTGGCCAAGCGGTACGTGGACACACCTAAAGGCGTGTCGCCACAGGACTTCACGGCAGAGCAGATGGCCCGCGAGGAGGCGTACTCGAAAGCGATGGGGGAGTTGGCGAAGCGCTTCCCCGAAGATGACGACGTGGCGACGCTCTACGCCGAGAGCCTGATGAACCTGCGGCCGTGGCGCCTCTACAAAAAGGACGGCACCCCCGAGCCGGGCACCGGCGCCATTGTCGCGGCCCTCGAAGGCGTGATGAAGCGCAACCCGCAGCACCCCGGCGCGAATCACTATTACATCCACGCGGTGGAGGCGTCGACGAACCCCGCGCGCGCGCTCGAGGCCGCCGGGCGCCTGGAAATGCTCGTGCCCGGCGCAGGGCACCTGGTCCACATGCCGGCGCACGTCTACATCCGCACGGGCCAGTACGCGAAGTCGGCCAGGAGCAACGCCGACGCGGCGGCCGTGGACGAGAAATATTTCAAGGCCACCGGCGCCGACAAGGGCTTCTATGCGGCGATGTATTACGGCCACAACCTGCAGTTCGAATCGGCGGCCGCCATGTTTGCCGGCAACCTCGCCCAGGCGCGCGCCGCCGCGCGCCGCACCGTGGCGCTCGCGGATCCCATTGCCGACCAGATGGTCATGATCGAACCGTTTGCCGCGCAGGAGCTCGTGGTGCTGGTTCGGTTTGGCCAGTGGGAGCCGATTCTCGAGGCGAAGGCGCCGGCGCCGGCCCGCACCGTGCAGACGTCGCTCTATCACTTCGCCCGCGGCGCGGCGCTCGCCGCCAAGGGCCAGGTCGCCGAGGCCGAGGCGGAACTGGCGGCCCTGAAGACCGCGGCGGCGAAGATCCCGCGCGACGCCATGGTGGGACCGGCCAATGCCGCGGTGGACGTCATTTTCGTCGCCGTCAACGATCTCACGGCGCGGGTCGCGGAAGCCAAGGGCGACGTACCGGCCGCGATCAAGGCGTTTACCGAAGCCGTCGCCGCTGAAGATCACCTGGGCTACAACGAGCCGCCCGACTGGCCGCTGCCCGAACGGGAACGCCTGGGCGCGCGGCTCCTCAAGGCCGGCAAGTTCGCCGACGCCGAGAAGGTGTTTCGCGCCGACCTGGTGAAGAACGTCGGCAATCCGCGATCGCTCTACGGGCTGTTCCGCAGCCTCGAGGGGCAGAAGAAGAATGCCGCCCAGGAGGCGAGGACCGCCTTCGACAAGGCCTGGGCCTGGGCGGATGTCAGACTCGGCGATGATCTGTATACTGCTCGCCGGTAAGGGCCACAGATGACACAGATTACACAGACGAGATTGACGAGACGCCTGATGTTGCTGGTGCTGACCCTGGCTGTCACTGGAGTGGCCGCGCAGAGCACTTACGACGAAGCCGCGCTCAAGGCGTTCCGCGCCGAGCGCGAGAAGATCCTGCTGGCCGACAACGGCTGGTTCACCGTGGCCGGCCTGCACTTCCTCAACCCCGGCGACAACACGTTCGGCTCCGACCCGCTGAACGACATCGTCCTCGAGTTCGCCGACGTGCCCAAGCATGGCGGCGTCATCACCATGGATGGGCGCAACGTCACCATCAAGGCGCCCGCGGGCCAGATGTTGAGCTACAACGGCAAGCCGGTCGCCGAGGCGCCGCTGCGCCTGGCCGAGGGCCAGCGGCCGGCCGATCTCATCACCTACAAGAGCACCTCCTTCTTCCTGCACTTCAGCGGTCCGCGCCTCGCCATCCGCGTGCGCGATCAGAAGGCGCCGTTGCGTACGGGCTTCAAGGGCCTCAAGTGGTTCCCGGTGAACCCGGCCATGAAGGTGGTCGGCACGTTCACGCCGCTGGCCACGCCCAAGGTCATCCAGGCGCCGACCATCCTCGGCGACCTCGAACCCTTCACGGTTCCCGGCAATGTCTCGGTCACCATTGGCGGCAAGACCGCCAACATGGAAGCGTGGAAGTCGGGCGACAGGCTCTGGTTCGTGTTCCGCGATCTCACCAGCGCCGACAGCACCTATCCGTCGGCCCGGTTCCTTTATACCGACGGCCCCACGCCTGACGGCAAGGTCACGCTCGACTTCAACCGCGCGCAGAACCCGCCGTGCGCCTACAACCCGTGGACGACCTGCCCGTTGCCGCCGGCGGCCAACAAGCTGGCCGTGCGCATTGAAGCCGGTGAGAAGCGTTATCACGCGGAAGCGACGTCGAACGCGGCCGTGTTGAGGAAGTGATCGACACGGGACTGGACCCGAGCTTCTTCGCCTACCTCTCCTTCACCTTCATCCTCGTCGTCACCCCCGGGTCGACGACGGCGGTGGTGGTGCGCAATACGCTCGAGGGCGGCCGGCGTGCCGGCTACGTCACCGCCCTCGGCGCCGCTCTTGCCAACACCACCATCGCGACCGCGTGCGGCCTCGGCCTGTCGGTGCTGATTGCCTATTGGCCGGAATCGCTCTCGGCAATCAAGATCGGCGGCGCGCTGTTCCTCGCCTTCCTCGGCGCGTCGAGCCTGTGGCGGGCGTGGCATCAGCACGACGGCGGCCTCCGCATGACGCTCGATCCCGACACCGCGCCGCAGCGCTCGCATGCCGGCGCGTATTTCGGCGACGGCCTTGCCATCAACCTGCTGAGTCCGGTGATTATCAGCTTCTACCTGTCGGTGGTGCCGACGTTCATTCCCGCCGGCGCCTCGCGGCTCTACTATCCAATGCTCGCCACATCACATGTCGGCATGGCGTTGCTCTGCCATTCAGCATGGGCGACCGGGCTGGATGCCATGCGGCGCTGGTTCATCGCGCCGTGGACGCGCCGGGCGCTTCAGACAGCGACGGGCCTCGCGCTGATTGGCCTCGCGGTCCGCGTCCTGTTGTGAGGCGGTGTCTTGCCGGCGGGGCGGCGCGGCCGGTTACGCAGACCAGCATCCAATATGGTCACAAGGCTGGTAAAATAGCGGGATGGAGACAACCAAAGTCACGGTTGAGCTGCCGGTGGAACTGCTGGAGCGAGCGCAAGACTCGACCGGGGAGGGCATTACCGGCACCATTCGCCGCGGACTGGAGCTGGTCGCCGCGACCCGGGCACAGGAGCAACTCCACGCGCTACGCGGAAAGGTGAAGTTCTCGATCAAGGTCAACCGGCTTCGCGCGGACCGATGATTGCGCTCGACACGTCAGCCCTGATTGCCCACCTCGAGGGCCGCGACACCGTGGTTGCCGCCGCGGCCGCCCTGGTCCTGGCGGAGCGGCAGGCGTGTTTGCCGCCCGTTGTCGTCTCTGAGTTCCTCAGCGATCCAAAGCTGCCACCAAGCGTTGCCGATCTGATCGTGGCGTTGCCGTCCCTACCGGTCACGGACGGCTACTGGGAGCGTGCGGGCCGGCTGCGTGCGCGGCTACTGGCCAAGGGGCTGAGGGCCCGCCTGGCCGACACGCTGATCGCGCAGAGCTGCCTTGATCACGATGTGAGCCTCGTGACCGCCGACCGCGACTTCCGCCACTTCGTGACCGTCGGCAAGCTCCGATTGTTCACCGGGTAGCCTCGCGCCGTGAACATCGAAACCAGCAGCGAGCTCGTCGAGCGGTTCCTGCATGATGCCGCCCGTTACCCGGGAGGCCATGCCGCGGGCGTGGCGCGGCCGCGGACGGCGGGCGAGGTTGCCGAGATCTTGCGAGCGGCCGGTAGGGCGCCCCACAAAGGAGCGCCCTACAAGGTGTTGGTGGTTGGCGCGCAATCGTCACTGACGGGCGGCGCGACCCCGTTTGGCGATGTCGTGCTCAGCACCGAACGCCTCACCACGCTGTCGATCCAGGGCGATCGGGTGCGCGCCGGCGCCGGCGTCACGCTGCAGGCTGTCCAGGACGCCCTGGCTGCGGTTGGCCGCTGGCTGCCGCCCGTGCCGACGTACCTCGGCGCGACTGCGGGTGGCGCCGTCGCGACCTGCGCGGCCGGTGCCGCCACGTTCAAGTACGGAACCGTTCGCCCGTGGATCCACGGCCTGACGGTCGTGCTGGCGAACGGCGAGGTGCTCGAGTTGGAGCGCGGTCAGCGCCAGGCGTCCAGCCTCGTTTCGCTCCCGGCCCTGCGCATGCCCGACGTGCCCAAGTGTTCGGCCGGCTATTTCATGGCGCCCGGGATGGACCTGGTGGATTTGTTCATTGGTTCCGAAGGCACATTGGGCGTCATTGTCGAGGTCGTCTTCAGGACCGCCGCGCGGCCGGCCGGCCGGTGTCACGCCCTTGTGCCGGTGGCCAGCGAAGCGGCCGGCATTCGCCTGGTCGCCGACCTCCGCGAGGCGGCCCGGCAAACCTGGCGCGCGCGCGATCCGCAGGGCATCGACGTGGCCGCCATCGAACACATCGATGCGCGATCGATCGCCGTGGTACGGGAAGACGGTGTCGATCGCAAGCTCGACATCGCCCTTCCCACGGGCGCCGCGATCATCCTGTTGGTCGAACTGGAGTTGCCGCGAGCGGTCGCGGCCGGCGAGCTGTGGCGGCAACTGGAGACCGCCCGCGACGCGGACGCCCCAGATTCGCCGCTCCGTCGCTTCTGCACCCTGCTCGATGGCCACGGTGCCCTGGACGATGCCGAGATTGCGCTACCCGGCAACCAGGCCCGCGCCGCGGCGTTTGCCGAGTTGCGCGAGGCGGTACCGGCGGGTGTCAACCGTCGCGTGGCGCTGGCCCAGCAACAGGTCGACCCGGGCATCTACAAGACCGCCGCCGACATGATCGTGCCGTTCGACCGTTTCGCCGAGATGATGCGCACCTGCCGCCGCCTGTTCGCCGAGCGCGGCCTCGACCTCGCCGTGTGGGGACACATCTCCGACGGCAACGTCCACCCCAACGTCATCCCGCGCAGTGCGGCAGACGTGCAGGCGGGGCAGGATGCGATCCTGGCACTCGGCGATGCCGTGATCGCCATGGGCGGGAGCCCGCTGGCCGAACACGGCGTGGGCCGCAATCCGATCAAGCAGGAACTGCTGAGGCGGCTTTACGGGGCGCCGGGCATCGAGGCCATGCGCGCGGTCAAACTCAGCCTTGATCCGCACGGCGTACTCGCGCTCGGAGTCGTTTTCCCGCCACAATGATGACGTGCTAGATGAGGTGCAGGCGGCCGTCGCGGCCCGCCCTGCCGACAGTTCTTTCATACTGCTGCTTGATTTCGACGGCACGCTCGCCGAGTTCAGCACCGATCCTGCCGCGCCGCAGCTGACGCCCGAGCGGTGGGACCATCTCGATCGCATTTCGCTCCAGCCGGACGTCATGGTCGGGATTGTCAGCGGGCGCCGGCTCGATGATCTGCGCGCGCGCACGCGGCTGCCCGACCGCGTGTATCACGCCGGCTTGCACGGCCTGGAGATCGAGATCGCCGGCCGCCGGACGGGACATCCGGATCTGTATGCGGCCGCCCAGCGTCTCGAGGGTCTCGCCGATGCGGTGAGCCGGCTCGCCGCCGATTTCCCCGGCGCGTTCATCGAAGACAAGGGGGCGAGTGTCGCCGTGCACGCCCGCGGCGTGGCGCCCAGCCAGCGCGAAGCCGTGTTCGCCAAGGCCGACATCCTTGCCGTGCCGTGGATTGCCGAACGCCTGGTTCGCCGGCTCGAGGGCAATGCGGTGGTCGAGTATTTGCCCAACATCCCCGGGCACAAGGGCGATGCCACGCAGTGGATCACGGACGATGTGGAGACGCGCACGGGGAAGCCGACGTGGGTGGCTTATCTTGGCGATGACATCACCGATGAGGACGCGTTTCGCGCGATCACGTCCGGCATCAGCGTGCTGGTCGGACTGCGACCCACCTCAGCGACCCACAAGCTCGACGGTATTACCGATGTCGATCATTTCTTGAGATGGCTGGCGGACAGAGGGTAAGGTCACAAGGGTGACGCCCATTCCGCTCCATCACGGGGCCATCGGCAACGGCCGCGTGCTGGCACTGGTGGGACCCGACACCAGCATCGACTGGCTCTGCCTGCCGCGCTTCGACAGCCCGTCGGTGTTTGCGCGGTTGCTCGATCAGCAACGTGGCGGGTCGTGGGCCTTCGAACCCGTTGAGGCCTGGACCGCCCGCTCCAGCTACATCCGCAACACCAACGTCGTCCGCACCGAAGTCACCGCGGCCGACGGGCGCTTCGAGATCCTCGACTTTGCCCCGCGCGTGCTGGACGGCTACCGCGTCGATGCCCCGATCGAGATCTGCCGGTTGCTGCGGCCGCTGGAGGGGACGCCGCGGACGCGCGTGCGCTTCGACCCGCGGCCCGATTACAGCCGCGCCGCGATCGAGGTGGTCGTGGCCGGCCAGGGACTCGAGGTGGTGGGTGGTCCGACGCGGCTGCACCTCTCGTCGAACATCGCCGCGCCCTACATCCTCGACGGCACGCCGTTCCGGGTCGATCGGCCCATCTTCTTTGCGCTGAGCTCGGGCCGTCCGCCCTTTGTGGACTCAGGCCCGGCCGCCGAGACCAGCGCGGAGCTGACCATTCGCGGTTGGCGGCAGTGGGCGAAGACCTGCGCGTTGCCGTCGTTTGCGCCGGAAGCGGTGCTGCGATCGGCGCTGTGCCTGAAGCTGCACGCCTTCAACGACACCGGCGCGATCATCGCCGCCGCCACCACCAGCCTGCCCGAGGCCATCGGCTCGGGGCGGACGTGGGACTACCGCTACTGCTGGTTGCGTGACGCGGCATTCGTGGTTGAAGCGCTGCGGCGGCTGAGCCACCTCTCCGAGGGAGAGGCGTTCGTGCGCTTCCTGCGCGAGATGGCCGACAACGGCCCGCTGCAGCCGATCTACGGCATCACCGGCCAGCGCAACCTCGACGAAGAGATCATTCCGGAGCTGCGCGGCTACGACGGCATCGGCCCGGTCCGCGTCGGCAACGCGGCCTACATCCAGCGGCAGCATGACGTGCATGGCGAGATGGTGCTGTGCCTGGAAACGATCCTCACCGACCCGCGGGTGGTCTGGGAGGACCCGTCGCTGGCGCCGCTGCTCGAGCACCTGGTGAGCGAGGCGATGGCGGCCGCGCAGCTGGTCGATACCGGGCTGTGGGAGTACCGCACCCAGCCCAGGCACTACACCTTCTCCAAGGCCATGTGCTGGGTGGCCGCCCATCGCGGTGCCCAGCTGGCCGAGTTTTTCGGCATGCCCGCGCAGGCGCGATCGTGGAAGGCGTGGGCCGACACCGAGCGCGAGCGGATCCTGGCGCGCGCCTACAACGCGGAGCTGGGCTTCTTCACCCAGGCGCTCGACGGGCAATACCCGGATGCCTCGAACCTGCTGCTGCCGCAGATTGGCCTGGTCGATCCGACCGACCCGCGCTTCCGTTCGACCGTGCGGGCCTACGAGCAGCAGCTTGCGCCCGACGGCTTGATGCTGCGCTACAAGCACCTGGACGACTTCGGCCACACGACCAGCGCGTTTTCGATCTGCTCGTTCTGGTGGGTCGAGGCGCTGGCGATGATGGGCGAGGTGGACGAGGCGGTGGCCCTGTTCCGCAAGCTGGAGAAGTACGCCAACCCGCTCGGCTTGTTCTCGGAGGACATCGAGCCGTCGACGGGTGAACTGCTGGGCAACTTCCCGCAGGCGTATACCCACGTCGGCCTGATCCACGCCGCGATCACGATCGGCGAGATCCTCGACGCGCGCAGCGGCTCGTTCCGCGCCTGGACGTAGCGGCCCACGAATCTGCCACAGAGAGCACAGAGGCGCAGAGCTGCCGTCCGCGACCCAGAGCTGAGCGTTCGCGCGGCCGGCCGTAGGCCGGCCGGTGGCCGGACGAGAGGCGCAGTAGATGAGTCCTCCACCAAAAACCTGCGGACTCATCTACCGTGCCTCTCGCTCCGGCCAGCGGCGCTTAGCGCCGCCGCGAACGCTGCTGCCTCTGAGATCTCTGGGCCCTCGGTGCCCTCCGTGGCCAACTCGCGGACGGCCGGCCGGCCCACCGTTCGTCCCAGTGGCAATGTCGCGTGCTATCGTCGGAAGATAGTCATGCGAAGCGTGTTCTTGCTGTTGGCGGCGATAGCCGCGTCTGTCCCTGTTGCCGCTCAACCCTCTGCGCCGGTTAGTGCGCCCGGCCTGGCTCGCGTCTACGACGGCCGGTCGGGGAGTCTCGATGTCGAGCCGCCGCGCGTGGACGAATCGGTTGAGATCGACGGGCAGTTGAACGAGGCGGTGTGGGCCCAGGCGGCGGTCATGGGCGGCTTCTCCCGCTACGCGCCGGTCGACGGCGAGCCGGCCGACCATGCCACCGACGTGCTCGTGTGGTATTCGCCGACCGCCATGCACTTCGGCATCCGCGCCTCGGCGCCGGCCGGCACCGTGCGCGCGACGCTGGCGGATCGCGACCGCATCCAGTCGGACGACCACGTCATCATCTTCCTCAGCACCTATAACGACGGCCGCCAGGCGTTTGTGTTCGGCGTGAACCCGCTCGGCGTGCAGCTCGATGGCGCCTTGTCCGAGGGCACGCGTGGCTCCGGCGGCGGCTTTACGGGGCTCGCCCAGGGGCGGGAAACACCGGATCTCAATCCCGATTACGTGTTCCAGTCGAAGGGGCGCGTCACCGAGGGCGGATACGAGGTCGAGATTCGCATCCCGTTCAAGAGCGTCCGGTATCAGTCGGCCGCCCGGCAGGACTGGGGCATTCACGTCACGCGCGTGACGCCGCAGCAGGGCATTGAAGACAGCTGGGCGCCGGCCCGTCGTGAAGGTTCGTCGTTCCTGGCGCAGGCCGGCCGGCTCAAGTCGCTCACCGACCTGCGCCGCGGCCTGGTGCTGGACTTCAATCCCGTGGCCACCACCCGGCTGGACGGCGCGAGCGCCGCCGGCGGCTGGGGGTACGACGCCTCGCGGCCGGAGTTCGGCATGAACGTGCGCTGGGGCATCACGCCCAACCTGACGATGAACGGGACGGTGAATCCCGACTTCTCGCAGGTGGAATCCGACGCCGGCCAGTTCAGCTTCGACCCGCGGCAGGCGCTGTTCTTCCCAGAGAAGCGGCCGTTCTTTCTCGACGGCATCGAACAGTTCGCCACGCCCAACAACCTGATTTACACGCGGCGCGTGGTGGCGCCGATTGCCGCCGCCAAGGTCACCGGCAAGATTACGGGCCGCACCAACCTGGCGTATCTCTCGGCGGTCGACGACCAGTCGCTCTCGGCGACCGGTGCCAACTACCCGGTCTTCAACATCCTGCGCGTGCAGCAGGACGTGGGCGCCAAGTCCAAGGCGGCGCTGGTCTATACCGATCGCATCGACGGCGATCGCTCCAATCGCGTGATCGGCAGCGACGCGCGCTTCCTGTGGAACGACATCTACAGCCTGACCCTGCAGGGCGCGCTCAGCCGCACCGCCTCGCCGGCGGCGTCGGTGACGGCGCCCTTGTGGCAAGGCGTCTTCGCGCGCACCGGCCGTCGGTTTGGCATGCGCTATACGGTCCGCGGCGTCGATCCGGACTTCCGCGCCGCGGCGGGCTTCATCTCGCGCACCGGCGTGGCCTCGGGCAACTTCAACCACCAGGTGATTACCTACGGCAAGCCCGGCAGCGTCCTCGACCGCTGGAGCAGTGACGTGGTGATCGACGGCACCTGGCAGTACGACGAGCTGATGGCGGGGCACGCGTCGCAGGATCGCAAGCTCCACTTCAACAACAACTTCACGCTGCGCGGCGGCTGGCGCGTGGGCGGGTCGGTGCTGTTCGAGACCTTCGGCTACGACGATGCGCTCTACTCCGACTACGTGCTGGGCCGGCAGGGCCCGAACGGCCTCGAGTTCCTGCCGTTTGTCGGCACGCCCCGCCTGCCGAACGTCGACTTCGTGTTCTCAGCGACGACCCCGCAGCGGGCGGGCGTGGAGTTCGACGCCATGGTGCTGTGGGGGAAGGACGAAAACTTCTACGAGTGGTCGTCGGCCGACATCGTCTTCCTGAACCTCGGCGCGGCCTGGAAGCCCACCGACAAGCTCCGGGTTGACGCGCGCTACCAGCTGCAGTCGTTCGAGCGCCGCTCCGACCACTCCATGGTCGGCATTCGCCGCATTCCCAGGCTGAAGGCGGAGTACCAGATCTCGCGGCCGATCTTCGTGCGGGTGGTGGGCGAGTACAACAGCGACTGGCAGGACGACCTGCGCGACGATTCGCGCACCAACCTGCCCATCTACATTCGCAACGCGAGGGGTGGCTACGACCGCGCGGCCAAGGCATGCACGAAGTCATTCCGCGCCGACTGGCTGTTCGCGTACCAACCGACACCGGGCACCGTGGTGTTCGCCGGATACGGCAACACCCTGGCGAACGTGGAAGACGACCCGCGCGCCGCGTCCAGGCTCACGCGCACCGTGGACGGGTTCTTCCTGAAGGTTAGTTACCTGTTCCGACTCTGACGAAAGGTATTTCTTGTCGGGAGGGCACTTCTTGTCGGGAGGGCACCTCTTGTCGGGAAGGCACTTCTTGTCGGGAAGGCACTTCTTGTCGGGATCCCGGCCAGTGGGCCTTCCGGCAAGAGTCACCCTCCCGGCAAGGGTTTCCCTCCCGACAAGAGTCACCCTCCCGACAAGAATTTCCCTCCCGACAAGTATTGCCTCCCGAGCGGGTATACTCCCCGCATCCCGCTGCCCCCCGGCTCGCGCGTCGGTCCGTACGAGATCGTTTCTGCCTTAGGCGCGGGTGGCATGGGCGAGGTGTATCGCGCCCGCGATGCGAAGTTGAATCGCGACGTCGCGATCAAAGTGCTGCTGCCTGCGGTCGCCAGCGATCCCGATCGCCTGGCGCGCTTCAGCCGCGAAGCGCAGGTGCTGGCGTCGCTCAACCACCCGAACATCGCGCACATCTACGGCGTTGAAGACGCAGCGATCGTGATGGAGTTGGTCGAAGGGGAGGACCTCGCGCAGCGAATCGCGCGCGGAGCGATACCACTCGATGAGGCGTTGCCGATCGCACGCCAAATCGCGGAAGCACTCGAGGCTGCTCACGAGCACGGCATCATCCATCGCGATCTCAAGCCGGCGAACATCAAGGTTCGTCCTGATGGCGCGGTCAAAGTGCTCGACTTCGGCCTCGCGAAGGCCGTCGACCCCACTGCCGGATCGTCCGCCACCGCGATGAACTCGCCGACGCTGTCGATTCATGCCACCCAGGCCGGGATCATTCTGGGCACCGCCGCCTACATGTCTCCCGAGCAGGCCCGGGGCAAGACCGTCGACAAGCGTACCGACATCTGGGCACTCGGCGCGGTGCTGTTCGAAATGCTCACCGGAAAGCGGGCGTTCCCTGGAGACGACGCGACCGACACGATCGTGGCCGTGGTGAGCAAGGATCCGGAGTGGGGCGCGTTGCCAGCCAACGTGCCGCCGGGGATTCGTCGATTGCTTCGACGAGCGCTCGAGAAGGACCCGAAGCGTCGGCTTGATTCCGCCGGTGGCGCGCGCCTCGAGATCGACGAGGCGCTGAGCACGCCAGCAGCCGACACCGACTCCACCAAGGCGTCGTCAGCGCTCACCGGGTGGATCAGGCTCCTGCCGTGGGGATTGATCGCCCTGCTCGTAATCGGCCTGCTCGCGATCGGCTACCCTCGTCAGGCTCCGGAAGCGCGCGGGCTGGTGCGCTTCACGGTGGCACCGCCCTTCGGGTTCGTCCGTCGCACCGCGATCATGCGTTTCGCCATCTCGCCCGACGGGCAGACAGTTGCATACACCGCGCGGGGACCCGACGGCAACACTGTCGCCATGACGCGCCGTCTCGACGACGTGGAAACGCAGACCGTCGCGGGCAGCGAGAACGCGCTCGCACCCTTCTGGTCGCCCGACGGCAGATCGATCGGCTTTATCAAGGACGGGGCGGTGTTTCGCTCGGATCTCAACGGCCGAGCGGCCCTTCGGTTGTGCGACGTGCCGGCCGGTAGTCGTCTGGGCAGCTCCGGTACTTGGGGTTCGGCGGGTGTAATTGTCTTTTCGACTTCGGCCGGGCTCATGCGCGTGCCTGATACGGGCGGGACGCCGACCCTGGTGACGTCGCTCGACAGCGCCGGCAGCGAGGTTCTCCACACCTCGCCGTCCTTCCTGCCGGATGGCATTCACTTCATCTTCTTGTCGTTGGCTGACAAGCGAACCAGGGGCACGATCTGGGCGACGTCCATCAACGACCCCGCTCGTCACAAACTCACCGAGAGTAGCGGCGGTGCGGTCTATACCGACGGCTGGCTGCTGTCCACAACCGAAGGAGCCCGCACCATCATCGCGCAGCCGTTTGCTTCCGACACCATGACTCTTAGCGGCGAGGCGCAGACCGTTCGGGATCGCGTTAGCTACGGCGACAACAGCGGAAACCCTGGATTCTCGGCGTCCGCAAGTGGCGTGTTAATAGTGGATCGGCCTCCACCCGTGGTTCACCAGCTCACCTGGGTCAGCCGTGACGGTCAGATCTTGGGAACGCTCGGCCCGGCCGCGGGGCATCAGGAGTTCTCCCTCGCCAAAGATGAACGGCGGGTCGTCGCGAGTGTCAGCGATCCGGCTACGGGTAAGCGTGATCTCTGGGTGTTCGAGGGTGAAGGCACCAATGGCACCCGCCTGACTTTTCAGGCGACGACGAGCCGGCCAATGTGGGCGCCCGATGGCCGCCGCGTGTATTTCACCGGCTATCCGAACTTCCCGTTGCGGTCTCTCGCCCTCGGCGCGACGGAGCCAGAGCCCTTGGACAATCCGGGCGGGTTTTCGTCGTTCCAGGATTACACCAGCGATGGACGCTATTTCGTTCTCCTGAATGCGGACATTGCGATCCAGCGGGTTGGCAATTCGAGCGAGCGTCGCGTCCTGGTTCCGGCCGGTCAATTCTCGGCATCTCAACCGCGCGTCTCGCCTGACGGTCGTTGGCTCGCCCTTACGCTCAGCCTTCCGGCCGGCCCGTCAGTGTTCGTGCAGCCATTCGATCGTGCAGGAAGCCGGGTTCAGGTGTCACCGGCTGGAGGGAGTGGTCCGATGTGGCGCGCCGATGGCCACGAGTTGTATTACGAAGCTGCCAGCGGATTGATGGCCCTGACCGTGGTCGACCGCGACGGCGTGCCGGTGCCGAGTGCGCCGCAACGGCTGTTCCCGCTCCGGACGTCGGGCTTTGTCATCAACCAACCCCATAACGTCGAGGTCGCCGCGAACGGGCAGAAGTTCCTCGTCAATACCATCGTCGGCGACAGTGACAACGCACCGCTCGAGGTCACACTCAACTGGCCTGCGGGGTTGAAGAAGTGAGCGTGATCATGGGCACACGCGCTGCCCCCGGTGGGCTACAATCGGCCCATGACGTCCACCCGGCAACTGACCGCCATCATCGAACGAGAGGCCGACTCATACGTGGCCCTGTGTCCCGAGTTGGATATCGCGAGCCAGGGCGACACCGTCGAATCTGCACGCACGAGTCTGATCGAGGCGCTGGAGTTGTTCTTCGAGTCAGCCGACCCAACCGAAGTGGCCCGCCGACTCCACAGCGAAGTGTTCATCACCCGCGTCGAGATTGCGGTTGGGTAAACTGCGGGTCCTCTCGGGCCGCGAGGTCTGCAAGATTCTCGAAGCCGAGGGATTTTCAGTCGTTCGCCAGCGCGGCAGTCATATCGTCATGCAGAAGGCTGCCGAGGGCACTACGACGACGGTGCCCGTCCCCGATTATGCGGAACTCAAGGCCGGCACGCTCTCCAGCGTCATCCGGTAATCTGGGGTACCCCGGGCTCGCTTCGAGAGCTGACTCGCCCTGGCAACGTGGGGTGGCGAGTTGAGCCTCACGCCCGGGACCAAGCTCGGTCCCTACGAGATCATGGCACCGCTCGGCGCCGGAGGCATGGGCGAGGTCTATCGCGCGCGCGACACGAAGTTGAATCGCGACGTCGCGATCAAGGTGCTGCTGCCAGCGGTCGCCAACGATTCCGATCGCCTGGCGCGCTTCAGCCGCGAAGCGCAGGTGCTGGCGTCGCTGAATCACCCGAACATCGCGCACATCTACGGCATCGAAGACGCGGCAATCGTGATGGAACTGATCGAGGGCGAGGATCTCGCGCAGCGAATCGCGCGGGGGGCGATTCCGCTCGATGAAGCATTGCCGATCGCGCGCCAGATCGCCGAAGCCCTTGAGGCGGCACACGAACTCGGCATCATCCACCGCGATCTGAAGCCAGCCAACATCAAGGTCCGGCCCGACGGCACCGTGAAAGTGCTCGACTTTGGCCTGGCGAAGGCGGTGGATCCATCCGCCGGATCGTCTGCCGCCGCGATGAATTCGCCGACGCTGTCGATTCATGCCACCGAGGCCGGCATCATTCTCGGCACGGCCGCCTACATGTCTCCGGAGCAGGCGAAGGGTAAGACCGTCGATCGGCGCGCCGATATTTGGGCCTTCGGTGCGGTGCTGTTTGAAATGTTGACGGGGAAACGCGCCTTCGCCGGTGACGACATCTCCGACACGCTGGTCTCGGTGCTGCGGGACGACCCAGTGTGGGCGGCGCTTCCAGGCGACACGCCGCCGGGGGTCGAGCAGGCCCTGCGTGTCTGTCTGCGTAAGGATCCGAAGCAGCGCCTTCGCGACATTTCGGCGGTGCGGCTATCGATCGACGGCGCGTTCGATACCAGCGCGATGCGGCCGGTAGCCACCGTTCCGCTAACCGCCACGCGCTCATCACGTCGACCGCGGTTGATCGCTGCAAGCCTCGTACTTGGTGCCGTCCTCGCGGCGGCTGCCACGTGGGCACTAACGCGATCGACGGTCGCGCCGGCCCACGCTGTCCGCTTTGCCGTGGCGCCGCCAGCCGATCGTTCGTTATCGACACCCGGACCCGATCGCGACCTCGCGATCTCGCCGGATGGCACACGCCTCGTCTATCAGACCGGTCAAGGCGGCTACAACCAGTCATCCGAGTTGTACCTCCGAGCGATCAGCGAGCTCGAATCGGTGCCCCTGCGCGGTATCACCGGTCCCCGCGCACCGTTCTTCTCGCCCGACGGCCGCTGGGTCGGGTTCTTCAGCCAGATCGCTCCTGGCTCGGTTGACTACGAACTGAAGAAAGTGCCGGTCACCGGCGGTTCGTCGATCGCAATCTGCCGGATCGACGGCTTCCTGATCGGTGCCAGCTGGGGCGGCGATGATGCAATCGTGTTCGCCACGGGCGACCGCGCCACCGGGCTCCTGCGGGTGTCGTCTGGCGGCGGTGATCCCGTCGTGTTGACCCGGCCCAATGCCGCGCAAGGCGAGGCAGACCATGTGCGGCCGTTCGTGTTGCCGAACGCGCGCGCGGTGCTCTTTACCATCGTGCCTGAAGGCAGTGACACGGACGTCGTGCTCGAGACACCAAACCAGAGTTCGCGGTTATTGCGATCAACCGCGGATCATCAGATTGCGGTGCTTGATCTTGCGAGCGGCCAGTCCAAGACGTTGATTCATGGTGGCAGCCACGCCGAGTATTTCGAGCCAGTGCCGGGGGAAGCGGGTTACCTGGTTTACGCGTCCGCCGGAACCCTTCGCGCGGTCCGATTTGATGCCGACCGTCTCGCGCTTCGCGGCGAGCCGGTGTCGGTGGTTGAGCAGCTGCTGACGAAGGGGAACGGGACCGCGGGCTTCAGCGTGTCGCGAAACGGAGCCCTGGCGTATGTGTCGGGCGGTGCGGGGACTGCCCTCACACCGGTGCGAACGCTGCTGTGGGTCGATCGGCAAGGGCGCGAAGAGTCCATTCCAGTGCCCTTACGGACCTATGCCTGGCCGCGGCTGTCGCCGGACGGCAGCAGGATTGCGCTGGACGTTCGCGATCAGGAAAGCGACGTGTGGCTGTGGGAGTTCCGCCAAGCCACCTTGCGACGCTTTACGTTCGAGCCAAGCTTCGACGGCTACCCGGTCTGGACGCCGGACGGCCGGCGCCTGATTTTCACGTCCAGCCGGACCCGCCCTCAATCGCTTTACGTGCAGCAGGCGGACGGAACGGGCAGTGTGCGGCCCTTGCTGAAGGGAGCGCAGGACATCTCTGCCTATTCCCTCACGCCTGACGGCGGACAACTGGTCGTGCGGGAGGGGCCGTTGCGCGCGTACGACCTCACCGTGGTGCACCTCACCGGCGCACCGCGCACCGCGCCCCTGATGCGCGGGTCGTTCAACGAAAGCAACGGTGAGATCTCGCCCGATGGCCGTTGGCTGGCGTATCAATCGAACGAATCAGGTGTGGACGAAGTCTATGTCCGGTCTTTCCCCGACGTGACCGGCGGTCGCTGGCAGGTGTCGTCGGGCGGAGGCGGTCAACCGGCTTGGGCGCGAAGCGGCCTGGAGCTGTTCTACCTCGACTCCAGGACGCAGTCACTGATGTCGGCCGCGGTGCGGACGCGTTCGGGATTCAGCAACGGGACTCCGACGAGGCTGTTCGACACGCGGCCCTATTATTCGCTCGGTGTGAGCCGTTCGTACGACGTCTCCCCGGATGGCAAGCGGTTCCTTATGATCAAGAACGCGGTGGCGGCGGGCGAGCGCGGCAACACGGCGGCTGCGATGACGATGACAGTGGTGCTCAACTGGTTTGAGGAACTAAGGACGCGTGTAATGGTGGGCAAGTAGATGGCGCTCAGGCCAGGCACGCGCCTCGGTCCGTACGACATCCTCTGCGCACTGGGTGCGGGTGGCATGGGCGAGGTGTATCGCGCGCGCGATGCAAAGCTGAATCGCGACGTCGCGATCAAGGTGCTGCTGCCGTCAGTCGCCAACGACCCCGATCGACTTGCGCGGTTCAGCCGCGAAGCGCATGTCCTGGCGTCGCTCAACCATCCAAGCATCGCGCACATTTATGGGATCGAGGAAGCCGCCGGTGAGGGTCCGGCTAAAGCCGGACACCACATTGCGATTGTGATGGAGCTCGTCGAGTGAGAGGAGCTCTCGCAGCTGCGGCCGGCTCGGCCCGCGTGTCGCTGTGGATACGCGCGCTCGACGGTTCCAGCGGGCAGGAGCTCGTGGGCACCGAGGGCGCAACGGCGCCGTTCTGGTCGCCCGACAGCCGCTTTATCGCATTTACTGTCGGCGGCAAGCTCAAGAAAATCGCCGCCACCGGGGGAACCCCCGTCGACATTGCCGACGCACCGCTCGAAGGCGATGGGCGCGGCAGCCCAGGCACCTGGAACAGCGACGATGTGATCGGACCGCCGGGTGGCGGTGTGCGCAGTTTCTACGATGTGTCGCGCGATGGCCAACGCTTCCTGCACAGCGTCGCGGCGGAGCAAGCGGCCGCCACGCCAATCACGCTCGTCACCAACTGGCCGGCGCTGCTGAGGAAGGCCAAGTGAAACGCTCATGGCGCTGACACCGGGATCACGTATCGGCTCGTATGAGGTCATCTCCGCCTTGGGCACAGGCGGGATGGGCGAGGTGTCTCGCGCCCGCGATACGAAATTGAATCGCGACGTCGCGATGACCGTGTTATTGCCCACTGTCGCGGGCACGGAGCGTCGCTTCAAGGGCGGGAATGGCGGCGATATCCTTGGGTCGGTTGGTCGAGCGTTTGCTGGCGATGACGCGCTCAAGTGGCAGCACTCTCACTGCGATGCCATCGATCTGCATCTCCTTGGCGTGCGAATACTCGGAGGCGAAGTCCTCCAACCCATGAGCAGTCAACACGATATCGATGCGCTCCAGGCCGTCGCCGCCAATCCCTGGCGGGTGCAGCCCGAACGCCGCAATCCAGAACCCGCCGGCGTCGGCGGCCGCTTGCCGGACCTGATCATCTGCGGGCCGTTCCAGCCAGAGATCGAGGTCTTGCGTGCTCACGGGAGCGCCTTGCAGGACGGCGGCCCCGAGACCGATCACCAGGAATCGGACCCCGCGCCGGTTCAACGCGGCGAGCAGCGTCCGTTCAGCGGGTGTGAGCGCGTAGGCGTCCACGTTGCAATCCCGAGGCCAGACGCTGGGTTGGGGTCAATTGCAGGCAGCGCAGGGCGTGATACAGATCCGAAACGTCAGACGCTGGATGCTCCCGCGCAATATCGTGCGCTCGGCGCCAGAGCCGTTCGGAACGGATTGCCCACTGCTGCTGCTCGGGTGTCAGCCCGTCGGGAAGCTGCGGCTCAACCGGCGGCGCGGGTATGCGCGACATCACCTCGATCATATCCCGGCGCGGCCCCACGGAGGCAGGGGTGATCGGTCAAACCCTTGGCGCGTACACCATCCTCGCAAAGTTGGGCGCGGGCGGTCCCGCCTTCGTTCGTTCGTGCCCATACCAGCTTCGGCGAGACCTCGTCCGCTTTCGCCACGAAGCGGCTTCAGCGAGACCACGCCGAAGCTCCAGGCGCATCGCGATCGAGCGTAGGCGGGCCGTAGCCAAGGAGAGGCGATGCAGATAGGCGGATTAGTCGGGGCCTATCAGGTCATCGCCAAACTTGGCGTAGGCGGGATGGGTGAGGTCTATCGCGCCCGCGATACGAAATTGAATCGCGACGTCGCGATCAAGGTGCTGCTGCCGGCGGTCGCCAACGACCCCGATCGGCTCGCGCGGTTCAGCCGCGAAGGGCAGGTGCTGGCGTCGCTCAATCACCCGAACATCGCGCACATTTATGGGATCGAGGAAGCCGCCGGTGAGGGTCCGGCTAAAGCCGGACACCACATTGCGATTGTGATGGAACTCGTCGAGGGCGAGGACCTGGCGCAGCGCATCGCGCGCGGCGCGATTCCGCTCGATGAAGCATTGCCGATCGCGCGGCAGATTGCAGAGGCGCTCGAAGCGGCGCACGACCACGGCATCATCCACCGCGATCTGAAGCCAGCCAACATCAAGGTCCGCGCCGACGGCATGGTGAAGGTGTTGGATTTCGGGTTGGCGAAGGCCGTCGACCCCACTGCCGGATCGTCCGCGACCGCGATGAACTCACCCACCCTGTCGATTCATGCCACCGAAGCCGGCATCATCCTCGGCACGGCCGCCTACATGTCGCCCGAGCAGGCCGCCGGCAAGGCCGTCGACAAGCGCAGCGATCTCTGGGCCTTTGGCGTCGTCCTGCTGGAAATGCTCACGGGTCGTCAGACGTTCGGGGGCGAGTCCATCTCCCACGTGCTCGCCGCAGTCCTGAAGGACGAACCGGATTGGACGGCGCTGCCACCAGAGACGCCGGCGCCGATCCGGCGACTGCTCCGCCGTTGCCTGGAAAAAGATCGCAAGCGACGGCTGCCCGACGCGGCGATTGCGCGGCTGGAGATCGACGATGCGCTCACGGCACCTGCGTCGGCTGACTCGGCGTCGCAACCAGCACCGGCGTCGCGTTCGGCGTCGTCACGCGCGCTGCCTTGGGCGGTGGCTGGTGCGCTCGCGTTCAGCGTGGTGCTGATGCTCGCGCGATGGGCGCCCTGGCAGGTGGCTTCGCCGCCGCAGGTCACGCGCGCGGCGATCACGACCGCTGGCCCAGCCGCCCTGAACATCAACGGTGTCGACCGCGACCTGGCCATCTCCTCCGACGGTAGGCGCGTCGTCTATGTCGGTAACCGCCGCACGCAACTGTTCGTTCGCACCCTTGATACGTTCGAACCCGTGGCCATCGCTACCGGCAGTTCGCTGCGTGGCCCATTCGTTTCGCCGGATGGTCAATGGGTGGGGTTCGTCGACGACGCCAGCATGCTGAAGAAGGTCGCCATCACCGGTGGCCCGCTGATCCCGCTCGCCCGTCTCGACGGCGGCTCACGCGGCGCGACCTGGGCCTCGGACGACACCATCATCTTCGCGACCAACAACCGGAATACCGGACTGCAAGGCCTGTCGGCCGCGGATGGGACCGCCGAGGTACTGACGGTGCCTGACCACTCGAAGGGCGAGTCCGACCACCTGTGGCCGGAACTCCTTCCCGGTGGCCACGCCGTCCTCTTCACGATCACGGCACAAACGGGCGGGCTCGATGCTGCCCAGGTGGTGGTGCGTGATCTGCGCACCGGGGCGCAAAAGGTGCTGGCGCGCAACGGAAGCCACGCCCACTATGTGAGCAGTGGACACCTGGTCTACGTCGCCGCCGGGACGCTGCGCGCGGTCGCTTTTGATCCCGATCGGCTGGAGACCCAGGGCACAGCGGTGCCGGTGCTGCCGCGGCTCGCCACCACCGACGCCGGAGCGGGCGAGTTTGGCGTGGCGAACAACGGGACGCTCGTCTACGTGGACGTACCGGGCGGCCTTGCCGCCAACGGGCGGACACTGGTGTGGGTCGATCGCACCGGCAAGGATGATCCCGTTGCCGCACCACCGGGCGCTTATCTTCATCCGCGACTCTCGCCCGACGGGACCCGCATCGCGATCGCGCGGAGCGATCAGCAGGACGACCTCTGGATCTGGGATTTGCGGCGTCCGCCGCTCACGCGCCTGACGCTGGACCCCGGCCAGGACTGGAATCCGGTGTGGACGCCAGACAGCCGGCGGATCGTCTTTGCCTCGAGTAGTGGCGGCCAGCTTAATCTCTGGTGGCAGCTTGCCGACGGCACCGGTACCGCCGAGCGGCTGAGCACGAGTAACAATGCTCAGTACCCCAACGGGGCCACGCCTGATGGGAGCGCCGTCGTGTTCACCGAAGCAACGGACGGGATGGAGCGTAACCTGCTGCAACTCGCGCTCGATGGCACCCGCCGCGTGACGCCGCTCCTGGTGACGAAATTCGACGAGCGTAACGGCGTCGTATCGCCAGATGGCCGGTGGCTGGCCTACGAATCCAATAGTTCCGGCGCCACTGAAATCCACGTGCGGCCATTTCCAAACACCGCTGGCGGCCAATGGCAGGTCTCGACGGGCGGGGGCAGCAATCCGCGCTGGGCTCGGAGCGGCAGGGAACTCTTCTATTTCGACAGCGGCGGGGAACTGCTGGGCGTCCCGGTGGAGGCGAGTGGGCCGACCTGGCAGGCCGGAGCGCCGATCAAGCTGGTCGATCGGAGCTACTTCTCCGGTTCCGGCAGTGGCCTCACCTACGACGTCTCGACCGACGGGCAACGCTTCCTGATGATCAAGGCGCCCGGGACTGACGCCTTGCCTGCGTTGATGCTCGTCCAGAATTGGGGCGAGGAGTTGAAGCGGTTGGTGCCGATCAAATGAGCATGGCTGCTGGCGCGCGCCTCGGTCCGTACGAAATCCTCTCTGCCCTCGGCGCCGGAGGCATGGGTGAGGTGTATCGCGCGCGCGACACGAAGCTGAATCGCGATGTCGCGATCAAGGTGCTGCTGCCGGCGGTCGCCAACGATCCCGATCGGCTGGCGCGGTTCAGCCGCGAAGCGCAGGTCCTGGCGTCGCTCAATCACCCGAACATCGCGCACATTCACGGCCTCGAAGAGGCGAATGGTGTCACGGCATTGGTCCTCGAGCTGGTCGAGGGAGAGGACCTCGCCCAGCGCATCGCGCGCGGGGCGATTCCGCTCGATGAAGCATTGCCGATCGCTCGGCAGATCGCCGAAGCCCTTGAAGCGGCACACGAACTCGGCATCATCCACCGCGATCTGAAGCCCGCCAACATCAAGGTGCGTCCCGACGGCACGGTGAAGGTGCTCGACTTCGGGCTCGCGAAGGCGATGGATCCCGCGAGTGGCTCTTCGGGCAACGCGTCAATGTCGCCGACGATGATGTCGCCTGCCGTGATGTCCGGGGTGGGCGTCATCCTCGGGACGGCCGCCTACATGGCGCCGG
>CAYGMD010000026.1:0-37642 GCA_964350785.1 uncultured Acidobacterium sp. | reverse complement strand
GGCGCCCGGCCGGCCACAGGAAGTGCGCCATCAGCGGCAACTCGCCCGGCGCGCCGCCAATCACCTGTGCCGGCAGGCTCTCCTTCCCCGCCTCGTCCACCGGCTGGATCTCGAGGCGCGCCGGCTTGTCGGCCGAGGACGGCTGCGGCGTGGGTTCCCACGTAAAGGTCAGGCGCGTCCGTCCGCCCTCGCCTTTCGACACGCCGGTCCAGATTGCCACGGAGCGCGACGTCACGGCGTCGGTGACGGCTGCCAGCGCGTTGACGAGCGCGGTGTTCACCGGCACGGCGGCGGCTTCGGCGGCCGCGGTCAGTTCCTTCTCGCTCGCCGCCCAGTAGCCGCGCCGCGCGGTCACCGTCACCCCGCGCCGCTTCACGCGCACCTTGATCGCGTGGAACTTGCCGTCGTTGGTGCGCCGGGTCGGCGTGTAGCCCACCAGGTAGTAGTAGCTGGCGTCGGACATCACCGACCGCAGGTGCCGCTCGGGATCGTTGGTGCTGACGATGGCGCGGCCGCCCGTGTCGAAGGCAATGCGGCGCAGGATATCGTCGCCGCCAAAGCCGACCGAGCCCAGCGGCCGCGGGTCGATGACGTGAATGGTGACGTTGCCGCGATTGGCGGCCTCCATGGCCTCCTTGTAGACGGCATCGTTCGGGCTGCCGGGCCGCACGGGCGGGCCCTGGCTGAAGAACAGGATCGACTTGCGCCCGTCGCGCAGCCCGCCCATCTGGGTCGCCAGCGCGCCGAGCGCCGAGAGCGTGACCCCGGCCCTCAGTTCCATCCAGTTGCGCTGGGTCAGCTGCGCTTCTTCGGCCGCGCTCCTGACGGGGAAGGTTTCGCCGCGCCGGCCTTCGAACGTGCGCACGCGCGCGATCAGCTCGTCCTTCGAGCGCGTGTACTTCAAGTCGCGCAGGCTCTCGAGCGGCTCCATCATCACCGCCAGGTCATTGGGCCCCAGCTGCTTGATGAAACTGGTGATGGCCTCCCGCAACGGGAGCGTGATCTCGGGCCGCTTGTCGATGTGGTAGTCGTCCAGGAAAATGCCGAACAACCGCACATCGTCGCGCCCGGCCTCGAGCATGGCGTGCTCGCGCGAGCGAATCGCGAGCGGCTCGTTCAGGTCGGTGGTGCGGCTGCCGGAGGCATGGGCGGCCTGCATGGTCTCGACCACCTGCGGCACGCCGTCTTCGGTCACTTCGAAGTCGGCGAGGCGCAAGTCGGTGACCGGCTGATCGCCGTTGGTGGTGACGGTGACGTCGACGCGCACCAGGTCGGTGCCGGCGCGGAAGATCGGCTGTTGCGGCGGCGGCTCAACGCGCTGCTGGGCCGGTTGCTGGGCCGACACCAGTGCGCCAAGCGCCAACAGCCCTGCCCCGACCGATGCTTGCCAACGCTTCATGCCACCCATCCTAGCTATACTCGACGCCAATGTCCGCCGGAAATGGGTTGACCCACCGTAGCCTTGGGGGAGGTGGGACCTTCGACGTCGTCGGCGTGGGCGCCAATTCCGTCGACTTCGTCTATCGCCTGCCGGCGGCGCCGCGCGCCGACAGCCCCACCGCGAAACTGCGCATCAGCAGCCACACGGTGTCGTGCGGCGGGCAAATGGCGACCGCGCTGGCGGCCTGTGCCGCCCTCGGCCTGCGTCCCGCCTATGTCGGCGCCGTCGGCACCGACGACAACGGCCGCCGCGTGACCCGCGAGCTGGCCGGCCGCGGGATCGACCTCTCTCACGTTGTGACGCGCGACGCGCCCAACCAGTTTGCCGTCATTACCGTGGACGAGCGCACCGGTGAGCGCATCGTGTTGTGGGACCGCGACGACCGGCTCCTGCTGCAGCCCGCCGAGGTGCCGGCCGCGCTGATCGCCTCGGCGCGGCTCGTGCATGTGGACGATGTGGACGAGGCGGCGGCACTTCGCGCGGCGACGCTGGCGCGCGACGCCGGCGTGCCGGCCACGAGCGACCTCGACCGTGTCACGGACCGCACCATGGACCTGGTCGCGGCGGTCAGCATTCCCATTTTCGCCGAGCACGTGGTGCCGGCGCTCACGGGCGAAGCCGACCCCGAACGGGGACTGCGCCGGCTGCGGCAGGGTCACGCCGGCATGCTGTGCATCACGCTCGGCCCGCGCGGGTCGATGATGCTGGTCGACGATCGGCTGTACGTGGAACCGGGAATTGCGGTCCAGGCCGTGGACACCACCGGGGCCGGCGACGTGTTCCGGGCCGGCTTCATCCACGCGCTGCTGAACGGCGCCGCGCCCGCACAGATCCTGCGGTTTGCGAACGCCGCCGCGGCGTTGAGCTGCACGCGCGCCGGCGCGCTCAGCAGCGTCCCGACGCTTGCCCAGGTCGACCAGTTCCTGACCCGGCCAATATGAGGGCTCGCCCGCTTATGTCGTTCACAATCCATCGCACCAAGGGCTTCTCGGCGCCGGTGTATAAAAGTGGACACCTTGGCTGGGCTTGGGTACCGGAGACTGACGTTCACCATGACCTTCATCTCCGAACCTTCTCGCTCGCTCACGGCCCTGGCGAGGACCTAGCCGCCATGAGTTCCCTGAACGAGTTCCCATTCGAGCCTTGCGAGGCGGTACCGGACTGCCCCGTCTGCGGCAATCTGTTGCACCTGGCGAACGCCGAAGCGCGAGTCAGAATCTGCGTCTGCCGGAGGTGCGGCACCAGCCTCTCAATACCCGTTGAGGCGTGGCAAGAAGCAACCCTGCGACGGAGGGCGGGCCAACCCGCTTAGGGCCGGGGCGTCAGCGCTTCGATGAGCACGCGGCCCGTCGCTTCCGGCAAGGTGACGCCGACCAGGAAGGCGAGCGTCGGGGCGACGTCGATCGGCATCGACGGCTGCAGGTACTCGCCCTTCTTGATGCCGGCGCCGAACAGGACCACCGGCACGCGCGTGTCGTAGTGGTGACCGGTGCCGTGGGTGCTGGTGCTGGATGACGTGATCCAGTAGCTGCGGCCCAGCATCTTGATGTCGCCGCTGCGGCCCTCGAAGTGGCTGAGCGCCGACGGCCGGGTCAGCGGATCGACGTTGGACAGCTCTTCCTTGCGGTAGACCCGCCACACGCCCTCGGTCTTGCGCACCGAGTCGAGCACCGCCGCCATGGCCCTGGCGTTCTCGGTCAGCTTCCGGTAGACCCCGTCGTTGAAGTAGATGTCGTTGTAGATCACGCGCGTGCGATAGGCGCCGGGGCCCAGCTCGCGGGCCAGCACCTCGTCGATCTGGCGGCCGACGGCCGCCGTGCTGATGCGGCCGGCGTCATACCCCATCGCCTTGACGCGCTCGGGCACCGGCGCCACGCCGTGGTCCGACGTCAGCCCCACCACGTAGTTGCCCTTGCCGACGTCGCGATCGAGCTTGTCGAGCAAGGTGCCCAACTCGGCATCGAGGCGGACCATCACGTCCTGCACTTCGTGCGAGTCCTGGCCGAAGTCGTGGCCGACCTTGTCGAGCGCCGAGAAGCTGATGCCCAGGTAGTCGACGGCCGGCCCGCGTCCCAGCTTCAGCGCGTCGAGGGCCGCCGCGGCCAGGCCCGCCAGGTAGGCATCGGAATGCGGGCTCGATTCCCACGCGTCCGTGAACGCGCCAGCGATCTCGGTGCCATCGCCCTTGACGATGTGCGGGAAGGTCCGGGTGACGAGGGCGATCTTCTGCCGGCGCTCGAGCGAGCCGTCGTAGAGGTAACGGTCCTTCGGCAGCGAGCGGTCCCAGGTGCGGCCCATCTCGTTGCGCAGCGGATGCTTCGCGATGTAGTCGGCGAAGTACGGCACCGGCGCCTTGGCAAAGGCCGTGGACGTCACCCATTCGCCGTTGACCTCGTCCAGCCAGATCACGGCATCGGGGCGGCGGCCGCCGAGGGTGATGGCCGAGCGCGCCTTCAGCGAAATGCTGACGACCCGCGGCGGCACCGGCGACTGCAGCCGCATCTCGTCGGCCAGCGTCGTCGTCATCAAGTTCCTGGCGCTGTTGCCGACGCCCTTGACCGGCGCGCCATAGGTAATCAGCTGCACGTCGTCATCGTCGGTGCAGCTGACCAGGCGGCTGTTGTTGCGTTCCCACCACTGGTTGAGCACCATGCCGTGCACGGCGGGCACGGTGCCGGTGCTCATGCTGGCGTGGCCGGCGCAGGTCACGGTGTTGTAGTAGGGATAGTCGGCCTGCCGGAACCACGCGCCGTCGGTGATCAGCCGCTTCAGGCCTTTCGACCACTGGTGTTGAAAGCGGTCGATGTAGTCGCCGCGCATCTGGTCGATGGAAATCAGCACCACCAGCTTCGGCCTGGCGACGGGCGCCTGGGCTGCCGATCCCTGGACGACGAGCAGCGCGGCAAGGACGGCAACGGCGGCGTTCTTCATAGGCGCTCAGCTGAAACGGTGCTCACCAATGGTGGTGGTGAAGGTGCGGCCATCGACATCCAGATAGAGCTGACGTTCGGTGACCGAGACCGACACCTTCGCGCGACGGTCGATGGTAGCCGCGACTTCTTCGATAAAGCCAGCGCCAAACTCGTAGACCGGGATCTCGGCGGCGCGGTGCACGCCCTGGCCGGCGAGTTGCGCCAGCACCTGGCCGACGCCGCGATGGGTGTAGACGGCGACGCGGCCGGCCTTCTTCATCCCGCGGTGGAGGCGGTCGGCGCCGGGCATGCCGACCTCGATCCAGGCCGTGACCTGGCCGGTGAGGTCGCGAATCATCACGGCGGGCTCGTCGCCGCCGGCGGCGACGCCCTCGGTAAAGGCGATGCCCTCGGCGTACTCGAGGCAATAGGCGAGGAAACGCGCGAGCATGTACTCCGGGGTTTCCGACGGTTGGCGCGCCATGCGGATCGCGAGTGTCTCGTACACGCCGCGATCGATGTCCGCCAATTCCGTGTCGAGGTTGTAAACCGTTGCAGTGAGGGCCATGCGTTTTGTTACAGGGTGATGACAAACG
This sequence comes from uncultured Acidobacterium sp., assembly GCA_964350785.1. Taxonomy (GTDB): domain Bacteria; phylum Acidobacteriota; class Vicinamibacteria; order Vicinamibacterales; family UBA2999; genus 12-FULL-67-14b. The sequence goes on along the minus strand of CAYGMD010000026.1, from coordinate 32,693 downwards.
GCGCCGCCAGCAGCGCCACGCCAATCACCATCGTCCACAGGAAGCTGTCGATGAAGTACGGGAACACGCAGAGGAGCACGCCGGACACCAGCGGCACCGGGTTGTGGGCCTTCTTGCCGTACATGAAGTAACCCGAGCCGATGATGCCGAAGAAGATCGAGGCGATCAGCGTGTCCATGGAGCCCTCTAAGTATGACCCGATCTGCCAGGATGCGCGGGGTTTAGGATGCGCCCTCGCCTCGCCGCGCTCTTCGTCGTCTTGGCAGCATTGGCGGTCGCGCCTGGCCGGCCAACGGCGCAGGCGCCCTCCATGGCGCAGGTCCTGAAGAATGCCGCCGGCTACGCAGCGCCCGACTCGGCGGTCACTCCTGGAGTCTTTCGGGTGGCCACGGAAATGTGGGCGATCGAGCTGGTCGTCGATGGCGGTGGCGTCGAGGCCACGATCACGGTGAGTTACCAGTCCGAGCCGCTGGTGGGATTCCTGGTGCCGGTCGCCATGCACGAGTCCTACGAGGGCCATGGCGAGCACGTGGTGGGCACCGCCACCTATGGCCGCTTCCGGTTGCTGGCGCGATAGGCTTCGCGCCAGTTCTCGGCAGCCACAGATGACACAGATGACGCAGATTCGCCGTGGGCTCGCGGACGCCGGCGAAGCCGGCGTCGCGCAACGAGGCAGCGTCCCCAGATTCGAGAGAGGCGCATTCCGCCCAAGGCTCTCTCGAATCTGAGGGCGCTGCCTCGTTTGGAGCGGCCTACGGCCGCTCCGCGAGCCCGGTGCCAATTGCGCCTGCGCGCCGGCCGCGTCAGTGAATCTGCGTCATCTGCGTCATCTGCGGCCAAAGCTTTGGGAAAGGAAAGCTACCGCGGTACTCGAACGGTGACCGTCTTGCCCGGCGCGAGGCCGCGCTGCCACACGGGCAGGCGCTTGCCGTGGCGCGGCGCGATCACCTGCACGTCCACCCGCGCGACCCCGGACGGGACGCCCACGTGTACGGGCAGGTCGTTCTGCGCGTCGTAGCCGGAGCCGCTGTCCACCAGCCGCGCGCCGATCAGGCGCGTTGTGCCGGCGGCGAAGACCCTGACTTCCGCACCGGCCAGCGTCGCGCGGCCCTTGTCGTCCACCACGCGCACGTGCAGCCCGCGCCGGGCATCCGCGGCCGGCAGTGCGTTGCGCATCACGAGGTGCATGCCGTCGGCCGGTCGTGAGCCGGTGAGCGCCAGGTCGAGATCGCCGTCACCATCCACGTCGGCCCACTGCACGCCGTGGTCGGCCTGCAGCCGGCGGATCGAGGGCGGCGTCACGTCAACCAGCGCCGACCCGGTGTGGCGGAACAGCGAATCCTGCCAGCTGGCGCCGCCCGTGACGGTGCCGTTGACGTAGAGGTCGAGCCGGCCGTCGTGGTCGAAGTCGGCGAAGGCACAGGCGTCGTAGCGGGAATCAATGGCAATGGCCCACGCGGCGCCGCGGTCCTCGAACCTGCCCTTGCCGCGATTGCTGAAGAAACCGAGCGGGCCGTAGTTGGCGGCGAACAGGTCGAAGCGGCCGTCGCCGTCCAGGTCGGGCGCGCAGACGCGCACGGTGCCATTGCCGGCGTGCTTCGGCGCGCGGCCGCCCCAGGCGACGCCGGCCGCCTCGGCCACGTCGGTGAACTTGCCGGCGTCGTTGCGATACAAGCCGTTGGCGTCGCCGTCCATGTTGGCATCGGCCAGGTCGAGGTCGCCGTCCTCGTCGTAATCGAACCACACGGCGCCGACGGTACGCCGGGCGTCGGCGATCCCCAGCGCCGGAGCGACGTCGCTGAACTTGCCGGCGTCGTTGCGGTACAACGCATTGGCGCGATCACGGTAGGCGACGAACAGATCCAGGTCGCCATCGGCGTCGACGTCGACCCACGCCGGTTGCCGGACGGCGCCGGTCGGCACCACCAACCCGCTCGCCGCGGTGACGTCCGCGAACTTGCCGGTGTCGTTGCGATACACCTTCAACACCGAGGCGTCCGGACTCGGCGTGAAGCCCACGAGCAGATCGGCGTCGCCATCGGCGTCGAAGTCACCCCACGCCACCGCCCGCGTCGGCCGCGCATCAGCCACGCCGGCCGTCGCCGCCACGTCTGTGAACACGCCCTTGTCGTTGCGGTACAAGCGATTCGGCTTGCCGTCGAAGCCGACAAACAGGTCGGGGTCACCATCGTTGTCGTAGTCGGCAAAGGCGTTCGTGAACGCCGATGGCGCCGCGAACAGGTCCGGCTGCATTGCGTCAAACACCGGCTGCAGCGTTTGCGCAACCGTCGCCACAGATAACGCCAGAACCAGAAACGAGAGGCGGGTCAGCATGGCCAAATCTTAGGCCACAGATGACCCAGATGACACAGACTCAATCTTGCCCTCCCGGTTGTCAGTTCTTGCCATACCAGCGGCATCTACCCATTGCAGCTTCTTCGACCTGGCTTATGGCCGAATCGACGCAGCCACCGAGAATTCTGCTGTTTCTGTTGGCCTTCGCTGCGGCACGGCCATTGCCACTTGCCAGTGGCATGAACATCAACCCATCGGAACCAAGCGATCCCCGGACATTTGCCATCATCGGTGCGGCGATGGAAGTGCATCGCGTGCTGGGATCGGGTTTTCTCGAGGTCTTCTACCGCGACGCGTTGGCTATCGAGTTCGCCCTGCGCGACATTCCGTTCGTCACCGAGGTGCCGTGTCATGTCGCCTACAAGGGGCGTCCCTTGCGCGGGCACTATCGGATGGACTTCGTGTGCTTCGAATCGATCATCATCGAGGTCAAGGCGCGCTTTGGCACCGGCCCGGCCGAGCAGGCGCAGGTCCTGAGCTACCTGGCATCGGCCGGCTACCAAACGGGTTTGCTCCTGAACTTCGGCGCGGCGAGGCTCGAATACAAGCGGTTCATCCTGACCAAGCCGCGCTAGCCGGCTGTGGACCGGCGGGGCCGCGTAGCGGCCCTGACTGTCGGGCAACGGGCCACGGAAACGAACAAGCCATGCCTCTCTGGAGCTTGCTCGTTTCCGTGGCCCGTTGCCCGACAAGCGCGGCTTCGCCGCGCCGCCGGTCCCGGCACCCGTAGATCTGCGTAATCTGTGTCATCTGCGGCCCTGGTGTATCAGATCGGCGTCTGCGGCTATGATCGCGGGCGTGATTACGCGCCTGACCGTCGTCCTGATCGCTCTTGCTGTTGCCGCGACTGCCCCATCTGCCCAAACCCCATCTGTGTTGGAGGTGCATGAGGCCACCATCGCCCAGATCCACTCGGCGTTGCAGGCCAAGCGCATCACGTGCCGCTCGCTCGTCGAGCAGTATCTGCGTCGCATCGATGTCTTCGACAAGAACGGCCCCGCCATCAATGCCATCATCGTGACCAACCCATCGGCGTTGGCGCAGGCCGACGACCTGGATCGGCGGTTTGCGGAAGGCGGCCTGACCGGGCCGCTGCACTGCGTGCCCATGATCGTGAAGGACAACTTCGAGACCATCGGGCTGCAGAGCGCGAACGGGTCGCTGGCGCTGGCCGGGTTCGTGTCGAACAAGGATGCGTTCCAGGTTGCACGCATCAAGGCGGCCGGGGCGATCGTGCTCGCCAAGTCGAACATGGCCGAGTGGGCGTTCACGCCCAACGAAACCCTCAGTTCGATTCTGCCCGGCTACACCAAGAACCCCTATGCCCTCGACCGCGTCACCGCCGGATCGAGTGGCGGCACGGCGGCCGCGGTCGCGGCCAGCTTCGGCGCGGCCGGCCTCGGCAGCGACACCGGCAACTCCATTCGCGGACCGTCATCGCACCAGGCCCTGGTGGGCATTCGCTCGACCATGGGCCTGACGAGCCGGGGCGGCGTGATGCCGCTCAACCTGCTGGCCGACATCGCCGGGCCGATGGCGCGCACGGTCGAAGACGCGGTCAAGGTGTTCCAGGGGGTGGTCGGGAGCGATCCCGCGGATCCCGTGACCGCCGCGGCCGCGGCGTACCTGCCGCAGAACTACGCGGCGGCCCTCGTCCGCGACGGGCTCAAAGGCGCGCGGATCGGCGTATTGCGGTTTGCCTACGAGCGCGAGTCCACCGACCCGGAGATCGTCCAGGTGTTCATGCGCGCCGTGGACGCCCTGCGCGCGCAGGGCGCCACCATCATCGATCCGGGCGTCGTCGACGGCCTCGATCAGATCAAGCGGCCGCCAGGCATGGGGCCGTGCGGCGGCTTCAAGTACGACATCAACCGCTATCTCGCCGGCCACGGCGATCGCGTGCCGGTGAAGAACCTGGCCGAGATCGTCAAGTCGGGTAAGTTCCATCCCACCGTGCGGCGCCAACTCGAACAGGGCGAGCAGGGTCCGGAGAACGGTCCGGACTCGCCGGAGTGCAGGGCCGATGCGCAGTATCGCCAGCAGGTCCGCGAGGCGGTCACCAAGACGATGGATGCGCAGAAGCTGGATGCGTGGGTGTATCCGACGTGGAGCAACCCGCCGCGCCTGATCGGCGACCTCAACACGCCGGGCGGCGACAACAGCCAGTTCTTCTCACCGACGACGGGCTTTCCGTCGATCCAGGTGCCCATGGGCTACACCCGCGGCGGCCGGCTGCCGGCCGGCCTCACCTTCTTCGGCCGCGCGTGGTCGGAACCGACACTGATCAAGCTGGCGTTTGCCTACGAGCATGCCACGCATCACCGCCGCGCGCCGGAGAGCACGCCGCCGCTGCGTTAGGGGAATGTCCGGCTGAACCACCTCGCCAAGGCTCCGGCGGTCAAGAAGCCGGACGCTACAAGTCGGTGGCGGGATCGGCCAGCGACGCCAGCTTGTCGGCGTCGGTGAAGCGCAGCGATTCGGAGTTGACGCAGTGGCGCTGGCCGGTCGGCTTGGGGCCGTCGGGAAACACGTGACCCAGGTGGCAGCCACACCGCGCGCACAGGATTTCCACGCGCAGCATGCCGAAGCTGTGGTCGGACTTGGTCGTGACGTTCTCTTCGGCGATGGGCTGGAAGAAGCTGGGCCACCCGGTGCCCGACTCGAACTTGGCGTTCGACGAGAACAGCGGCAGCCCGCAACAGACACACGAGTAGACGCCGCTGCGCTTGTTGTCGAGCAGCGTGCCGCAGAACGGCCGCTCGGTGCCGTGCGCGCGGGCGACGGCGAACTGTTCCGGCGTCAGGATGTCCTGCCACTCGGCGTCGCTCTTCTCGATGCGCGGCAGCGACAGCGGCCCGACCAATTGCCCGTGGCGATTGAAGACAAATAGCGGCACCTGCGTCACTTTTTCACATCCTTGCGGCTCTTCTGGTAAATCGCAATCCACTGCGCCGGCGTGTGGCTCGCGATCAACGTCGCGACCGCATCAACCGGAATGTCGTCGAGGCCGTTGAAGTGGAGGCACGACTTGCCCATGTCCATCTTCTTGCCGGCCTTCTTGAACTGTTCCTTCAGCCACGCGTAGGCCTTCGGATCACCGTAAGCCATCATCAGGTACAGCGACACGTAGTTCTTTTGCGAGGCGAGGGCCGCGTAACACAGCGGCTGCTTGTTGTAGGTATCGGGGAACTTCGACAGAGGCACCACCCAGGTGATGGCGCCCCAGCCGATCTCTTCCTTGTAGCCCTTCGGCAGGTGCTTGCGCACGAGCGAACGAGCCGCGCTCACCAACTTCTTCCGCCCGGGCGGCAGTCCCGCCAGATACTCGGGAACGGTCGTCGCTTTCCCGGTGAGCATCGCGCCCTCTACTGAATCGTCACGTAGCGCCACAGACGCTTCACTTCCTTGGCATCGACGTACTTGCCGATTTCCTTCTCGAACTGCGCCTGCGTCTTCCAGGGACGATATTCCTTGAACTCGTGCGCCATGCGGCGGCCGGCGCCCGGGATGCTCATCACGTCGTCATCGGTCGCGGTGTTGATGTTCACCGGGATGAAGGTGTACTGCGCGAGGCGCGCCACCTCCTTCGCGTCCACGTACTTGCCAATCTCTTTCTCGAACTGCGCGTACGACTTCCAGGGCCGGTACTCGGCAAACTCGCGCGCCATGCGCTTGCCGGCGCCGGGCACGAGCAGGATTTCCCCGCCCGTCGCAGTGTTCAGATTGATGTGGATGAACGTGCGCTTGTAGAGCTCGTTGGCCTGCTCCTGGGTCAGCTTCTGGCCGAGCAGGAACGTGTTGAATGCGACAATGTTGTCGAACGGCCGCGCGGCCACCACGGCCTTGGCGAGCACCGGCGTCATGCCCGGCATCTTGGCGAGGTCGGCCGCGGCCACGGTGTTGGCGTCGACCACGCCGAGCGACTTGCCGACCTGGGCAAACGCGGGAGCGGCAAGAAAGATGGCGAGAGCGAAGACGATGGCGCGGGTCATGGTTTCTCCTCAGGTAAGACGCGTGGGGCCGGACGCCGGAATGCCGGGTGTCCAAAAGTATAGGCCAGCCCAATCAGGCCCAGTTGGATCATCGCGCCCGGGGCCAGCGCCGGCGGCGCCTTGGCGACAATCGCCTTGCGAAACAGCGCCCAGCCGCGCAGCGACGGGTCCATCTCCAGCTGGAACTCGGTCGTCGCCTGGTAGTGGAACCAAGTGCCGAGGAGACCGCTGGCCACGAACAGCAGCATCACCACCTGTACCGCTCGAACGGTCATCCGCGCCGGCTTGGCGGCTGCCGCCAGCACGGCCACCGCGCCGGCCGCGGCCAGGCCAAGCGGGATGACCTGTTCCAGCTCCTCGTAGTGCTTCAGCAGCCACAGCTCCGTGGCGAGGCCGCCCACGCCGAGCAGGAAAATGCCCAGCAGGATCGTTCGTGCGGTGTCGCTCACAAGCTCCTCACGGCACCGCCAACGCACGCAGCACCAGCGCGCTCCGAACGGGTTCTTCCCCTTCAATGACCATGGTCACGGTCACCAGGCCGCGAGGCGCATCGTGCCGATCGAAGGTGGCCACAAAGGCCCTTTCGGTGCCGTCCTTAATCGTGCCGACACCGGTGACGCTGGCCCAACCATCCCCCACCTGCAATATGCCAAGGCGGGTGGCAACGATCGACCTTGGCGCGCCCGGCGCAGACACGAGCCGGCCCGTGGCCGACCGAGCACCGGCACGCTGGGTGATGTCGACCGCGATCGGGACCTGGGGCGACTTGAGCTCGGCCGCGACGCGACCGCCCAGCCGCATGGGCCGGCTCGGCATGCTGGGGCCGCGAAGCAGCGGACGGCCGCCCTGGGTGCCCGTGGCTACGCCCTCGCTGAGCGCGATTTTGCCGTTCACCAGCACGTACTGAATCCCAATGGACGGCAGCGCTGGTTCCTCGTAGGTGGCGCGGTCGATCACCGTCGCGGGATCCAGGACGACGAGATCGGCGGCCATCCCCACGGCGATCAGGCCGCGGTCGATCATGCCGAGGGTGGCGGCCGGCAGCGCCGACGACTTCCGGATTGCCTCCTCCCACGACATGATCTGCTGCTCGCGCACATAGCGGCCCAGCACGCGCGGGAACGATCCGTAGAATCGCGGATGCACGCGCGTCGCCGTGGAGGCACCGCAGTCGCAGGCCATCGACGTCGTCGGATGCTGAAGGATCTTCACGAGGTCCGCCTCACTGCCAAAACGCAGGATGGCACCGGGATCGCCCGTCGTCTCGAGGATGCGGACGATGGTTTCGCCGGCACCGGCGTTCATCTCCTTCATCACCGCGGTCAGTTCCTGCTGCGTGCGCGGGAGGTAGACGCCCTGCGGGCCGCCGAAGCGCGCCGTCATGGCCTGCTCGGCCTCGGTGACGATGCGCGCCCGCTCGGCGGGATCGGCAAAGCGCTTGAGCATGGCCTCGCGGCCGCCCTCCTGCGCCCAGCCCGGGATGATCAGCGAACCAAGCCCGGACTGGCCCGCCAGATATGGATACGCATCCGCGGCGGTGTAGGCGCCCTGGCGGGTTGCCTGGTCCATCGCGGCGAGCAAGGCGCCGGCGGTCCCCTGCTCGAGGCCTTGCGCCTTCATGTGGGTGACCACCGGAACCAGGCCGGACTTCTGGCCAATGGCCACGGTTTCCGCGACCCCGACCTTGGAGCTGTAGTTCGATTCGGGCGTGATGCGATCGTGGTTGGTGAAGTTGGTGCGCGCCGCCCGCGCGACGTCCACGATCTTGATCACTTCCTCGGTGCGGGCGAAGTAGCCCGGCTTGTAGTCGAGCCCTGCCGACACGCCCCACGCGCCCTGCTCCAGCCCCTTGGCAATGAGCCCGCGCATCTGGTCGATCTCGGCCAGCGTCGGCCGCTTGTCGGCGTTGCCGTTCACGGACTGCCACGCGGCATTGAAGCCAATGTAGCCGCCGATGTTCACCGCCAGGCCCGGCGCCGCCAGGGTGGTCATCTGCTGGGTGATGTCGAGGGGCCCGTTACCGTCGGCGTTGAAGATCTCGGTGGTGACCCCCTGCGTGAGCATGTTGACGGCAGTCGGCAGGGCATCGGGAGAGGCGTGGCTGTGGATGTTGATGAAGCCCGGCGTCACGAACCGGCCGCGCGCCTCGATTTCCGTGGCCGCGGCCGCGCCGCCCAGATCACCGATCGCGACAATGAAGCCGTTGCGCAGGCCGAGGTCGGCGTCGTAGCGGGGGTTGCCGCTGCCGTCGATGATGGTGCCGTGGCGGACGATGACGTCGAAGGCGGGCGGCTGCGCGTGGACATGGCCAATCGACAGGCCGATCAGGCACACAACCGCAATGCGAGTAGATGTCATGGCGTGATGCCGGATGATAGCACCCAGCCGTCGGCATAATGGACCAGCAGCAGGTCGCTCTGGCGAATCGCGGCGGTGAGCAGTTCGACGTCAAGGACGCGGCCGGCCGCCGCGCACTGGCGAACCGCTTCGATCATCAGCACCGCATCGGCAATCGCTGCCGCGCGCAAGACCGCCGCCAGGCCGCCCTCGGTATAGGCGGCCCACGAGGCAAACACCTTCGCGGCCCGGTACCGGTGCACAGCCGCCGCGAAGCCGGACCAGGCTGGCGCCACCAGTAATCGCCAGGCGCGCTCGAGATCGGCGGGCGCCTCCGCCCACGACCACGGCGCCGGCACGGCCCAGCGCGCGAGCTGGAACAACGCCGTCGCCTCAGCCGTTGATGGTGTGGCCGGCGACTTCCCCACTTCCGCGCGCTCCCATGCGGCAAACGCCTCGAAGGTCATCAGGCGATTGGGGGATTCCGCGGGCGGCAACGACTCGCGCGCATCGAGGCCTTCCGGGACATCGAGGCCCGCGACCGGCGACGGGCCTTCGACGATCGCAATCGGGCCATCGTGCGCGACCAGCATCGCGGCGGCCGTCGGGCAGTAGTGCGACAAGGTGACGTGCACGCCCCGCTGGTCGATCAGGCACACATACGGGAAGTGCGCGCAGCTGGCCGGACGCGCCGCATAGACACCGCAGCCGCCCGGGCCATGAAACACGCAGTGTCCATCGCCCTGCAGTGCGAGCGTGCCCGCCACGTCATCCGGCGCCTCGGCAGCCGCGACCAGCCAGGCATCGTCCTCGCGGCCGGTCCAGGTCCGAATCGGAATGACGCGATCGCGTTCCACTGGTATGGGCCAGCCTGACGAGCAACAGGCGCCGCTGTGGCGGCAGGCGTAGCCGAGGTGGAAGTTGAGCCAGAAGGTCTTCACAAGGCGCGCAGCGCGCGATCCAGGCGCGCGAGCCCTTCGGCGAGCATCTCGGTCTTGCCGCCAAAGCTGATGCGAATGTGCTGAGGGGCCTGGAAGAATTGCCCGGGCACGGCGATGGTGTCGTATTCGGCGATCAGCCGATCGACGAGCGCCGTCGTATCGTCCACGCCCTTGACTCGTGGGAACGCGGTCGTACCGGCGGCCGGTGAGAGCCACTCCAGCCGCGGATGCGACGCGAGCACGCGTTCGACGAGCGCCAGGTTCGCCGAGAGAATGGCCCGTGCCCGCGCGCGCAGGCGATCGAGTTGCGCAAACGCCGTCACGGCCAGTTGCTCTGGAGGAAAGGCGCCGCTGCCGTCGACGATGTCGCGGGTCTCGCGAAAGCGCGCCGAGAGCCCGGGCGAGGCCAGGATCCACCCGCAGCGCAGGCCCGCCAACCCGTAGGCTTTCGTCAGGCTGCTCGTCGAGACAAACGCCGGGCCGAGTTGCGCCGCGGCCAGGGGCGGCGGCGAGTCGTCGTGCTGCGCTTCGGCGTAGACCTCATCCACCAGCACGCGGGCGCCGATCGCCTCGGCCATGATTCCCACCTGCTCGAGCGCGTCGCGCGACGCCAGCGCACCACTGGGGTTGTGCGCGTTGCTGATCACAATCAGCTTCGTCGCCGGCGTCAGGGCGGTCCGGATCACGTAAGGATCAAGGGCAAACCCTTTTGCCCAGCTGCGATCGAAGTGGACGATGTTGGCGCCCGCCACGCGCGCGGCCGCCATCAACGGGTCGTAGGCCGGGCGCTCGATCAGCGCGTCATCGCCGGGCTCGAGCAGGGCCAGGCAAGCGAGGAAGTTCGCGCCGGCGGCGCCATTGGCGATCGTCACCGACTCGGACACCATGCCATAACGCGAACCAATCGCCGCGCGCAGCGGCGCGTAGCCTTCGTCGTTGGGCCCACCCAGGGCAAAGGCGTCCTTCGCGGCGATGCCGCCCAGCAGTTCTTCGGTCGTGACGTGCTGCAGGCCGCTGGCCGCCAGATCGTAGGTCACGCGCGGGCGAACCTTGGCCCAGCGCAGGTAGGGAGCTGTAATCATGCTCGGGAACCGGGAGTCGGGAGTCGGGAGTCGGTCGGGAACCGGTTGGTTCGCTTCCAATAATAGAACGCGGGGATGCCCGCCAGCATCAGGGCCGCGCCCATCGCCGACTGCACCGGGCTGACGCGAATCACGCTGGCGACGATGCCGATGGCCGCCAGCACGAACAGGGCGGGCGTCACAGGATAGCCCCAGGTCTTGAACGGCCGTGGCGCGTCGGGGCGGGTCCGGCGGAACACGAACACCGACGCGACGGTGAGGCCAAAGAAGATCCAGTCGGCGAACACCACGTAATCCAGTAACTGTCCGTAGGTGCCGGTCAGCGTCAGGGCGATGGCCCATGTCGACTGCAGGATGATGGCCAGCGACGGCGTCTGGTATTTCGGGTGCACCCTCGCCACTTGTGGAAAGAACGCGCCGTCGGCGGCCATGGCGTAGTACACGCGGGTCGGCGCCAGCACGCACAGGTTGAGGAACCCGAACGTCGAGATGGCGATGGCCGCGGTCACGAAGCGATCGCCGCCCGCGCCAAACAGCAGCCGCGCCGCGTCCGACGCCGGCGTGGTAGTGGCGGCCAATCCGCCCAGGCCGAGCGCCTGCAGGTAGGCGACGTTGATGGTCACGTAGACGAGCGCCACGACGGCGGTGCCCACCAGCAGGCCGATGGGCAGGATGCGTTTCGGATCGCGAATCTCCTCGGCGACGTAGTTCGCGTTCTGCCAGCCGCCGTAGGCGAACACGATCGGGATGAGCGCGGCGCCGAAGGCGGTGATCGTGCCGGTGGAACCGGGCGCGGCGACCTGCTGCGCGGCATCGAGCGCGCCGCTGTAGAACAGGCCCGAGGCAATCAGCACGGCCAGCGCCGCCACCTTCAACACCACGAACACGTTGAGCAGGCGGCTGCCGGGAATCACCCCGAGGTAGTTGATGATCGACAGGAAGACGATCGCCCCGATGGCCACTGCGCGCACGCCGCCGGCGCCAATCAGCGCGGAGGCCTGCGGCTGTCCGGTCACCAGGCGCACGGCGTATTCGGCGAAGGTCATGCCGACCGCGGCCATCGCGCCGCTCTCGATCATGAACAACAGGGCCCAGCCGTAGAGAAACGCGACCACCGGGTGGTAAGCATCGCGCAGGTAGACATACTGGCCGCCGGCGCTCGGGAACATCGCGCCGAGTTCGGCGTAGGCGAGCGCGCCGATCAGGGCAATGGCGGCGCCCGTCAGCCAGGCGCCGATCACCAGCCCGGGCGAATCCAACCGCTGCGCGACGAGGTAGGGGTTGATGAAGATGCCGGCGCCGATGATGCCGCCGATGACGATCATCACGGCGTCGAACAGGCCCAGGGCACGCTTGAAAGGCTGACCGCTCACGGGTGCGGCAGCGTAACATACGCCCCACACTCTGGGAGGGACCATGGATCGCGAACTGGAACAGTTGCTCAGCCACTACGAATCGGGTCGCATGACGCGGCGCGACCTGTTGGGCACGCTTGCCTTGCTGGTGGCGGCGCCCGCCGTGGACTCGGCCGCGCACGCCGCGCAGGCGGGTGCGCCGGTTGGCGCGGTGAAGACCATGAACCACGTCAGCATCTTCGTGCCGAGCGTGGAGAAGTCGATGGCGTTCTACCAGTCGGTGTTCGGCCTGCCGCTGCTGACGAAGCAGGAACCGGGCATGAACCTCAGCACCGGGGCGAGCTTTCTGGGCATCTACCCCGCGGCGGCCGGGGCAACCACCGGGTCGATCAACCACCTTTGCCTCGGCATGGAGAATTTCGATGCGGATGCGGTCGTGAAGCAGCTGGCCGAACGGGGCGTCAAGGCCAGCATCCGGTTGCGCGGCGACACAAAAGAGCTGTATTTCGCCGATCCTGACGGTATTCGTGTGCAGTTGCAGGACGTCAAATACAAGGGCGGAACTGGACCGTTGGGCGACCAGTAGAGCCTGGCCCCACCGGGGGCGAATCTGTGGCAGAATCCGCATACGTATCTCTGTGGGGGAGGCCTGCATGACTGGTAAGGGTTTTCGACAGCGTAGCGTCCTAGCGGCAACACTCGGCGGCGTGATCCTGATCGCCGGGTCGGCCTCGGCCCAGACCGCCGCGGCCCCGACGTTCTCCAAGGACGTCGCGCCGATTCTCCAGAACAAGTGTCAGGAGTGCCATCAGCCGAACTCGATCGCGCCGATGTCCCTGATCACCTATGCCGAGAGCCGCCCCTGGGCGCGCTCGATCAAGAGCCGCGTCGCGGCCCGGCAGATGCCGCCGTGGCACATCGACCAGACCGTCGGCGTGCAGAAGTTCAAGAACGACATGTCGCTGTCGCAAAAGGAAATCGACACCATCGTCGCGTGGGTCGATGCCGGCGCGCCGCAGGGCGACCCGAAAGACCTGCCGCCGGCCAAGGCGTTGCGCGCCGACAACGAGTGGAAGGGCGTGCAGGACGGCTTCGGCCCGCCGGACCTCGTCATCCGCAGCTCCGAGTACAAGATGCCGGCCAAGGGCCAGGACGTCTGGTACCGGCCGATGAGCGAGATCCCGATCACCGAGCCGCGGTGGGTGAAGATGGTGGAGATTCGCCCGACCAACCTCCAGGCCCGCAAGGTGCTGCACCACTCGATCGCCTACCAGGTGCTGAGCCCGGAGAACGTGGCGTCGGTCAACACCGGCACCGCCAACGGCCCGGCCGCCGTGGCCACCCCCGAAGACCTGGTGAACCGCCGCCCCCAGTTGATGGAGTGGGCCATCGGCAAGGGCTACGATCTGTTCACCCCCGGCACCGGCAAGATGATCATGCCCGGCGAGAAGCTCTCGTGGGACCAGCATCTGCACGCGTCGGGCGAAGAGGTCAACGCCGGCTCCGAGATCGCGCTGTGGCTGTACCCCAAGGGCCAGGAGCCGACCAAGCGCAGCTACCTGATTGGCTTCACCGGCCTCCAGCGGCGCGGCTTCCTCGACATCGCCCCGAACTCCATCTCGCACACCGAAGGTTTCACGGTGCTGAAGGAGAACACGATGATCACCAACTTCCAGCCGCACTTCCACCTGCGCGGCAAGGCGATGGAAGTCCGGGCGATCCTGCCCGACGGCAGCTCCGAGGTCGTGAGCTACGTCGGCAAGTTCAACTTCAACTGGATGACCAACTACATCTATGCCGATGACGCGGCCCCGGTCTACCCGAAGGGCACCATCATCCAGGTCAGCGCGTGGTACGACAACACCAAGAACAACCCGAACAATCCGGATCCGGATCAGTGGGTCGGCTACGGCGATCGCACCGTTGACGAAATGGCGCACGCGTGGATGAACGTGGTGTATCTCAGCGACGCGGAATACAAGGCGCACGTTGACGCGAAGAAAGCGCGCCAGACGAGCGAGAGCCCCCGGCAATAGCCATGCCTCGATTCCTTTCGACCCTCGCGCTCCTGGCGGGCGCGGGGGTCCTCTCCCTGTCCACGACCATCGCCCTGCCACTCGCGGCGCAGCAGATCAGCGAACCGTTTCGCAAGTCCGGCGCGAGCGTCACGCCAGCCTACGAGGGCTGGTTCACCAACGCCGACGGCACGCACACCTTGCTGATCGGCTACCTGAATCGCAACACCGCCCAGACCATCGAGGTGCCAATCGGCGCGGGCAACCGCTTCGAGCCCGGCGGCCCCGACCTCGGCCAGCCCACGGTGTTCCTGCCCGGACGGCAGGTCGGCGTGTTCACCATCACGGTGCCGAAAGACTTCGACCGCAAGGCCCGCCTCACCTGGTCCATCACCGCGAACGGTGAGACCCACAGCGTGCCGTTCTGGCTGAACGAACTGTACGAAGTGAATCCGTGGAGCGACGTCGCGGTCGGCAACAATCCCCCGGTGATTCGCTTCGACCCGCAGGGCCCGGCGATTCAGGGACCGATCGCCATGCTGGCGAAGGCGGTCGCCCGCACCGCCACCGTCGCGGCCGGTCTCTCCCTGCCGGTGTGGGCCACCGACGATGCGAAATACTCGAGCGGGTCGAATGCGCCGCTGCGCAATCCCCCGCCGCCGGTGATCCTGCACTGGTCGAAGTACCGCGGCCCCGGCGCGGTGACGTTCGACAAGACGCCGCCGGTGTTCGAGAAGACCGAAGGGCCGGCCGCCTTCAACGGCAAGGCCACCGTGGTGGCCAGGTTCAGCCAGCCCGGCGAATACGTCCTGCACGTGGACGTCGAGGACCTGTCCGGGCGCGGCGGCGGCGGCGAGGTGTGCTGCTTCACGACCGCGATGGTCAAGGTGACCGTTACGCCGTAAAGGTGGAATCGCGTGGCCGGTCAGCTGAGTTCGTGCATCGATCCGGACTCGGGAGCGTCGGTCTGCCTGCCGCTGCTTTGCAGCGGCAGGGTCGCCCGCGGCGTGGCGCCAGCTGGGCGGTTCCACGGCATGTCGACTCCTGAGATTAGGGAGTATAGCTCTGGCACGCGTCTGGCATTGATTCCCGCCGGAGGCACCATGAAGTTCATCAACATGTATCTCGTTGGCTATTTCATCCTGATCGTTGGTATCTGTTTGGCACTTTGGCAGTCGGGCGTCATGAACGGCATTGCCCCGATCTGGCTCGGCATTGGCGCCATCCTCGCCGTGGGCGTGGGCATCATGATGGCGGTTTCGTCGGGAAAGCCCGAGGGAACAGCGTGAGCGCGATGACCGCGCGCAGCGTGATCTGGTCGTTCAAGGGGACACTGGCCCTGGTGGGAATGGTGTCGCTGCTGGCCGGGGCCACTGCCGTGACCACCTTCGCGGCAAACGCGGCAGGCGCGCAAGGCAACAAGAACGCCAAGCCCAACAAGGACCAGAAGGACCAGAAGGACCAGAAGGGACACGACGGCAACGCCAATATCGTCGTGGTCGTCGACCGGGACGGGCACAGCCGCGTGGTCCGGGAGTACGTCACGCGCGGCAACCTGCCGCCGGGCCTCGCCAAGCGGCGGACGCTGCCCCCAGGCTTGAGCAAGCAACTGCGCGAGAATGGGGCGCTGCCACCAGGCCTGCGCGACTACTACACACCCGTACCGGCCGACTGGAACGGGCGCTTGCCCGCCCTGCCGCCCTATTACTCGCGCTATTTCGTGGGCCGCGATCTGATCATCGTCGACACCCGCAACGACACGCTGGTGGCGATCATCCGCGACCTGTTCAACTAGTCGCGCCGCTCGGCGACGGCCGACGCGATGAAGCGGCCGTCGATTTCCTCTTCACGTGAACGAAGCACGGTGAGCGGCGCCAAGAGCGTGGGCAGTTCGCCGGTGTTCAGCAGGAACGCCGGGTTCCTCGGGTGGCCGCGCTCGGCCTGCCTGGCGGTAAACGTCTCGTAAAAGAGCCGCCCGCCGGGCGCCAACGCCTCCCGCAACGCGGGCGTCAGCGGCCGATGCAGGTAGTTGAACACCAGCACGGCGTCGCACGGCCCCGGCAGCGCCGGCGGCGGATCCGTCTCGAGATCCACCACCTCGCAACTGAGCGACAGGTGCAACCGCTCGGCGGTCTCCTGGAGAAATTCAATCTTCTTCGGATCCCCGTCGATGGCATGCACGTCAAAGCCGGCGCTGGCCAGCAACAGCGCGTGCCGGCCCCGTCCGCACGCCACATCCAGCACCTTGCCGCCACGCGGCAGCAGAGCGGCATTTTCAATCAGCCAGGCGGCGGGCCCACGAAGCGGAGTCGCGCCAAACTCGCGCGGTCCGCTCCAGACGGCCATGCCGCCGGCCAGGTTCAGGATGTCGCTGACGCCTGCTTCGGCAAGCAACCGCGAGGCCGCGACGCTTCTCACGCCGTGTTCGCAATAGACCAGCACGGGCCGGCCGTCCTGCGGCAACACCGCTGGCGCGCTCACCACCAGGTCCAGCGGCAACAACCACGACCCGGGAATGTGGCCGAGCTCGGCGTGCTCACCCGGCGTCCTCACGTCGAGAATCACCGCGCCCTCAGCGGCCATCAAGGTCAGGGCATCGTCTTGGGAAATGGTGCGGAAATTTTTCATCATGTTTGCAGGAATTGCGTACGCTCTGATGCTACACGGTTGCCGCCGATCATCGCCCACCGTTCACGTGCGCGATTTGCCAGCGAACACCCTTGACGATCGAATCTTGACGATGGCATCGTCGTCGTCGAGGGCGGCATGGTGATGTTTACCCGGCGGCATCAGACGGTGAATGAGTACCTGGCAGGCGAGGAGTCCCTCACCCGGCAGGGACTCATCTGGGGCGCGGTGCTCCGCGAACCGGCCCCAGGCTATGTGCACCAGGCCATCGTCACGCGCGCGGTCGTCCTGCTGAGTGACCACGCTCGCGAACACAAGGCGGGATTGGTGTGCGTCTCGCCGCTCGACGTGGTGCTCGACGAGACGCGGGCGCTGGTCGTGCAGCCGGATGTCGTCTTCATTTCCAACGAACGGGCAGCCATCCTGCGCAACCAGGTCTGGGGCGCGCCCGACCTGGTGGTGGAGGTCGAGTCGCCCAGCACGCGCCACCGCGACCGCACCGCCAAGCGTGGATGGTATCGGCGCTACGGGGTCCGCGAATACTGGCTGATCGACCCAATCGCGGAAACCGTGACGGTCGTCGGGCTCGAAGGCGCGCGTTCCACGCGGCGGCAGTTCCATGGCCAACGCCTGCTCCGGTCGGCCGTGCTGCCGGGACTGCGCATCCCGGCGGCGGCATTCTTCGAGTAGACCAGGACCCGGCGGCGGCGCACCCCGCGTTAGATATCCACGTATGTGGATATGTTTGTAATAGTCTTGAATTCAAGGCACAATGCCGCGATGGCAACCCTGGCGGCCACCGCCCTCAGTCCGCGCCGGCTGGTCATCGAACACCTGTCCATCACCATCGAGGGCCGCGCCCTCGAGAACGTGCAGCTTGGCGGCTGGGTCTATGGCCCCGAACTCGGCACCGCCCCGGTCGTCGTCATCGTTGGCGGCATTACCGCGTCGCCGTTTCCGTTCGGCGACGGCGAGGCGACCGGCGACGATCCGCGCGCGGCGTGGTGGCCGGCGCTCGGCGCGCCCGATCTGATCGATCCCGCCCGCTACACCGTGCTCTGCCCGTCGTGGCCGGGCAACGGGTCGACGTGGCGGGGGTTCGATGACCCTGGCACGATCGAATCCATTTCCATTGCCGGGCTGGCGGACCTCGTGGCGGCGTGGCTAGATGGCTGTGGCTGCACGACCCCGGTCACGTGGATCGGCGCCAGCCTGGGCGGCATGGTGGGGGTCGCCTTTGCCGCGCGCCACCCGGACCGGTGCGCGAAGCTCATCTCGATTTCCGGCGGACTGCGGCCCGACGGCTGGGGCACGGCGACGCGCCACCTGCAGCGCGAACTGGTGCGCGACGGCCTGCGTAACGGCGACGTCGCGACGGGCATGAGCCGTGCCCGCCAATTGGGCATGCTCACCTATCGCGGCCGCGACGAACTCGACACCCGCTTCGGCAAGCTGCTACCTGGACTCGATCGGCCGCCGGTCGCCGAGTATCTCGATCACCACGGCCGGCGGTTCGCCGAGCGGTTTCCGGTCAAGACGTTCCTGATCCTGAGCGAGGCCATCGATCGGGGCTGGCTGCCCGACCCGCAGGCCGTGCGCGAAGCCGTCCAGGCGATCAGTGCCGAAACGCTGGTGGTGGGCGTGCCCGGCGACATGTTGTTCCCGTGGGCGCTGCAGGTCGAGCTGCATCGCGCGCTGCAAGCCGCCGGCGCCGACTCGTCGCTGTGGAAGCTGGAATCGGTGTTCGGCCACGACGCCTTTCTTGCCGACCAGGAGAAGCTGGCGGACGTCCTGCGCGGCGCGCAGGCGTTCGGCGGCGCGCTGCGGCTGGCGGCGCGGCCACGGTTCGAGGGCGTGGGGGTCGAGCCGGTGCGCGAGATTCGCATCGGCCTGGTCGGCTGCGGCACGGTGGGGCGCGGCGTGCTCGAGATGATCGAGCGCCAGCGCGATGCCGTGGCCGAACGCTACGGCGTCAGGTTCCGGGTGTCGCGCATTGCCGTGCGCGACCTGAGCCGGGATCGCGGGCCGCGGGCCGCCGGCATTCCCATCAGCAGCCAACCGCTGGAGCTGGTGAGCGATCCCGAGGTCGACGTCGTGGTCGAGGTCGCCGGCGGGACCGCCATGGAACCCATCCTGCGCGCGGCGCTCGCCGCCGGCAAGCCGGTGGTGACCGCCAACAAGGCCCTGCTGGCGTCGAAGCTGGCCGACCTGGGCGTGCTCGCGCAACGCACCGAAACACCGCTCTACTGCGAGGCCGCGGCGGCGGCCGCCATCCCCATCGTCCGGCACCTGAGCCATCGCGCCGACGAGGTCGACAGCCTGTGGGGCATCGTCAACGCTACCTGCAACTTCGTGATGACGCGCCTCGAGCAGGGCGACTTGACGCTGGCCGAGGCCATCGCCGAGGCCCAGAAGCTGGGCTTTGCCGAAGCGCAGCCAGACGCCGACCTCGACGGCCACGACGCGGCCGCCAAGCTGTCGATCCTGGCCTATCGCGCCTTCGGCGCGTGGGTGCGGCCCGACGGGTTCCTGGTGCGAGGCATTCGCGAGATTGATCCGGCGGATTGCGACCTGGCCGAGTCGATGGGCTGCCGCATCCGGCAGATTGCGCGGGCCGTGCGCATCAACGGCGCGCTCGACATGGCGGTGGAACCGTTGCTGCTGCCCACCTGGCACCTGCTCGCCTCGGTTGAAGAGGAGTACAACGCGGTCTACCTGCGGTGCGTGTCGTCCGGCGACTTGAGCCTGTTCGGCAAGGGCGCCGGCGCGCTGCCCACCGCCACCGCGGTGCTGGGCGACTTGATCGACCTCGCCCAGGACAACTCGGTCCGGTGGCCGGTGCCGCGGGCGCTGCCGGTGGCCCGCGACGGCACGGCCGTGACCCCGGCGCCGCGGCGCCATTACCTGCGCATTACCGGCCAGCCGCACCCGGGCCTCGAGCGGAAGTTCGAGGGGCTCGTGCGGCGTCACGGTCTCACGGTGCAGAACCGCGCCTCGCGGGTCGAGGCCGACCGCGTGCACCTGGCCTTCATGATCTCGGCCAGCTCCGACACGCAGATTGCCGACGTGACGGAGGCCGTGGGCCACCTGGCCCGCGTCGAACAAAAGCTGTGCCTCGGGGTCATGGACTAGATGGCGATTTCCGACTGGCTGGATCCCCAGGCATGTCCGCCCGAACGGCCGCCGCTCGACGCGATGAGCGAGGCGACGCGCTCGATCCATCGCGCCATCGACGAGCATGCGCGGCGCACCGGCATTCCCTACCTGCATCCGGACGAGCCGACCGTGCAGCTCGACCTGCTGGGCTCGGCACAAGTCGTGGCCTGGCAGGAAGCCAAGGCGGCATTCCTGTTTGCCAGCGAGGGTTGCTGGTCGGAACTGCCCCACTTGTATGCCCGCTACGGCACGACGGCGACCGGCGCGCTGATTGGCAAGCTGAAGGCGCTCGAGCACGCCACGAGCGCCATCGTCTGCGATTCGGGCATGCAGGCGACTGCGCTGGCTTTTGACGTACTGATGGAACCCGGCGGCCACGCCGTACTGATGCGCCAGGTCTACAACAAGACCCGCAGCTACCTCGAATGGCTGGCGGCCCGGGTGGGCGGCACGGTCACCGTCGTGGACGATGGCGATGAGGCGGCGCTGGCGGCCGCCATCACGCCCGCGACCCGCCTGGTCTTTGCCGAGACGTTCACGAATCCGCTGGTGCGCGCCCAGGACTTCGACCTGCTGCGCCGGGTCATGAGCGAGGCGGGCCACCGCGCCCCCGGCATTCGCCTGGTGCTCGACACCACCATCGCCTCGCCGTGGGCGTTCGCGGCGCCGCCCCTGGACAATGGCGTCGACGTGGTCGTCGCCAGCGGCACCAAGTCGCTGGGCGGCAACGACCGCGACATGTGGGGTTACCTGGCGACCAACGATTCGCCGTTCGCCAACGCGGTGATGGATCTCGTCGCCATGCGCGGCGGCATTCTCGACTGGCGCCGCGCCGGGGCGGTGCTCGCGTCGTTCGACGCCGCCGGCGACGCGCACGCCCGGCGTTCGGCATCGGCCGCCAAGGTTGCCGCCTTCCTCGCCTCCCATCCCCGGGTCAGCGAGGTGTTCCATCCATCGCGGCCGTCGCACGTGGACGCGGCGGCCATCGCCAGGCAGTACACCCGGACCGGATCGCTGGTATCGTTCAGGGTGAAGGACGCGGACGAGGATCGGACCCGGCACCTGGCCGACGTGCTCGCGACCTGCATCATCGTGCGCTACGCGCTCTCGTTCGATGGCCTGACCACCAAGGTCAACCATCACCGCACCGTGTCGGAGTACTTCACGGCGCCCGAGCAGCTGAAGCGCAACGGTTTTGATCGCCTCATTCGCCTGGCGCTGGGCCTGGAGGATGCGGACGATGTGATCGCGGCGCTCAACTGGACGCTGCATCACGGCGACACGGTGACGGCCGCCGGCATTGCGGCGTGGCAGCAACAGCGCGCAAGCGCGTTGGGAGTCTGATGGGCGCGGCGACACACCTGGGCATCAAGCTCCACGAATACGACGCGGTCATCCGGACGCTGATTCCCCACTACGAAGAGCTGATTGGCGCGGCCGGCGCGGCAGTCGGCGTGCTGGCGCGCACCGCGCCGGCAGTCGTCGACCTCGGCACGGGGTCGGGGGCGCTGGCCCAGGCCATTCTCAAGGCGCGGCCGCGCGCGCGCCTGATCGGCATCGACGAAGACCCCGGCATGCTGGCGATGGCCGAGAAGCGCCTGCGCGGCCGCATCCAGGCCGTCGAGGGCAACTTCGAGCGCACCGCGATTCCCCGCTGCGACGTGATTTCGGCCTCGTTCGCGCTGCATCACGTCCCCACCGGCCGGCGCAAGGCGGCCCTCTACAAGCACGGCTTCGCGGCGCTCCGCCCGGGTGGGGTGCTGGTCAGCGCCGACTGCTGCCTGGCCTCCTCCAAGGCGCTGCAGCAGGCGCACCGCGCCGGGTGGCTGCAGCACTTGCAGGCGCGCTACCCGCGCGCGAAGGCCGAGGGCTACCTGCGCGCCTGGGCGAAAGAGGACGTCTACTTCACGCTCGATCGCGAAGTGGAGCTGCTGCAGGAGGCCGGGTTCAGCGTGGAGATCGCGTTCCGGAAGACGTGCTTTGCGGTGGTGGTGGGGTTGAAATGATCACCGGCGGCACGGGCGGCACTAAAGTGCCGCCCTTCTGGCATCACACTGAGGTCAGGAAAACTGGGTCACGACCACGTCGATGTGGCGTTCCTGCTTTTCAGCCGGCTGCCACTGGACCAGGATCGGGCTCTGGTAGGTGCCGCGCAGCACGCGCGGCTGGCCGGTTTCCGGATCGGTGCCCGCCAGGAAGCTGACGCGGCGCGACCGCAGGAAGCGGCGCGCCGGCAGCGACATCACCTTCGCCATCAGCCGCTCGAACGAGCCGGCGTCGATCCGCAACGCCTCCATCAACGAGTTGAGCACGCGCACGGCGTCGTACTTGGCGTAATTGAGAGTCTTGCCGGGGATCGAGAACGGGTCGGCCACCATGTGGCTGGCCTTGGCGCGGGCAAACCGCAGCGGGTCGCGCAGCACGTCGACCAGGTCGTGCTGCATCAACAACGTTTCGTACTCGTTGACGGTGATGCCGACGTGGCGTTCGGCGGGATCAACCACCAAATCGACGCGCGCGCGATCGATGCCGACCTGCGCGACCAGGTCGTTGATGCGCTCGAGCACGCCCAGCCGCGGGTCGGCCAGGTTGACCGAATCGATCGGGTGCTTCGACACCGGGATGGCCAGCGTCGTGCGGGCGACGATTTCCTCGTGATCGTAGCCGACGACGGTGGTCTTGCGCTTGCGCATGGCCGCGTCGCTCTTGCCGTCGAGTTCGATGAAATAGACCGGTGACTGCGGCCGGGTGCGGTAGGTCACGCAGTTGCGCATGCCGGCGCCGATGAAGGTCAGGTGCGAGTCGGCGTTGCGCGGCTCGACCACCTTCTGCTCCTCGGTCAGCTCCGACCGCAGCTCCATCTGGTCGTGCCGGTACTCGCCGCCCTGCGGAAACAGCGCGTGGAAGGCGCTGAAGAACTGCGACACCAGGTCGTGGCTGTGATGCATGCGCACCGACAGGCTCTGGTCGAGGTAGCCGGCGGTCGTGTGGAACGAAGTGTAGAGCGCGCGGCGGTGCTGGCGCAGCAGGTCGCCCGCCTCCTGGTTGATGCGCGTGTTGACGTCGATGGCCTCGAAGCGCCGCTGCGGCGCGAGGGTGAGCGTGAGTTCGGTCGGCTTGGTGGCCATCAGCTGATCTGCGCGCCGGCCGCCGCTCCATTCGGAGCAATCAGGTCGGCAGCCGTGCACCCTCGCAAGGCGAGGATGCGCTCCAACACTTCGCCGACCACGCTATCCGGGGTCGACGCGCCGGCGGTAATCCCGATGGTCCGGGGCCCGGCGGCCAACCAGCCGTCGGTGCGGCTTTCGTCGGCCGCGCCAACCTGCCGGTGGCGGATGGAAGTGTCCTCGATACAAGAAGGGTTGTCGATGTAAAACGTGCGCACGCGCGGGGCGCACATCCGCGCCAGCGCCTGGGTATTGCTGCTGTTGTAGCCGCCGATCACCACCATCAGGTCGAGACCGCCGTCCTTGAGGATCTCCAGCACGGCGTCCTGCCGCTCCTGGGTGGCCGAGCAGATGGTGTCGAACGCCCGGAAGCACGCCTCGATGTCGGTGGTGCCCTCGCGCTCGACAATGGCGCGGCGCAGGGTGTCCTGCACCTTGAGGGTCTCGCTCATCAGCATGGTGGTCTGGTTGGCGAGGCCCATCCGCTGCAGGTCGCGTTCGGGATCGAAACCAGGGCTGGCGGCCTCGCCGAACTCCGCCATCAGGTCGGCCGCCGACCGCCGGCCGAGCAGGAACTCGCACAGCCGCTCGGTTTCAGCGACGTCGCGCACGCACAGGTACTGCCCGCCGGGATGGGTGAGCGCCTGCGAGGCGGTGGCGCGCGTCTCTTCGTGGTGGTGCTTGCCGTGGATGATCACCGTGTAGCCGTCGCGGGCGTAGAAGTTCACCTTCTTCCACACGTTGAGGACGCTGCCGCAGGTGGTGTCGACCAGCACGCAGTTCTTCCCCTTGAGGTGGGCGAGTTCCGGCACGCTGACGCCAAACGCCGGCAGGATCACCACGTCGGCCGCCCCGACCTCGCGGAAGCGGGCTTCCGTGTCGAGCGAGTCCTCGAGAATCTGGATCCCCATGTCGCGAATGCGCTGGTTCACGTCGGGGTTGTGGATGATCTCGCCCGACAGGAACACGCGGCGATCGGGAAACTTCTGGCGGGTCTGGTAGGCGTAGTCCACGGCGCGATCGACGCCGTAACAAAACCCGAACTCGCGCGCGAGCCTGAAGCGGAGCCCGCCCGCTTCGGCCTGGTAGCCAAGCATCTTGACCCGCTCGACCACCCGGCTCTCGTACGTACGCGCCAGAACCGGTCCGACCTCGGATTTCAGGCCGAAACCCTTCTGGAAATACATCTGAGTCACGTCCGATAAGTATAACCGACTGAAGCGTTTGGCCCCAACTCAGGGGGTCGTGGCCGATGCCGGCGGCGGCATGCGGCCCCCGGCGTGGCGTACCCCCCACTCGGCCATGGCCCGCATTACCGGGCGCAGGTCCTCGCCCTTCGGGGTCAGCGTGTATGCCACGCGCGGCGGATGCTGGCTGTAGCGCCGGGCGCGAATGAGGCCCGCCGCCGCCAGCCGCTTGAGCCGGTCGGCCAGGATGTTGGTGGGAATGCCCTCGGCCGACGCCTCGAATTCGGCATACCGCTGCTTGCCGCGCATGAGGTCGCGGACCACGAGCAGGGTCCACTTGTCGCCCAGCACGTCGAGCGTGCAGGCGACCGGACAGCGCGACCGTCGCGGCCGCGAGGGCGCTGATCGCGAGCCCGGCGAGCCCGGAGACATGTCACCGAGTGTATCGTCAGTGACTTGCATTTTGCAAGTGACTGCCGGTAGCATGCCTGGCATGTGTTGCCGCGCGCTCGTGGCCCTGCTCCTGGCCGTGCCGGTGGCCGTGGCCGCCCAGCAATCCGCGCCCCCGACCGTCCGCGCCCACCGCGTCGCCGCACCGCTGCGCATCGACGGCACGCTGGATGAGCCGATCTACGCCGCCACGCCGGCTATCTCCAACTTCGTCCAGCAGGAACCCGACGAGTTCAAGCCGGCCACCGAGAAGACCGAGGCGTGGATTTTCTTCGACGCCGACAATATTTATGTCTCGGCGCGCAACTGGGAGAGCGTCCCCGAGCGCCGGGTGGCCAACGAGATGCGCCGCGACACCAGCCAGTTGCGCCAGAACGACACCTTCGGGGTGATGTTCGACACCTTTCACGACAAGCGCAACGGCTACATCTTCTACGCCAACGCCATTGGCGGCCTCGCCGACAGCCAGGTGACCGATGAGGGTCCGCCCAACGCCGACTGGAACACCGTGTGGGACGTGCGCACCGGCACGTTCGACGGCGGCTGGACCATCGAGATGGCCATTCCGTTCAAGTCGCTGCGCTACCAGCCCGGCGCCGACCAGGCCTGGGGCATCAACCTGCGGCGCGTCGTGCGCTGGAAGAACGAGTGGTCGTACCTGGCGCAGGTGCCGCGCGCGCTGACGACGTTCCGCGGCCTGCTGAAGATCTCGTCGGCGGGCACGCTCGAGGGGCTGCAGGTGCCGTCGGGCAGCCGCAACCTCGAGGTCAAGCCGTTCATGCTCGGCCACGCCGCCACCGACAACACCCAGTCGCCGCCGGTCGCCAACGACGTCACCGGCCGCGTGGGCGGCGACCTCAAGTACGGCGTCACTCAGAACATCACCGCCGACCTCACGGTCAACACCGACTTCTCGCAGGTCGAGGCCGACGAACAGCAGGTCAACCTCACCCGCTTCAACCTGTTCTTCCCCGAGAAGCGCGACTTCTTCCTCGAGGGGCTCGGCACGTTTGCGTTTGCCGGCCGCGCCAGCGCGGGCCTGGCCGCCGGCACCGGCGACACGCCGTACCTGTTCTTCAGCCGCCGCATCGGCCTCGACCTGTCGCGGGTGGTGCCGTTGCGGGTCGGCGCCCGCGTCAGCGGCAAGGCCGGCAAGTTCACCTTCGGCGCCATCAACGTGCAGACCGGCGAGGACGACCAGGCCGGCATCGACTCGGCCAACTTCACGGTGGTGCGCGCCAAGCGCGACATCCTGCGGCGCAGCAGCATTGGCGGCATGCTCACGCACCGCACCGCGACCCCCAACCGCGTGGGGTCGAACGACGGCTACGGCGTGGACGCGTCGATGTCGTTCCACCAGAACGTCCGCTTCGACGCCTACCTGGCCGGCACGCGCACCGAGCGCCGCGAGGGCGACAACCTGAGCTACCGCGCCTTCTTCGACTACAACGCCGACCACTACGGCGTGCAGGTCGAGCACCTCGCCGTGGAGCCGAACTTCCTGCCCGAAATCGGCTTCGTGCGCCGCACCGACATGCGCCGCAACCACGGCCTGCTGCGCTACAGCGCCCGCCCGCGCGGCTTCTACAACGTGCGCCGCATGACCACCCAGGCGAGCCTGAACTACACCACCAACACCCACAACCGGCTCGACACGCGCGAGGGCGTGGGGCGGTTCGAGACCGAGTTGACCAACAGCGACGTCGCCAGCCTGACGTACACCGACAGCTTCGAGCGGCTGGTCCGGCCGTTCGCGATTGCGCCCGGCGTCGTCCTGCCGGTCGGCGGCTACGACTTCCACACCACCCGCCTTGGCTACCTCGCCGGCCAGCAGCGGCCGGTGTCGGGCGAGCTGGTGTATGAGTTCGGCCCGTTCTACAACGGCGATCGCCAGACCATCTCGCTCAACTCCGGCCGCATCCAGGTCACGCCGCAGGTTTCGCTCGAACCCAGCCTGTCGATCAACTGGGTCGATCTCGTGCAGGGCTCGTTCACCGCCAAGGTCGTGCGCACGCGCGCCACCTACACGATCACGCCGCGCATGTTCGTCAGCGGCATCCTCCAATACAACAGCGCCGGCACCTCGCTCGGCAGCAACGTCCGCTTCCGCTGGGAGTACCGTCCGGGCAGCGAGCTGTTCGTCGTATATACCGACGACTTCGACACCGAACCGCGGCCGAACGCCGAGGCGCTCCGCAATCGCGCCTTCGTCGTCAAGTTCAACCGCCTGTTCCGGTTGTAGACTTCCCGGGTGACCGTCGTATTTGCCACCTGTTCCCACCAGCCCTTCATCACCGACGACGACCAGCCGCTCGCTGCGGCGCTGCAGGCGCTGGGCTACCGCGTCGAGCCTGAACCGTGGACCGACATCGATCCGGAAGCGCACGTGGCCGCCGATCCGGTCGTGCTCCGGTCGACCTGGGATTACCACCGTGTGCCGACGATGTTCAGGGCGTGGCTGGACGCCATGGCCGATTCAGGGCGGCCCCTGCTCAATCCGGCGGACGTGGCCCGCGACAACATCGACAAGATTTACCTGCAACGGCTCGCGCGCGCCGGCATTGCCGTGCCCGTCACGCGCTGGATCGACCGGCCCGATGCCGCGTCGCTCGCGGCGGTCCTCCAGGCGGAGGGGTGGGCGCGCGCCGTGCTCAAGCCGCGGGTCGCGGCCACGGCCTACGGCACGTTCCTGATCAGCGAAGATCGCATCCCGGCCGAAGACGACCTCGCGCCGGCCCGCGCGTCGGGCGCGTTGATCCAGGAGTTCATCCCGGAGATCACGAGCGGCGGCGAGGTATCGATGGTGTATGCCGGCGGCCGGTTCAGCCACGCGGTGGTGAAGCGCGCGACCCTCGGCGACTTCCGCGTGCAGAAGGATTTCGGCGGCGTGGTCGAGGCCGTGATGCCGTCGGCCGCGCTGCTGGCGTTCGGCGACGCGGTGATGGCTCACGTGCCGGCGTCGTGCGCCTATGCCCGGGTGGACGCGGTCGAAAGCGGGCGCGGGCCGCTGTTGATGGAACTGGAACTGATCGAGCCGGAGCTGTACTTCACCTTCGTCCCGGGCTCGGCCGAGCGGATGGCGCAGGCGATTGTTGACCGCCTGAGCCTATAATCCCGGCGTGTTCATTGGCCATTACGCGCTGGCGTTTGGCGCCAAGCGCTACGCTCAACTTCGTCAGCTACCCCTACTCGCACAGCCTGGTGATGCTGGTGGTGTGGTCGGCGCTGTTCGCGCTTGCCTACCGCGTCATCAAGGGCTGGCGGCCCAACGCCATGGCCGCGGTCGCGACGCTGGTGTTCAGCCACTTCATCCTGGATTTCGTGTCGCACCGGCCCGACTTGCCGCTCACGCTGACTGGGTCGAGCCGGGTGGGCCTGGGGTTGTGGAACTATCCGGTGGCCACGCTCGCGGTCGAAGTGACGCTGTTCGCCGTGGGCATTGCCCTCTACGCCATCGTTACGCGCGCGCGCGACCGCGTGGGGCGCATTGCCCTGTGGGCGTTAATCGCGTTCCTGTCGGCGATCTACTTCGCGGCGGTCTTCGGCCCGCCGCCGCCGAGTGCCTCAGCGGTGGCCATGGCCGGACACCTGTCGTGGCTATTCGTGTTGTGGGCCTACTGGGTCGATCGACACCGCGTGGCGCAATGACAAAGGGGTCGGCTAAGGCCTCGCGTGTTCGAGAATCAGGCCGACGGCGGTGGCGCGCTTGAAGCCCTTCCAGTAGGTATGCGCCGGCAGCGGCTTGCCGTCGCGATCCATCGCGTAGACGGCGTCCTTGCCGTTCGGCACGACGTCGAAGTACGCCTGCTTGTCCTGTTCGCCCCGCAAGTGCAGGCCAAAGTACGCCGTCGCGAAGTGATGCAGGATGTTGTTCATGCGCGCGGTGTCCCACACGGCATCGGCATAGTGTGAGAAGGCCGGCGCGGCCGTGCCCGACGCCCGGTAGGTCTCCGACGGCGCCGGCATGGGCGCGGCGGCGTTGTGGTTCGCGTTCACGAACGTGAGCAGGTAACGATCGGCATTCACGGCGCCCTGGAAGATGGCGCGCGTGCCCTTCTCGTAGCCGGACACGTCGTCGGCACTCCCGGCGATGAACAACACCGGCGTGCGAATGCCCTTCAGGCCTTCGAGGTCCCAGAAACCGCCCTGCATGCCCCACGGGCCAATGGCGATGGCGGCCTTGATGCGCGGGTCGCGCGCCTTCTGGTAGGCCGGGTTCGAGGCCGCGCGTTCTGCCAGCAGCCGGTTGGGCGGCGCCTGGGCGCCGGCCACGCTGGCGTCGCTGTAGCCGCCGCCGATCACGTTGACGACGCCGTAGCCGCCCATGGAGTAGCCGATGATGCCGGCGCGGCTCGCATCCACCAGGCCCGCCAGGAAGCTGCCCGAGCCCGCCTTGCCTTGCCGCTCGACCTCGGTCAGGACGAACAATTGATCGAACGCGCGGTTGTAGAGCGTGCTGCCAAACGCCTTCTGGTCGTCGTAGGTGCTGTCCTTGTGATCGATCGCGACGGTGACGAACCCCTTGCTGGCCAGGTTCTCGCCGACGTGGCTCATCAGGTAGCGGTTGCCCGGATAACCGTGCGAGATGATGACGAGCGGATAACCGCCTTCGCCAGGCTTCGGCGCGCCGTCGCGCACCGCCTTGCCCTGGATGATGGCCGTGATGCTCGGGTCGCGCGTGATCACGCGGTATTCACCGCCCGGCCGCTGGCCCGCGGCCAGCGCCGCCGGATACCAGACCTCGATGGTCAGGGTGCGGTCGTAGCGCGCGACCGGGCTGCCGTCCTTGGTGTTGAGGATGTCGGGCCGGTTCCTGTCGGTGATCTGCAATGTGCGCACGCCGATGTCGAGCGGGCCGTAACCGGCGAGTTCGGGCGCGTGGGGCGTCACCACGTCGATGCGATTTTGTTGCGCAACCAGGCTGGCCGACGCCAGCACCAGGACCAGGCCTACCATGACTCGACGCATCGGCTGCTCCTCGCTACTTCTCACGCGTGATGTGGACCAGGGCAACGTCGTGCATGTAACCGCCGACGTTCGCGAAGCGAGGCTGTGCGGCAATCGCCATGTGCTCGCGTCCCCGGGCCGGGTCTCCGGTCGCTTCCAGGTAGAGGCCGACGTAGAGCCGGCCGAAGAACTGCGCCGACGGATCCAGGCCGGCCGCCGCCAGCACCTGGGCCGGCGTCGCGCGGCCCTGGAGCATCGGGTAGACCTCGCGCATGGGCACGCGTTGCAGGGACGCCACGACCCCCAACACCGCGGCCAGCAGATTGACGACCATCGCCCCGGATTATATGGCGTAGGATCTCGCGTCATGACCAATCGCTTCCTGGCCGCCGCCCTCGCGGCGCTGATCCTGGCCGGCCTGTCCCACGCGGTCGCGGTTCACGCCCAGGCCGCATGGCCGGCATCGGCCGCCGTCGACAAGGTGTTCGCCAGGTGGACCACCGCCACGCCGGGGTGCGCCGTGGGGGTCGCGGTGGGCGGCAAGACCGTGCTGACGAAGGCCTACGGCATGGCCAACCTCGAGCACGATGTCCCGAACACCGCCGACACCATTTTCGAGGCCGGTTCGGTCGCCAAGCAGTTCACGGCCATGGCGGTCCTGCTGCTCGAGAAGGACGGCAAGCTGTCGCTGGATGACCCGGCGCGCAAGCATCTCCCTGAGCTGCCCGACTACGGTGCGCCGCTCACCATCCGTCACCTGCTGAACCACACGAGCGGCCTGCGTGATTGGGGCAGCATGGCCGGCATCGCCGGCGCCCCCCGCACGACGCGGGCATACACGCACGCTCACGTCCTCGACATCGTCAGCCGGCAGAAAGCCCTGAACTTCCCCACCGGCACGCAGTGGTCGTACACCAACACCGGCTTCAACCTGGCTGCAATCATCGTGTCGCGGGTCAGCGGGATGCCGTTTGCGGAGTTCTCGCGGACGCGCATCTTCAGTCCGCTCGGGATGGCCCGGACGTCGTGGCGCGACGATCACACGCGGGTCGTGAAGGGTCGCGCCCAGGCCTATTCGAGCGCCAGCGACGGCTATCACCTGGAGATGCCGTTCGAGAACGTTCACGGCAACGGTGGCCTGCTGACGACCGTGGGTGACCTGCTGAAGTGGAACGAGAACTTCGTCTCGCCCGTGGTCGGCGACCGCGCGCTGATCGCGACCCAGTCGGCTGCCGGCCAGTTCAATGACGGCCGGCCGCTGGAGTACGGGCTGGGCCTGTTCGTCGGCGACTATCGCGGCGCGCGAAACATCTTCCACAGCGGCTCGACGGCCGGCTATCGCGCGCACCTGAATCGCTTTCCCGACAGCCACACTTCGGTGGCGGTGCTGTGCAACGTCGCCACCGGCGATGCCACGCGATCGGCCAACCTGGTGTCGGACCTGTACCTCACAGGACTGAAGCCGGTCACACCAACAACGCCGGCGCCACCCGTGCCGCCGATGACGCCGCCGCCAACCGCGGCGCAGCTCGCCGAGTTTGGCGGCACCTACTCGAGCGATGAGGCAGAAGTCACGCTCACAGCGGCTGTCGAGAACGGCGCACTGGTTATCAAGCGCAGACCCGACACGGTGATGGCACTCACCGCCATCGACCGAGATACGTTTCGCGGCTCGCTTGGGGTGATCACGTTCCGGCGCGACGCGGCGGGCAAGATCAATGCGTTGAGCCTCAAGCAGGATCGTGTGTGGGACATGCGATTCCAACGCCAATGACTACGGGCCACAGATTAGACGCAGATTAGTCACGGATTTCTGCCCGCAGGCGGGCACGATGGATGCCAGTTCGCTGGCGGCGCTACGCGCCGCTGGCGCGACAACGGGCCGCGACGAAATGAGTCCACTACCCCACAGAGAGACTCATTTCTCGCGGCCCGTTGTCGCGCCGAGCGCCGGGCAAAGCCCGGCGCCAGCGAACTCGCATCTGTGTCTAATCGGTGTTTAATCTGTGGCTGCCTTTTCTGTGGCCGGGCTAACATCAAACCATGGCCGGTCGTCACACACTGATTGCAGCGGCGGTGGTGGTCGCGATGGTGGCCATCACGAGCGCGCAAGCGCCGCTGGGGTTCCCTCAGCCTGGCGCCACGCCGGAATCGGTGGCCGACTCGCAGGACTTTCCGTTCATTCCGGCGCTGCCCGGCGCCCGGTTAATCTCAACCAAGCGCATCCAGGAGCCGCTCGAGCTTCGTTCGGCGACGGCAGACGACGAGGCCGTGCTAGCGGGAATGTCGTACGTGCAGAAGACCTACGACCGCCCCGCCGGCCAGACGCCGCTCGCCTTCATCTCGGTGTGGCGGGAATCGCTGTTTGCGGCCGGATGGAAGCTGATCGACGTGACGAAACTCGAGGAGCGTTCGACTCAACCAGAGACCGTCAACGTCGCCGCGCAGTACGCGGCGAACGGCCGCCTGATCTACGCGCGCCTGACCCAGGAACCCGACGGTCCCTACCAGGTCAACGTCGCCGATGTTGGCGCCGAAGACTGGTCGGCGGCGCTGGCGAAGAAGTGCCGCGTCCGCGCGCACAGCATCCAGTTTGACCTCGACCGCGCGACGTTCAGGCCCGGCGCCATGCCCAGTCTCGAGAAACTGGCGGAGACGTTGAAGGCTCGCAACGCGCCGGCGGTGGAGGTGCAGGCGCACACCGACAACATCGGCCCGGCGGACGACGCGGCGCGGCACCTGCTGTCCGAGGCGCGCGCGAGGGCGGTGATGGCGTGGCTGGTGGAGCGCGGTGTCCCGGCGGCGAAATTGTCGGCGAAGGGCTACGGAAAAACGCGGCCCATCGCCGCCAACGACAGCGACCTGGGCCGCGCTCTGAATCGCCGAATCGAAATCGTCAGGCCAGGTTGCGCGCGCTAGCGTAGTCCTCGTAGGTGCCCTTGAAGTCGGTGATCGCGCCGTGATCGAAGTGCCACACGCGCGTGCCGACTTCTTCCATCAGGTCCTGGTCGTGCGTGACCAACAGCACGGTGCCTTCGAACTTCTGCAGCGCGATGTTCAGCGCGTTGATCGCTTCGAGAT
>CAYGMD010000025.1:0-39032 GCA_964350785.1 uncultured Acidobacterium sp. | reverse complement strand
ACCGCGCCCGCGGGCGCGGTCGTGCGGGCCCCGCTGTCCTTGCCCGCGGCGGCCGCCAGCGGAAACGGCGTCGCGCCGGCATTGGGGTTATTGGCGTAAGGATCGGCCGCGCCCGGCGCCGCCCGCGGCGCCGGGCGCGGCGGCGGGTTCTGCGCGTTCAGCGTGAAAGCGCCGGCGACCAGCGCGGCAGTGACGATCGCGGACAACTGGGACAACTGTTTGAGACGCATGGCCCCTCTCCTGGCGCGCACTGTAACATTGAAGCGCGTGCCAAAGACGTTCGCGAGTGGCCCATCTTGAAGGCATTACTCCTGGCTCGCGGGGTGGGCCGCCGCATGCAGGCGGCCGGCGACCCGGCGGGGCTGACTGCCGCTCAACGGGCGGCCGCGGCCACCGGCGCCAAGGGGATGATGCCGATCGGCACCGGCGGACGGCCGTTCCTGGATCACGTGCTGAGCGCGCTGGCCGACGCGGGATGCCGCGACGTCTGCCTGGTGGTCGCCCCCGATCACCAGGGCATTGCCGGCTACTACGGCGGCCCCGGGCGGCCGTCGCGCGTGCGGCTGTCGTTCGCGGTGCAGCCAGTCGCCAACGGCACGGCGCAGGCCGTGCTTGCCGGGCAGGCCTTCGTCGGCGATGATCCCTTCCTCGTGCTGAACGCCGACAATCTGTATCCGGCCGGCGTGCTGCAGGCGCTGGTGGCACTCGACGGCCCCGGCCTGCCGGCCTTCGACCGCGAGGCGCTGGTCCGCGACAGCGGCTTCCCCGCCGAGCGCGTCGCCAACTTCGCCCTGCTCGATGTCGATCCCCAAAGCCACCTGCGCGGCATCGTCGAGAAGCCGTCGGCGGCCGCGCTCGCCGCGGCCGGGGCGCATGCGCTGGTCAGCATGAACGTGTGGCGGTTCGATCGCCGGATGTTCAACGCCTGCGCCGGCGTCCCGATCTCGGCCCGCGGGGAATATGAGTTGCCCGAGGCGGTCGCGCTGGCCATCACGGCCGGCGTGCCGTTCCGCGCGATCCGCGCCCGCGGCGCGGTGCTGGACCTGTCGCGCCAGGGCGACATTCCCCTGGTCTCGGCCCGCCTGGCCGGCTTGGAGCCGCGGCCATGACCAACGCGTTCGCCACGCACTTCGAGCGCATCGGGATGACCGGCGACGACGCGCGCACGCGCGCGGCGCTGTTTCGCGAGCTCGAGGAGCGCGGCGGCACCGTGCTCAACGGCCCGCCGCAGTGGTACCGCTTCTCGCCGGGGCGCATCGAGATTTTCGGCAAGCACACCGATTACGCCGGCGGCCACTCGCTGCTGGCGGCGGTGCCGCGCGGCATTGCGTTGGTGGCGCGCCCGCGCACGGACGGCCGGGTGCGCATGGGCGACATCCGCGACGGGCAGATCGTGGACGTCGATCCCTCGGCCGAGGCGCCGCCCGAGTATCGCGGCCTGCGCCGCTACGTGCACGTCGTCGCGCGGCGGTTGTTCCTGAATTTTCCGGGCTGCGAGCTGGGCACCGAGATCGCGATCGCCAGCGACCTGCCGCGCGCCTCGGGCCTCAGCAGTTCGAGCGCGCTGGTCGTCGGCGTCGCCTCGGCGCTGATCGCGCGGGCGCGGCTGACCGAGCGCGACGAGTGGCACCGCCACCTGCCGACGGTGCAGCACCTGGCCTGGTATCTCGGCTGCGTCGAGAACGGGCTCGACTACGACGGGCTGCCGGGCGCGGCGGGCGTCGGCACCCATGGCGGCAGCGAAGACCATACCGCGATCCTCGCCTGCCGCCTCGGCCACGCCAGCCTGTATCGCTTCATGCCCGTCACCGCGTTGAGCGACGTGCCCATGCCGGCGGAGTGGACGTTCGTGATCGCCTCGAGCGGGGTGCAGGCCGACAAGGCAGGCTCGGTGATGGCCCGCTACAACCGCGCCGCCGACGCCGCCCGCGCGCTCCACGCGCTGTGGAACCACCGGGCCGGGGCGCCGGCCCACTCGTTGTCGGCCGCCCTGGCCAGCGCGCCGGATGCGATGGCGTGCTTCGATCGCTGGGTCGGCGACTGCGGCGGCGACTTCGCCGCCGCCGACCTGCGTAAGCGCCTGCACCACTTCGTCAACGAAGACCGCCGGGGTCCGCTCGCCGCCCAGGCCTTCGCGGCGGGCGACCGGGCCGCGGTCGGCGAACTGGCCCTGGCCTCGCAACTGGAAGCCGAGACCCTGCTCGGCAACCAGATTCCCGAGACGGTGATGCTCGCCCGCCTCGCCCGCGAGACCGGCGCGTTCGCCGCCAGCAGCTTCGGCGCTGGTTTCGGCGGCAGCGTCTGGGCCCTCACCACGACGCACGACGCCGCCGCGTTTGCCGAGGAGTGGGTGCGCGCCTACCAGCGCCGCCTGCCCGCGGTGGGCGCGGTGCCGTGGTTCGTGGCCCGCCCGGGGCCGCCCGCGACCGAGATCACGTTTCCTTAACGGCCAAGCTCAGCTAAGATGCCGCGAATGCGAACTCTCGCGTGGCTTCTTCCCTTTGCCGTGCTGGGCGCCTCGGCGTGCGGCGCCCCGGCGCCGCCCCCGCCCCCGCCCTTCCAGACCACCGTCAACATGAAGGACCTGATGCTGAATGTCCTCGATCCGGCCGCCGACGGCGTCTGGGAGGCGGTCGGCACGGTCGCCACCATCGAAGGCGTGTTCGAGAAGTTCCCGGCGACCGACGACGAATGGGCCGGCGTGCGCGGCTACGCCATTCAACTGGCCGAGTCGGGCAACCTGTTGATGCTGCCCCAACGGTCGAACGGGTCGGCGGAGTGGATTGCCGACGCCCAGGCCCTGATCACCCAGAGCGGCCGCGCGCTCAAGGCCATCGAGGCCAAGGACAAGGACGCGCTGTTCACCATTGGCGGCGACATTTACGACGTGTGCACCAGCTGCCACGCCAAGTTCATCGTGCCGACACCGCCGCCGGCCGCGGCGAAGCCCTAGCCCATGTCGTTGCTGGCGTACTGCGAGTGGCTGGCGGCCACCCAAGGCAGCATCGCGCTCCACGAATCGATGTTCATGTACCCGATCGTGGAGTCGACGCACGTGCTGGCGCTCATGTTGTTTGTCGGCTTCGCAACCATCCTCGACCTGCGGCTGCTCGGCCTCATCCTGAAGCGGGTGCCGGTGTCGCAGGTCGCCGAACGCCTGCTGCCCTGGACCATCGGCGGCTTCATCGTGATGGTGATCACCGGCGTGCTGCTGTTCTACGCCATCCCGGTGCGGACCTACCAGAGCATCTTCTTCCGGGCCAAGGTCATCTTCCTGATCCTGGCCGGCATCAACGTCTGGCTGTTTCACACGCGGGTCTTCACGCGGATCGCCGAGTGGGACCACGCCGTCATCACGCCCAAGGCGGCACGGCGCGCCGGCCTGGCCTCGCTCGTCCTGTGGGGCGCCATCATCGTGACCGGGCGCATGATTGCCTACAACTGGTTCGACTGCGACATCCAGCCGCAGCCGGCCTTCGTCAACTGGGCGGCGGGCTGCGTCGTGCCGCCGCCGACGCCCTGAGGCCCGATGCTGCTTCCCTTCTTCCAATGGTGCGAGACGCTGTGGCTGGGCCAGTTCGTGGTGGGCTCGCTGTGGCTGTTTCCGGTCATCGAGTCGGTGCACCTGCTCGCGCTGGCGGTGCTCGGCGGCGCGGTCTTCATCGTCGACTTCCGGCTGCTCGGGCTGGGCTTGAAGGATCGCGCAGTCTCGGAGTTGGCGCGCGACGCGCGGCCGTGGATGATCGGCGGGCTGGTGGCCCTGATCCTGACCGGCATCCCGTTGTTCCTGTCGGAGCCGATCAAGTGCTATTACAGCACCGCGTTCTGGATCAAGATGACGACGCTGCCGATCGCGCTGATCTTCGCGTTCACGGTGCGGTGGCGGGTCACCGTGGCCGATGCCGTACGTAACACAGCGCGCCGCCAGCAACTGGTCGGCGCGCTGTCAATGGCGCTGTGGTTCACCGTGGCCGCGGCCGGACGGTGGATCGGGTTCTCGTAATTAACAAGAGTTCAGGAGAATAAGAGAAACCATTTGGCTTCTCCTTAACTCCTTATCTCTTGTTGCTCTTTACCTGCCGCCGGGCTTCTTTGGCGCGGTGCCTTCGGTCGGGTCGCGGCCGTCTTTCGGCGCGCCGGTGCCCGACGACCCCATGAACAGCTTGCGGCCGTCGGTAAAGGTCACGTCGCGGCCGTTGGCCCGCTTCAGCGAATGGTCCTTGGTCTGGTAGCCGTCGACGATGATCTCGGTGCCGACCTTGACCGTCTCGCGCGTCACGCCGCGGCGCAGCAAGGTGTTGGGCGTGCCGCCCTCGATCATCCACACCTCGGGCTTGCCCTCCTTGTTGATGGTCTCGATGTGAATCCAGGTGTGCGGATTCACCCACTCGAGCCGCACGACCTTGCCCTGCAGGCGGATGGGCGCGTTCGGATCGAATTCCGCGCCGAACGCATGATGGGCGATGACCGATCGGCCGGCCAGCAACACGCCGGCGGCGAGTAACAGCACGCTAACGGTTCTTCGCGTCGTCATTTCTTGGTCCCCAGGCGTTGTTCTTCGTTGCGCGCGCCACTGAGCACGTTCGACAGGGCGTAATTACCCTCGTGGCACGCGTACTCATAGATTAACTCGTCGGTCGCACGGAAGGGAATCTCCCCGGTGAACGGCCGGGAAAAGGTCGTCGGGTCCTCCACGGTGAAGCGGTAATTGATGGTGGCGGCGTCGACGCGGCGGAACCGTTCGGTCACCTTGAGGTTCTCGGCGGCCCCACGGAACGGCTGCTGCAGCGGAAAATTGGTCGTCTCCACCACGAGCGTCTCGCCCTCCCAGTGCCCAATCGAGTCGCCCATCCACGGGCGGATGTGCCTGGGCAGGTGCGTCCCGCCGATCCGGACGATGCGGGCGTCGTGCACCATTTCCATGAGGATCATCACGTGGTCCGGCGTCTGCACGATCTGCAGGTTGTTGTTGTAGAAGTAGTTCGGGATCAGCGGGGTGGTCGGGCCGAACGACAGCAGGCAGCGTTCGGCCAGCGGCCGGAACTCGGGATGATCGTACTGGCCGCGCCCCGCCATCATCGTCATGCGCGCCTGGGCGCGCGCCCGGGCCTCGGGCGTGGTCGC
Organism: uncultured Acidobacterium sp.; assembly: GCA_964350785.1. Lineage (GTDB taxonomy): Bacteria > Acidobacteriota > Vicinamibacteria > Vicinamibacterales > UBA2999 > 12-FULL-67-14b. The sequence goes on along the minus strand of CAYGMD010000025.1, from coordinate 33,908 downwards.
CGGCAACCGCCCATCGGGCGGGTCGATGATCAGGGAACTGCGGAACTGGCCATCGACCACGGCCACGCGCTCACCCGGGTCGAGCCAGAAGTTGTTGTAGCCGCCGACGTTGCCGGCCGCCCCGGTGGAGCCGTCGCCGCCCTGCGGCGGCGCCGGGCGATTCGGGTCGCTGTCCTGGTTGAGCCGTTCCACGCGATCGGAAGTCGCCTTTTCGAGCCGCGCGGCCTCCTCGGCGCTCAGCACGAGGTTGGTCACCCCCTGGGGACGCTCGAGCGGCGTAATCGTCGCGTTGCTCCAGGTGCCCTGTAGATCCGGCTTGCCGTCGGCGGTGCGCGGCATCGTCCACGGCTTGGCCATGCCGGCCGGCGCCTGTTGCCCGTGAAGAGGGGCAATTCCGAGTGACGCCAGCCCTATGGCGGCCACCAACCCGGCGATCGCCGTGAACTCCGAACGCTGCTCCGTGAACTTCATCGGCTTCTCTTACTGGCTACTGGCTACCGGCAACTGGCTACTGGCTACTGGCTACTGGCTACTGGCTACTGAACCGGTTGTTTGCGGAGCTTGCCGTACATCAACTCTTCGACGAACTCGACGCACTTGAACTGGTTGAGCCGCGCGTCGGGGTTGATGTGCCGATAAAGCGGCATCCGGATCTTCCACGGCCGGCTGAAGGTCGCCGGGTCTTCGATGGTGGCCTCGTACCACAGATGGTCGGGGCCCCGCGGCGTGTAGCGCTCGACGACCTTCATTCGCTCGGTGTGGTGGTTGCCGGCGCGGTCGAACCAGGTCTGATCGTTCATGCCGGTGACGGTCACGACCAGCGTGTCGCCTTCCCACTTGCCGACCGACTGCCCCATCCACGAGTCAACCGGCGCTTCGCCGGGATCGGTCATGTAGATGTTGCGCACGGCGCCGGCAAACTCATACGCGAAGAAGATGGCCTTGTCGCTGTGCAGGATCTGGAACGGGTGCGGCTGGTAGTTGGCGCGCGGCACGCCGGGCAGGTAGCACTTGATCTCCGGATCGCGATTCAACCAGTCGTCCTGGTTTTCCTTCTGCTTCTTCGCGGCCTCGGGCAAGTACGGGATCTCGTCGCCCTCGACGATGCCGACGCCGCCGGGCACGGCGCCGACCGCGCCGAATGCGATCACCGGCGCCGCGGGCACCGGCACGACGGGCCCGGGGCGAAACGCGAGCGCGGCCTTGGCGCTGTGCGACAGCACGTCGTAGTTGGCGGTGTTGAGCGCCTGCCAGATGCCGTTCAGGTTCGGCTTGCCATCGGCCAGCCGCGCCGGCCGCGCGGCCTGGCCGGTGACGGGCGTAGTGGCCCAGAAGCCCGCGGCCACAACTGCGGCGGTGACGACGGCAATGGTGATTTCTCTCACGGCTCTCGGTGCGGTCACTCGGCCTCCAACTTGGCCGAGATGCTGACATCCGAAGACAAGGGTGTCAAGGCGCCCTAGAATAGGCCCCATGCGTTTTGGAACCCGCTCTCGCTCGCGCCGCGCCGCCCTGCTCGTGACCGTGATTCTCGTCGCCGGCCAGGGGACGATCGCCATTGGCCAGCGTAAGCCGGCCGCCAAGCCTCAACCGCCGCCCGTGCTGAGCTTCTTCGAGGTCCACGAGCAATCCATTACGGACCTCCAGGCCGCGCAGACCGCCGGCAAGGTGACGTCGCGAGGCCTGGTCGAGGCCTACCTCGCGCGGATCCAGGCCTACGACCAGGCCGGCCCGCGCCTGAACTCGATTGTGCTGCTCAACCCGCGCGCGCGCGAGGAAGCCGACGCCCTCGATCGCGAGCGCGCGGAGAAAGGGGTGCGCGGACCGCTGCACGGCATCCCCGTGCTGATCAAGGACAACTACGACACGGCCGACATGCCGACGTCGGGCGGCAACCTGGGACTCGCCACGCTGCAGCCGGCGGCCGACGCGTTCCAGGTACGCAAGCTGCGCCAGGCCGGCATGGTGATCCTGGGCAAGACCACGATGCACGAACTGGCCGCCGGCATCACGACCATCTCGTCGCTGACCAACCAGACGCGCAACCCGTATGACCTGATGCGCGTGCCCGGCGGCTCGAGCGGCGGCACCGGCGCCGCCATCGGCGCGAGCTTCGCCGCCGCCGGCATGGGCAGCGACACGTGCGGCTCCATTCGCATCCCCGCTGCGAACCAGAACCTGGTGGGCCTGCGCGGCACGCACGGCCTGTCGAGCCGCACCGGCGTGATGCCGCTGTCGTCCACCCAAGACATTGCCGGCCCGCTGGCGCGGACGGTGACGGACCTGGCCATCATGCTCGACGCCACCGTCGGCCCCGATCCCGCCGACGCGATCACGGCCGAGGGCGCCTCCCGCATTCCGAAGAGCTATCGCGCGGCGCTGGCGCCGGGCGGACTGAAAGGCGCGCGCATCGGCGTGCTGCGCTCGCTGTTCGGCACGGCGCCGGAAGACGACGAGGTCGGCGCGGTGGTGCGCAAGGCGCTCGACGGCCTGAAGGCGCAGGGCGCCGAAGTCATCGACATCACGGTGCCGGGCCTGGACGACCTGCTGCGCGACAGCAGCGTGATTGCCGACGAGTTCAAGTTCGACCTGGCGGCGTACCTGGCCAAACAGCCGAATGCGCCGGTGAAGTCGCTGGGCGAAATCATCGAGCGCGGCCTGCATCACGACCAGCTCGATGCCACCCTCCGCCTGCGCAACGCGCCTGAGAAGCGGGAGAGCGAGCACTATCGCCAGGCGCTGGTGAAACGCCGGGCCCTGCGCGCCGCCGTGCTCGCCGCGCTCGAGGAGCAGCGTGTCGATGTCCTCGCCTACCCCACCATGCGCCGCAAGCCGGCGATGATCGGCGATGCCCAGGCCGGCAGCAACTGCCAGTTGAGCGCGACGACCGGCCTGCCGGCGATCTCCATGCCGGCCGGCTTCACGCCCGACGGCTTGCCAATCGGGCTGGAGTTGCTGGGCGGCGCGTTCACCGAGGCCACGCTGCTGAAGTTCGCGTACGGCTGGGAGCAGGCCACCACTCCGCGGCGGCCGCCGTTCAGCACGCCGCCGCTCGTCAACGGCCTCGCGCCGCTGCCGGTGAGCTTCGACGTCACGGTGGGCGCCGGCGCGGTGAAGTTCACCTACGACCGCACCATGGGCGCGCTGCGTTACGACGCGACGACACCCGCCCTCGGCACCGACCGGGTGCTGGGGCTGACGCTGCAGCGCAGCGACGGCGACAAGCCGGGCCCCATCATCGCGCACCTCCTGGCGCCGAATCAGATCGCGGGAGCGGGCACGCTGACGATGCGCGGGCGTGATCGGGAGGAGCTGGTGGCGGGCAAGATCTACGCGCACTTCTATTCGAGGCAGGCACCACTGGGCGCGGGGAGGACGCAGATCCGTGTCCCCTAGGGCCACAGAGGACACAGAGGACGCAGAGGCAATTTCTCGAAATGCAAAATACCGCTGTCACGGGGCACCACTGGGGAGCGACGGCGACAGGACGAACCGCTTGATGCCATCTCTCAACACCGGCCGGTTGAAGTTGAGTATCAGCCCGGTGTGGATGTTCGTGATGCGTAGGTAGGTCAGCATCTGCGCGGAGAAGACAGGTTCGAGGTGCAAGACGCTCTTCACCTCGACCACCACCTGGCCTTCGACGATCAGGTCCGGCCGATACTCGCCCACGCTAATGCCCTTGTAAGTGAGCGGCACCAGCCGTTCGCGCTCGAAGTTGATGCCATTGCCCGCCAGCTCGATGCACATCGCCAGCGTATAAGGCTTCTCGAGCAACCCCGCGCCCAGGTGGCGGTGCACTTCGATGGCGCAGCCGATGATGCGTTCGGTTAGCGGATCTCGTGGCTCCATGGCGATTCAGGGAGCACCGGTCGTGCCGGGCAATTTTATTGGGGTTTGCTGGCGAAGTCGGACGGAGTGTCGCAGGAACTGAGAGGTTCGAGCCGTCGTGGTATTGAATTAATTGCTCTGTGTCCTCTGTGTCCTCTGTGGCTGATGGTGACTAACGAGGCGTGCGGTAAGTGCTCGCCGAGCCGAGATCGGTCGGTCGATTGCCGCCGGCATTCGCCAACGACATCCGCATCTGATCCGACACGACGTCGTAGATCCCCACCCGGCGGCCGGTGGCCGACACGAGATCGATGGTGGGAAACGGCCGCGCCGTCAGGCCCAGGGTGACGGTGCCCGTCTCGATGGCGATGCCCGACTCGGTCAACACGGCGTATTCGTAGCTGGTGTTCCGCGCCGACGCGCGCGAGAAGCGGATGCCCGCCGGACCGTTGCCGCTCACCCGCGTCCAGGTGCGCGAGGCCGGAAATCGCAGGTCGCGCGGGTTCGACGCGAACGGCTCGATCAGTTCAGTACTGAAGACCGCCGTATTCCAGATGCGATCGAAGAAGCCCTTCGCCTCGGCCGTCAGGAACGGCTCGGGTGTGACCGCATTGGGATTGGGGATCTCCCGGTAGTACTCGAAGTCATCCAACTGGAAGTGCGTCATCGCATAAGAAATGGGAGTCGTTCCCACCATCTGCGACACGGTGCCGGCCACGCCCAGGGACTGGCCCGCCACGACGCTTGCCGCCGCCACGACCTCGGGGCTCACCGTCGCCAGGTTGGTATAAACGGTTCGATAGTGATGCGAGCCGGCGAGGTGCTCGATCTGGACCGTGGTGCGGCCCGCAACCGAGGGGTCGGGAAACACGCTCTGCACCGTGCCGGCAGCCGCGGCGCGGACGATGCCGCCGATTCGGTACTCGACGTCCCAGCCGGGATGACCGTCTTCGGCGTGATCGGCGGCGTGATAGCCGAACGGCGCGAGGCCAAAGGCCGTGGTCGCCAGGTCTCCCGATTCAACCGGCATGACCAGCCTGAGCACGCCGGGCACGGTCGTCGGAAGCGGCACCACGATCGGCGGCAGCGTGGTCACCACCGTAGGCGCGGTTGGTGAATCGCCGGAACTGCACGCAGCGGCCGTGACCGAGAGAATGAAGACGAGGAGCGCCGAACGCTTGAGCATTTCGTCTGTGATCCTATCTCCAATTTGCCCGGTCGCTCTCTTTCCGGTAATCTGGGCGTCCATGTCGGCCATCCGGTCACGCCTACGCCTCGTCGCGATTGCCTGGCTCCTGTGCCAGGTCGCATCGCTGTCGGCGTTCGTGCCCGAAGACTGCTGCGCGAAGCACACCGCGATCGCGGCGGCGAGGCACCACGCGGACCAGGCCCCACCCTGTCACGAATCCGCGGCGACACCGGCCCCCGAACCCGCGCCCGGCGATGCGTGCCCGATGAAACACGGTGACGGTGCGGCCTGCCCGATGCACCGCTCGCCCACGGGCGACTGCTGCGGAATGAGCAACGGCTGCGACGGGCCAAACCGGCCGCTGGCCAACCTGTTTGCCTTCGCCGGCGTCATCGACCCGCCCATGTCGTCGATGACAGCGCCGCTCTCGGCCCCGACGGCGGGCGCGTCTTCCGACCCGCTGCTGTGTCGCCTCGTCAGTCCCGACGCTCCTCCTCCCAAATCGTAAGCAACCGCTGCGTTTGAGTTGCCTGCCGGCGGCCTTCGTGGTCCGACGGCTCGCCCTGCATTGGTTTCTTTGGTTCGGGAGGTTGCATGTCTTTGTGTAAGCAGATCTGGTGGGCGCTCGCCTGCGCCGCGTTTCTTGCCGTCCCCGCGTCGGCGCAACAGACGGTTGACGTCGCCAGCATCAGCGGCCGCGTCGTGGACGACTCGGGGGCCGTGGTGCCGGGCGCGCAGGTGGCGGCCACCCGCCGCGACACGAACATCGTCACCACCGTAGTCACCGATGCCGAAGGGCGATTCCGCTTTCCGTACCTCAAAATCGGCGCTTACGACATCGTCACGAGCCTGGCAGGGTTTCGCGACGCCAAGCGCCAACTGACGCTGACGGCGGGCGCCGCCCACGAGTTGCCATTCGTGCTGGCGGTCGGCGCCCTTGAATCGACCGTGACAGTATCGGCCGACGCCGCGGTGCTCGAGGCCGCGCGCAGCCAGGTCGCGGCGACGGTGTCGAACGCCGAGGTGACGGCGTTGCCGATGAACGGCCGCAACTTCCTCGACCTCGCGCTGCTTGTCCCCGGCGTGGCCCCGGCGAACATCGCCAGCACGCAGCTGTTTCCCGAGACGTCGGCGGTGCCCGGCGTCAGCCTGTCGGTCGGCAGCCAGCGCAACCTCTCGAACAACTTCGTGGTCGACGGCCTGTCGGCCAATGACGATGCGGCGGGCTTGAGCGGGATGACCTACGGGGTTGACGCCATCGAGCAGATGCAGGTGGTCACCTCCGGAGCGCAGGCCGAACTCGGTCGCGCCCTTGGCGGCTACGTCAACGTGGTGACCAAGAGCGGCAGCAACGCGTTCCGCGGTACCGTCTACGACTTCGTCCGCGACGACCGGTTCAACGCGGCCAACGCCCTGTCGGGCACCACGTTGCCGATGAGCCAGGCACAGTTCGGCGGCAGCGCCGGCGGCCCGATTGCGAAGAACCGGACGTTCTATTTCGCCAACGCCGAGCAGCGCAATCTCGACCAAACGGGCCTCGTCACCATTACCGATCCCAGTGTCGCGCTGGTCAACGCGCGGCTGACGCAGTCGGGCTACCGCGGGCCGCTCATCAGCACAGGCGTCTATCCCAACCCCGTGGAGACGTTCAACCTGGTGGCCAAGATCGATCACCAGTTCAGCAGCCGCGATCAGTTCAGCGTGCGCTACAGCCGGTACGGCGCCCGCGCCGACAACTCGCGCGGCGCGGGCGGCCTGAGCGCGCCGTCGGCGTCGAGCAACCTGGACAACACGGACCAGGCCGCGGCCGTCAGCAACACCCTCATCCTGTCGCCGCGGACGGTGCTCGAGACGCGCGCCCAGTTCGCCAACGCCGACCTCAAGGCCCCGCCGTCCGACCTGATTGGCCCGGCGGGAAGCATCGCCGGCGTCGCCGCCTTCGGCACCAGTTCGAGCAGTCCGACCGGCCGCCTGAACAAGATGTTCCAGGTGGTCAACAACCTGTCGCACCAGGCCGGCGCCCACGCCCTGCGCGCCGGCGTCGACCTGCTCTACAACAACGACCTGATCACGTTCCCGCGCTCGGTGCGCGGCAGTTACACCTTCTCGTCGACGACGAACTTCCTGGCTGGGGTCTACAACAACTCCGGGTTCGCCCAGACGTTCGGCATCACCGAGTTGGGCCAGACCAACCCCAATCTCGGCATTTACGCACAGGACGAGTGGAAGGTCACGCCAGACGTGACGGTGAACCTGGGCCTGCGCTATGACCTGCAGTTCCTCAAGACCATCAGCACTGACACCAACAACGTGTCGCCCCGCATCGGCCTGGCCTGGTCGCCATTCGCATCGCACCGCATGATCATCCGCGGCGGCGCCGGCCTGTTCTACGATCGCGTGCCGCTGCGCGCGCTGGCCAACGCCCTGATGTCGGCCGGCAACACCACCGACGTCACGGCCTTGCAGCAGTACGTGGTCAGCCTGTCGCCGACGCAGGCCGGCGCGCCGGTGTTCCCCAACATCCTGCCGTCGGCGGTGCCGCGGGTGACCCTGCCCAACCTGACGACAATGAACCGCGACCTGCAGAACGCGGTGTCGCAGCAGGTGAGCGTCGAGATTGAGCAGCAATTCGGCGGCCGGGCCACGCTCGGCATTGGTTACCAGTACCTCAACGGCGACGGCCTGCTGATGTCGATCAACCAGAACGTGCCCACGTGTGTCGCCGCCGGCACGAACAACGGCTGCCGGCCCGTGTCGACCTACGCCAACAACAACCAGTACTCCGCCGCCGGCGACTCGACCTACCACGGCCTGTACGTGTCTCTGACGCAGCACACGGTGAAGCGGGGGCAATACCGGGTCTCGTACACCCTGTCGAAAGGGATGAACAACGTCGGCGAGTTCTTCTTCAGCTCGCCAATCGATCCCACCGACCTGTCGAAAGACTGGGGACGGTCCGACAACGATCAGCGGCACCGCCTCGTATTCAACGGGTCGATCCACTCGTCGCTCGACCCGGCCACCGGCCTGTGGGAACATCTCACGCACGCCTTCCAGTTCAGCGCCATGATGCAGGCCTATTCGGCGCCGCCCTTCAACGTCACTTCCGGCGTGACCACGATCCAGGGCACGGCGGGCCGCCCAATCGTCGATGGCGAGTTCATCGACCGCAATGCCGGCATCGGCACGCCGTTCTTCAGCCTCGGTGCGCGCGTCAGCCGCGCGTTCCGGCTGACCAACCGGTGGCAGCTCGAGCTGATGGCCGAGGGCTACAACCTCACCAATCACACCAACGTCGTGACGCGAAACACGAACTTCGGGCCGGGCGCCTATCCGGCCAACCCGCTGCCGACCTTCGGTCAAATCACGGCCGTCGGCGAGCCGCGAGCATTTCAGTTCGGCGGCCGGCTGCGTTTCTAACCTTAGACAGGGATCATGACGATGAGACTGACGACCTTCTCTGCTGCTGCCGCCCTGCTGGTCACGCTGCTGCCAGGCGCTCCGACCGCACAGTCCAGGCAACCCCACGAAGGGGTTGTCACCACGGCCACAGCCGACGAGACGCTGGCGATCGCCGGGACGACGAACCAGACCCCCTGGGTCGCGGCGCACCGTTCCCTGGTGGCAGTGGCGTGGGGCGCCTCGGCAGCCGGGAAGGCCGACATCTACCTCGCGGTCAGCCGCGACGGCGGCCGGGCGTTTGGGCTGCCGGTGCGCGTGAACGCCGTCGCCGGCGAGGCGCGCGTGAGCGGTGAGATTGCCCCCCGCGTCGCACTGGTACCGAGGACGGGAGTAGCCGAACCCGAAATCGTGGTCTTGTGGAACGCCAAGGACGGAGCCACGCAAATCAAGATGGCGTGTTCACGCGATGGCGGCCGCACCTTCGGGGCGCCACAGCCGCTGCAAACGGCCGGGGCGGCAGGCGATCGCGGTTGGCAGGCGCTGACCGTCGATGCGCGTGGCACGGCGCACGTCATCTGGCTTGACCATCGCGGGATGGCTGCCGCGAAGACCGGCGCCGCCGACCACAAGGGCGAACATGACGGCGTGGCGATGGCACAGCGCTCGGGTCTCTACTACGCCTCGTCTGGCAGCGCCATCAGCACCGATCGCGAGTTGTTCAAGGGACCGTGCTACTGCTGCAAGACCGCCATGGTCACCGGGCCAGACGGCACGATGTACGCCGCCTGGCGGCACGTGTTTGCCGGCAATTTCCGTGACATGGCCTTTACCGCGTCGCGCGATGGCGGCAAGACCTTCTCCCCCATCGTGCGGGTGAACCAGGACGGCTGGTCGATCAATGGCTGTCCCGACGATGGCCCGGCGATGGCTGTCGACGCCAAGGGCGCCGTGCACATGGTGTGGCCGACGGTGGCCGGCGGCGCCGAAGGAGTGTTGCACTATGCCGTGTCGCGCGACGGCCGATCGTTCTCATCGCCCGTCCGCGTGCCCACGCTCGGCAGCCCCAGGCCGTCGCATCCCCAGATCGCCATCGACGGCCAGGGCCGCGTGGTGGTGGCCTGGGATGAGGTGAGAAACGGGGTTCGCGGCGCGGCGTTCAGCCGCTTGACGGCCGGCGCCTTTGCACCCGCTCAGTCGTTTGGCACGAACGGGGCGAGTACGTATCCCGTGCTGGCTGCGGGAGCGAAGGGGCTGGTTGCGGTGTGGGCGGCTGGCCCGCCCGCTCAGGCGGTCATCACCGTGCGGGTGCTCGACTAAATCAGGCGGGCGCGAATTTCTGGCGGCGGAATTTCGCACGCATTGGCGCGGCCGGCCAGCCGGATCCGGATCGCCGCCACCACGCGGTAGGCGGCATCGCGAATGGGTCGCGGAATCCAGAGCAAGACGCCGGCCCACCGCCACGGCGCCGGCAGCCGCTGCGCGATTTTCAACGACGCGGTCGACTGCAGGTAGACCTGGCCGTCTTCGATCAACACGATGCTGCGCGTGGCCGCCCGGCTGGTGCCATGCGCGGCCAGCAAGGCCACGGCTTCCGGCGATTGCGACGCGCCAAACCGGAAATAGCCCCCATCGCGCTGCGCGATGAACTTGACCGAGCCCTCGCAGAACGCGCACTCGCCGTCGAACAGGATGACCGCGGACACCAGTTAATTGTACGTGAGCCGCCCTCATTGGCCACAGAGGACTCCGAGATCACAGAGAAGACACCCTCCGCTGCCAAACGCAGCGAGCCCGCGCGACAGGCCGGCCTTCCGGCCGGCCACCGGGACTGACGAAGGCTCGAAACAAGAGCGTCCGGAGCGATCTGGGACGTTCTTGTTTCGAGCCTTCGTCGGTCCCGGCGCAGGGCGAAGCCCTGCCGCGCGGGCTGCGCGTGTCAGATCTGCGTAATCGGTGTCATCGGCGGCGCTATTGCTTCAACAGGCGGACGCCGCCGGGCAGGTGCGCGGTGGCCTCGATCTCGACTTTGTAGTCCGGACTCGCCAGGCGCGTCACCCCCACCAGCGTGCTGGCCGGGCGATTCGCGCCGAAGTACTTGGCGCGCACGGCAGCCGCATCGTCGGCCCGGAAGGCGTCGACGTCGGTGGTGTAGATGTTGATCTTGACGACGTGCGAGAAGTCGGCGCCCTGCGACTTGAGCGCAATCTGCAGGTTCTTGAGCACTTGCTCGAGCTGCTGCGCCATCCCGGGGCCGACGACCTTGCCCTGCGCGTCGGCGCCCACCTGGCCGGCGATGTAGAGGATGTCGCCCACCTTGACGATGTGCGAGTAGGTGGCCGGCGTGCTGAGCCCCGGCGGGTTGATCCGCTCAATCTTCTGCGCGGACGCGCTGGTCACGAATAGGGCCGCACCGGCTATGGCAAAGGCAATACTGCGCATACTCGACTCCCGACTCGCGGTTCCCGACTAACAACATTATTGCCAGGTGACCCTCGCGCCGACGCGCACCGTCCGTGGCCAGCCGATCTGGCGCAACGGCGTGCGGGCGGTGTCGAACTCGGTGTCGAGGATGTTCTCCACCGCGACAAAGGCGTTCAGCCCGCGCGTGATGGCGCGATTCACGCTCGCATCCCACACCGCGTACGGGTTCAGGATGAACGACTCGGTGTTGAGGTCATCGTCGTACTGCTCGCCGCTGAAACGCACCTGCGTGGCGGCCGTGAACCAGCGCGGTTCGGCCCAGGTCAGGCCGAAGCCGCCCTGCACCATCGGTACCTGCGGCACCGTGTTGCCCTCGAGCGCCGGCGTCGCCACCGAGCCGCGGAAGTGGCTCGAGGTCAGCACCAGCTGGGCGTTGAAGCTGACCGCCGCCGACACGCGCGTGCCGAACTCCATCTCCACGCCCGTGGCGCGAATGCTGTCGGAGTTCTGGCGCTGGCGAACGGTCGCGGTTGGCGTCTGCGTCAGCGTGACGTTGGCAATGGCGCCATCGAGGTTGTTGAAGAACGCGGTGGCCCGGAACGAGGCCCGCGACCACTGCGTCAGCACGCCGCCCTCGACGCCGGTCAGCGTCTCGGGAGCGAGCAGCGGGTTGGCGTTGGTGACCGCGGTGCCGGCCGCGAAGCGCCGGTGCAACTCGTTCAGGGTGGGCGTGCGATTGGCGTGATAGGCCGAGGCCTGCACCTGGTAGCGGCCGACGCGCCAGGCCAACGCGCCACGGGGGCTGAAGAACGTCACCGACTTGGCCGGGGCGCTGGGGTTGAGCGGCGTGGAGTCCCAGGCGTCGACCCGGCCGCCCACTTCCAGCGTCAGGGCGTCGGTGGCGTTGATATTGGCGCGGGCGTAGGCGGCGCCCACGGTTTCGGTGCCGCCCGACACGAACGGCCCGGACGGCGTGTTGACGCCGCCGACCAGCGCGTAGCGCAACTCGTCCTGGGCCGACTCCGTGCGGCGGTAGTCGGCGCCGACAATCAGCGTGGCGCGGCCGAGCGGCCGCGTCCACTGGCCGTTGGCCATGGCGTGCTTGGTGTCGATGAACTGTTCGAAGGTCAGCCGCTCGGTCGCGCGGCTCGCGGCGACGAACGAAAACGTCTGGTAGTAGTCCTGGCTGCTGGCCGCGGCCTGCGCCTGCAGCACGCCGCCGCCCACCAGCCCGCCGCCCTCGACCGAGAACTGCGACCAGTCGGTGGAGTTCACCTGCACCTTGGTGCCGTTGCCGCGTTCTTCGGTATAGGCGGCGCCCCGCAGCGTGACGTGCCAGTTGTTGCGGCGGTGGCCGGCCGTCGCGAAGCCGGTCGCGTAGTCGCTGTCGGCCTTGGTGTCGACCGGCCCGCGCGCCTCGGGCGCGACAATGAACGCGCCATCGGTGCGCACGCCTTCGTACGCGCCGGTCGCAAACCAGCCGTCGCGTTCGCCGGCGCCGAACAGCGAGCCGCGGAAGGTGTCGTGCGAACCGCCGTCGAACGTGGCCCGCGCGCGCGTGCGGCTCGGCTGCACCGTCAGCACCTGGACCACCCCGCCCAGCGCGCCGGCGCCGTACAGGTCGCCGGTCGCGCCGCGCACGACTTCAACCCGGTCGACGGCGGCCTGCGGAATGCGGTTCCAGTACACCCAGCTGCCGAACGGGTCGTTGAGCGGCACGCCATCGGCCAGCACCAGCGTGCGGCTGGAGCCCGAACCAGACACGCCGCGCAGGGTGACGCCCTGGGTGGTGGGATTCGCCACGCGCGACGAGCTGCGGCGGAACAGCGTGAACCCCGGCGTCGAGCGCAGCGCGTCGTCCAGGGCGCCGGCCGCCATGTTGGTCAACTCGGCCGAGGTAATCACCGTGGCGCTGGCGGCGCTGGGCAGGCGTTCGGCGCCGCGGGTGGCGGTGACGACCACCGAGTCGGCAAAGTTGAGGGGCCGCAGCACCACGTCGACCGGGCCCGGACCGGTCACGGCCACGTCGGCCGGCGCGAAGCCTTCCGACGTGACGCGCACCGAGGCGGCCAGGGTCCCCGCGTCGAAGTTGCCGTCGGCGTCGGTGCGCACGGTGACCGTGCGGCCGTCCTTGGTGCGGACCACGACTTCGGCGTCGGGAATGATCCCGCCCGACAGGTCCACCACGGTGCCGCGCGTCGTGGCCGCCTGCGGCGAAGCCGCAGGTGCGATAGTCTGGGAGCGAACCGGTGCGGGCAAGACGAGCAAGGCCGACACCACGCCGGCAAGGACAAAGCAAACCTGTCGGATCATAGAAGGTAAACTCTACACCATTCCCTCGATGACCGAGCCCGATCGCACACTATTGGAAGGGCCCCACTCCCGGCTTCGCGAACTGCTCATGGTTCTGCGGGCCGGGCGAGATTTCATCCGCGGGTTTCGCGCGCTCCATTTCGTCGGCCCCTGCGTCACCGTGTTCGGGTCGGCGCGGTTCGACGAGCACCATCGCTACTACGCCATGGCGCGGGAGGTGGGCGGTGCGTTGACGACGCTGGGGTTCACGGTGATGACGGGCGGCGGCCCGGGCATCATGGAGGCCGCCAATCGCGGCGCGCGCGAGGCCGGCGGCGCCTCGGTTGGCTGCAACATCACGCTGCCGATGGAACAGCAGCCGAACCCATACCTGGACCGCTGGGTCAGCTGCCACTATTTCTTCGTTCGCAAGGTGCTGCTGCTGAAGTACTCGTACGCGTTCGTCGTCTTGCCGGGCGGGCTCGGCACCCTCGATGAGCTGTCCGAGGCGCTGACACTGATCCAGACCCGCAAGATCCTGCAGTTCCCGATCGTCCTCATGGGCCGCGACTACTGGGCGCCGTTCCTGGCCATGGTGCGGACCATGGTGGAAGCCGGCACGGTGTCGGCGGCCGACCTCGACCTGATGCTGGTCACCGACTCCGTGCCCGAGGCGATCGCCCATCTCGACAAGCACGCCGTGCAGTATTTCGGCCTCAAGCGGCGCAAGCTGCCGCGGCCCTCGCGGTGGCTGGGGGAAAAGGGAGTGCCGCGGTTTCTACGCGCGCGCTGACAGGTGCATGGCGGCGCCCGCGGCCGCGCAGATGATGCCGCCCCAGATCATGTCGATGACCACCACCTTCAGGGGAAAGCCCTGCATGGTCGCGTAGTTGGTCAGGTCGTACACGCTGTAGGCGATCACGCCAAAGGCGGCCGACCAGAGGGCCGCCTCGCCCACCGCCCGGGCCCGCGGCAGCGCGAACACGGCAAGGCCCAGCACCAGCAGCGCGTAGAGCAGCGCCGCGGGCAGCAGCCGCGGGTCGAGGCTGCCGTCGGCGTGCTGGCGCAGTAACGGCCCCAGTTCGCGCTTGTAGAACCCCCTGGCGAGCGCGCCCAGCCAGACGGCGTCCATCAGGACGAACACGACGAGGCCGAGCCCCCACTGCTTGGCGAGTTCCATGGTTGCTCACTATGACGCGCCGCGCGGCAGCCGGGGTCCCAACCCTGTTAAGCTGAACCAGATATGCGTCTGGCCAAACTGGCGGTAGCCAGCGTCAGCCCCACGGTGGGGGCGGTCATCTCGAACGTCGATCGGCTGATCGAGGTGGCTCAGGCCATGGGCAAGGCCGACGTCACCATTGGCGCCTTTCCCGAGCAGGCCATTGGCGGCTATCCCCCCGAAGACCTGGTGCAGTGGCGGGGCTTTCTCGACGGGCAGCGCCGCGAGCTCGAGCGTTTTGCCGCCGCCACCGCCGGCTACGGCACCGTCTACGTGGCGGGCCTGGCGGTATCGGTGGGCGGCCAGCTGTTCAACTGCGCCGCGGTGGTCCATCGCGGCGTGATCGTCGGGCTGGTGCCGAAAGAAAAGCTCCCGACCTACAACGTGTTTTACGAGGGCCGCACCTTCTCGCGCGGCGGCGCCGGCCTGGCGCTCGACGCGGCGGGCGTGCCGCTGGGCGACTACCGGTTCACCTTCGACTTCGGCGACGTCGCCGTCGAAGTGTGCGAGGACGCGTGGTCGCCGGACGGCCCGATGCGCCGCCGCTGTTACTCCGGCGCCGAGATCGTCGTCAACGTGTCGAGCTCGCCGTATCGCATGGGCATTGATTCGACCCGGCGCGAGATGCTCGCGACGCGCGCCGCCGACAACCAGGCGGTGCTGCTCTACGCCAACGCGGTCGGCGGGCAGGACGGCCTGATCTACGACGGCGGCGGCTTCATCTTTCAGAACGGCCGGCTGGTGTTCGAGGCGCCGCGCTTCGAGCCGGGCTGGTGGTCGTCGGTGGTCGACCTCGATCGCACGCGCCGCCTGCGCACGGAGAACACCACCTGGCGCAGCGACTGCGAGGCCTTCCGCCTGCTGCGGGAAACGGTGCCGGCGGTCGTGGTGACGGCGCCCACCGCGGGCCGATCGGCGCTGGCCTATCCGTCGCCGGAGGGCGGCAGCTTCTTCCTGCCGGCCAGCCGCGGTCCGGCGGCCGACGCGCGCGAGCGCGCGCTCGACGACCTGTTCGAGGCGCTGGCGCTGGGCGTGAAGAGCTATTACGAGAAGACCGGCGCCTTCAAGTCGCTGGGCCTCGCGCTCTCGGGCGGACGCGACTCCATGCTGACGCTGCTGGTCGCCTGGCGCGCATCGCAGCTGATCACCGGCGGCGCCACCATCACCGCGTTCTACATGCCGAGCCGCCACTCGCAGCCCGAGACCAGGGACGCGGCGCAGCGGCTCGCCGATGAACTGGGCGTGACGCTCAAGACCAGCCCGATCGACGAAGCCACCGATCGCGAAGCAGCCGCGGCCACCGAGATGCTGGGCGGCCAGCCTCTGACCGAGCTCACCCGCCAGAACATCCAGGCACGCGTGCGCGGCCAGCGGATGTGGAACTGGGCCAACTCGTCGGGCGCGTTGTTCCTGCAAACCGGCGACATGAGCGAGAAGGCTGTCGGCTACACCACCATCGGCGGCGACCTCGAAGGCGCGCTGTCGGTGATCGCCAACATTCCCAAGACGGTCGTGATCGCGCTGCTCGAGCGACTGGAACGCCGCTTTGGCCTGAAGGGGGTGGCGGCGACGCTGGCCACGGACCCGGGACCGGAACTGGCCGACGCGCAGGTCGCCGAGCACGAGTTGATGCCCTTCCCCGTGCTCGACGCCTGCCTGCATCTCTATGCCGGCGAGAAGATGTCGCCGGGTGAAGTCGGCGAGGCGCTCAAGGCGTTGTTCCCGCAGATGGCTCCCGCCGCGCTCGACCAGTGCGCGCAACGCTTCACCGTCCTGTTCTCCCAGTCGATCTACAAGTGGGTGCAGTCGCCCCTGTCACTGCACGTCGGCTCGCTCGATCTCGATCGCGAGCGCGCGTTGCAGATGCCGGTGGTGCAGAAGAACGAGTGGCACTGACGCCGGGTCGATACGCCGCGTCTTTCCGGCCTCACGGCTTGGACGCCCGGAAATTAATGCCGACGGTTCCGAACGCGCTCGCGCTTGACGCCTGCGGGGCGCCCTCGAAGACTTGGGCCTGCCAAGTGATTTCAAAGTCGATGAAACCGGTGGCGACGACCGTCGCCTCAAGCTCTGCCTCCAGCAGAGCCCCGGCAATTCAACCGGTCCACAGGTCGATCTTCTTCTTCGCCCCCGCCGGCACTTCCCGGTTGACCAGGATGTCGCCTATCTGAAGCCGCCCGCCTGGACGCAACACGCGGAACATTTCGGCTACGGCTCTCAGCTTGTCGGGAGTCAGGTTGAGCACACCGTTGGAGATCACCACGTCGGCCCAGCCGTCGGGCACCGGGAGCGCCTCCATGTACGCCTCGCGAAACTCCACATTCTCGATGCCCGACTCGGCGGCAGCCGCGCGCGCCTTCGCGAGCATCGCCGGCGTCATATCCACACCGACAACCTGGCCGGTTGGGCCGACCATGCGCGCCGCTATGAGCGAATCGATGCCCCCGCCGGAGCCGACGTCGACGACGCGTTCACCGGCGTTCAGCGCGCCCATGGCGAAGGGATTACCGGTGCCGGCGAACGATTCGATGGCCAGTTCCGAAAGGCCTTGTAACCACTCGTCCTGGTAGCCGACGATGGTGGCCAGGCGGCGACCGGTGTGAAAATGGAATCCCTTGCCGGGATGCTCGGCCACTTCCCGGTATTCGCTCTTGATCGCGTCGCGCAGGATCTCGAAATCAATATCTACAGGCTGGGCTACGTTCGAACGATTGGTCGTCATCGACTCTCGCCTCCCTCAGCCGTCTTCGGCAAGCGCCACTGTAGCACGGGCCCGATATTCGTCCACCCTGACGAACACCCGGCCGGCGTTCTCCGTGTTGCTCAGGCGTGAGCACGCACTGTCCACAGGCGTGGCTGCCGAGCCGTAGTCGTGGCGAGGCGGGCTCGTGACTACAATGGGAACTGTGCCGCCACCCCTCACCCTCGGGACGCTGGACGATCCGCGGGTTGCCGACTACCGGCACCTCGCCGATCACCAGCACCTGCTCGACCGCGGCCTGTTCGTCGCCGAAGGCCGCCTCGTCGTCCGGCGGCTGCTGGACCTGCGGCACTGGCAGATCGAGTCCATCCTGCTGACGCCGGCGGCGCTCGACAACCTGAGCGACGTGCTCCACCTGGCAACCGCGCCGATCTACCTGGTCGGCCAGGCGTTGATGAACGACATTGCCGGCTTCAACATCCACCGCGGCTGCCTGGCGTTGGCACGCCGGCCGGCGCCGGCGACGCTCGACCGCATTGCCACCGGTCCCCTGTCGCGGGTCCTGGTCATGGAAGGCGTGAACAACCCCGACAACGTCGGCGGCTTGTTCCGCACCGCTGCGGCCTTTGGGGTGGAGCTGATCATTCTCGGGCCCCACTGCGGCGACCCGCTCTACCGCAAGGCCATCCGCACCTCGATGGCGGCCACCCTGGTCGTGCCGTTCGTGACCGCGCCGCAGTGGCCGGCCGCCATCACCGACCTCCGCACCGACGGCTTCACCGTCGCGTCGCTCACGCCGCGCCACGACGCGCTGCCGTTAATGGACCTGCCGCGCCACGCCAAGCTCGCCCTGGTCGTCGGTGCCGAAGGCGACGGCCTCACCGAACCGGCCATGGCGGCCTCGACCTTCCGCGTCTGTATTCCCACGACCGCCGCCGTTGACTCCCTGAACGTGACGACTGCCGCATCCATTGCGATGTACCATTGTTGGCAGGAGTCACGTGGAGTTCATTGAGGAAGTGTTACGGTTCCTGACCGCCCGCATGCAGATCGAAGCGGAGTGGGCGGTCCAGGAGAAGACCTCGTTCACCTGGTGGGCCTCGTCGTTGCGGCAGCGGGTGTGGATGGCCGAGCCGCGCGAGTTCCAGGGCATGCCCCTCACGACGCTCCATGTCGAAACCGACCTGATCGCCAGCGTCCCGATGGACGAGTCCACGTGGGCGCGGCTGGCGGCCGTCAACCGCTTCGCGTCGCTCAGCGCCTATGTCGCCGATCCGGCGGCCGGCACCATCTCCCTGCACTCGTCGGTTTCGCTGACGGACGACAACTATCGGCTGGCGCAGACCATCGCGCTGCATGCCATGGCCCTGCAGATGGCCGACGCCTTTGCCGAAGCCGCGGAGCTGGCCCAGGCGTTCGGCGGCGAGGTCGCGGCGTCGCCGCATCCCACGCGCGGCATGCGCCTGACGCCGGACGAGATGGTCGGCATCCTCGAGATCTACCAGCAGCGCGGCGAGGCCGAGTCGCCGTTCTTACCGGACGAGCTCGCGCAGCTGGTGCACGTCGAGCCGCGGCCCTGGGTGCTGGCCGCCAACGACGTCCATCGCCTCGATGCCGACCTGGAATTTGCCGACGGCGTCAACGCGCGGCTCGAGCTCGATGCCGAGGCCCGGCATCCGTCGCTCGGCAGCGGCCTGCAGATGCGATTGAAGCTGCCGGTCGAACCCGAGGTGATGGTCGCGCAGCGGCTGAACGCCAACGAACGGCTCGAGCCCGATGCGCACCAGCTTGGCGCCTGGTGCGTGGACGAGGAGCACGGGTTGATGTTCACCGGCTTCATCCCGGCCGCGGCGTGGGTGCCGGAGCTGTCGCGATCGCTCGTGTATCACCTGTCGGCGAAGAACGAGTGGGCGCGAGCGTTGTTGTTTCCTGCCGGGTAAGCGCGTCCGCAGCGGCGCCTGGTGGCATAATGAGGATATGAAAACCGTCGGTGCGCGTCAGACCGATGCCTCGGCTCTTGCCGACCAGGGCGCCCTGGCCCGAACCGCCGCCCTTGTTCGAGGGACTGCGCGTCTGGCTCCGCGCGGTGTCTATCGTTTCTCAAGCTTCGATGAGGCCGACGCGTGGATGACCAAGACGCTGTTGCGTACGCTCGAGCGCCCGAGCCGGAAGACCTCATCCGCATCTGCCGAGCCCTGAACGAGGCCGGCGCCAGGTATGTGCTGATCGGCGGCTTCGCCGTCCTGGCGCACGGCGCCAGCCGCTTTACCAAAGATATCGACCTGCTCGTGGACGATGCGCCCGACAATGTGGCGCGAGTCAAACTGGGCCTGGCCGTCCTGGCCGACAACGCCGCCGCCGAAGTGGCCGACACTGACGTTCGCGAACACACGGTGGTGCGCGTTATCGACGAAGTGATTGTCGACTTGATGGGGCGTGCCTGCGGGCTGTCGTACGCGGATGTCGCGGCAGACCAGGAATGGCACGACATGGCCGGTGTCGCGGTACCCGTGGCGAGCCCGGCCACGCTGGTGCGAACCAAGGACACTTACCGACCACAGGACGCGATCGACAGGTCGTTTCTTCAGCAGCTCCTGAACCGCCGGCGCCCGTAAGCCCGCTCACACCTCTCGATCCAGGAAGCGGTGGCGCGGGTGCCAGAACTGTCACGTTCACTCGTGTATCACCTGTCGGCGAAGAACCCGTGGGCGCGGGCTCTGCTGTTTCCGTCGGCTTAGGGACGACCAAGGCCGCCGGGGGTATCGTCGTTGACCGACACGCTCACCATTGCACCCTGGACGCCACATCACGCTTCCCAATCGAGCGAGCGGCCCACGGCCTTCTTCCACCCGGCATACAGCTTCTCGCTCTTCTCCTTCGGCATGGCCGGACGGAACTCGCGATCGAGCGCCCAGTTCGCGGCCACATCGTCCATGCTCTTCCAGTAGCCAACGGCAAGGCCCGCAAGGTACGCGGCGCCGAGCGCGGTCGTCTCGGCGACGACGGGACGGCGGACGGTGACGTTCAGCAGGTCGGCCTGGAATTGCAGCAGCAGCGCGTTGGCGGCGGCTCCCCCGTCGACCTTGAGCGTCGTCAACGGCAAGCCGGATTCGAGCTGCATCACTGCCAGCACGTCGCGGGTCTGATAGGCCATGGCGTCCACGGCGGCGCGGGCGACATGGGCCATCTTGGTGTTCCGGGTCAGGCCGACAATCACGCCGCGGGCTCGCGGATCCCAGTACGGCGCGCCGAGACCGACAAACGCCGGCACCAGGTAGACGCCGTCAGTGTCGTCGACCGTCGCCATCAGCTTCTCCACATCGGCCGATGCTTCGATCGCCTCCAGGCCGTCGCGCAGCCACTGCACCGCCGCGCCGGCCACGAACACCGAGCCTTCGAGCGCATACGTCGTCTTGCCGCCGATCTTCCAGGCGACGGTCGTCAGCAGGCCCTTCTCGGACGGCACGGGCTTGGCCCCGGTATTCAGCAACATGAAGCAGCCGGTGCCGTACGTGTTCTTGGCCGACCCGGCCTCGAAGCACGCCTGCCCAAACAACGCGGCCTGCTGGTCGCCGGCATCGCCCGCCACGGGAATGGCTGTGCCGAACAGCGACGGGTCGGTGTGGCCGTACACCTCGCTGGACGACTTCACTTCGGGCAGCATCGCCCGTGGCACGTCGAGCAGCTGCAGCAGCTCATCGTCCCACTGCATGGTGTGGATGTTGAACAGCAGCGTGCGGCTGGCATTGCTGACGTCGGTGACATGGACCTTGCCGCCGGTCAGCCGCCAGATCAGGAAGCTGTCGATGGTGCCGAACAGCACTTCGCCCTTCGCGGCGCGGGCGCGCAGTCCGTCGTAGGCATCGAGCAGGTGCTTGATCTTGGTGCCCGAGAAATAGGCGTCGACCACCAGGCCCGTCTTCTTGCGGAACGCCGGCTCGTGGCCGTCGGCCTTGAGCCGGTCGCAAATCGGCGCCGTCACGCGGCTCTGCCACACGATGGCGTTCGCGATCGGCTTGCCGGTGGCCTTGTCCCACAACACGGTCGTCTCGCGCTGGTTGGTGACGCCAATGGCGGCGACCTCGGCGGCCGTGATGCCGGCCTTGCTAATCGCGTCCTTCGCCGTCTGCAACTGCGTGGCCCAGATGGCCTCCGGATCGTGCTCCACGTGGCCGGGTCCCGGGAAGATCTGCGGGAATTCCTGCTGGGCGGACGAAACCGCCTTGCCCGAACGATCGAACACGATCGCGCGGCTCGACGTCGTGCCCTGATCAAGGGCGAGAACGAATTTCAT
Organism: uncultured Acidobacterium sp.; assembly: GCA_964350785.1. Classification (GTDB taxonomy): domain Bacteria; phylum Acidobacteriota; class Vicinamibacteria; order Vicinamibacterales; family UBA2999; genus 12-FULL-67-14b. Next base: position 12,559 of record CAYGMD010000025.1, on the reverse strand, counting down.
TTACCGGCCTCCGGAGCCACGTGATGTTTGTTGATGAACGCGTCATACAGCCAGGCGCCGAGAATGGCGCCGACGCACGGCGCCACGACCGGCACCCACCACCAGCCGCCGCCAGCGGTAAACACGCCAGGCCCCCATCCCGCCACCGCGGTGAACAGTCGCGGGCCCAGGTCGCGGGCCGGGTTGATCGCGTAGCCGGCATTGAAGCCGAACGCGACGCCAATGGCGACGACGAGGCCGCCCACCAACGGCGCGATGAGCCAGGCCGGCGGCGCCACGTTCTTTTGATCGGTCACCGCGAGCACACCGGCCATCAGCAGCATGGTGCCGATCACCTGGTCGACAAAGCCGCCAGCGAGTGACAGGAACGGCTGCGGATAGGTCGAGAAGATGCCGGCCGTCGCCGTGGCCCCTTCGACCATCCGCGTGCCGCCATCAAACGCCGCAAACGCCTCGCGATAGGTCGCGAAGACGACCGCCGAAGCGATAAACGCGCCGGCCGTCTGGGCCAGCACGTATGGCAGCACCTTGTTCCAGGGCAGTTGGCGATGCACGGCAAGCGCGACCGTCACCGCGGGATTGAGATGGGCCCCTGACACGCCGGCCGAGGTGTAGATGCCCAGCATCACGGCCAGGCCCCACCCGATGTTGATGCCGAGATACGAGCCGTTGGCTTCCTTGCTGAGCACCGTCTGCGCGACGACGCCGACGCCGAAAGCGATGAGAATGAAGGTGCCGAAGAATTCCGCTGCCGCTTCCCGCGCTGTGCCTTTGAGCATATGCGCGGGATTCTACCGCACGCGCAGAACGATGATGTGCTGCCAGGGCAACACGTCGATCACCTTGTCGATCACGAAGCCCTCGGCCTCCAGTTCCAGCTTCACCTCGGCCACGCTCATCTTGTGGACCTGCAGGATCGGGACGTTCGGGTCCTCCTTGCGGAACTCGACCAGCACCAGCCGGCCGCCGGGCTTGAACACCGGCCGCAGCTTCTGCAGGAACACCTGTGGGTTCTGGAGCTCGTGGTAGACGTCGACCATGATGGCCAGGTCGATCGCAGCGGCAGGCAGCGCCGGATCCTCCATCGCCCCCAGGACCGGCGTCACGTTGGTCAACCCCTCGGCCTGGATGCGGCGGTTGAGCAGCTCGAGCATCCCCGGCTGGATGTCCGTGGCGTAGACCTTGCCGGTGGCTCCCACCAGCTTTGCCATCCGCGAGGTGTAATACCCGGACCCGGCGCCGATGTCGGCCACCACCATGCCGGGCTTCAGCTCCAGGGCGGCCAGCGCCTTCGACGGCGCCTCCTCGGCCTCGCGCTCGGGCCGCTCCAGCCAGCCGGCGCCGCCCACCCCCATCACCGGCGCAAACACCCGCCCGCTGACCGGATGCCGGCGTTGCGCCTCGGCCACCGCCACAAATCCGATCGAGAGAGCGAGAACCAACGCGGTGGTCCGGGTTAACATGAAGTGCTTTCCTATTCTCATGACGTTGTCCGCACGAGCGGCGACCCCGGGCGACATCCCGGCAATCGCCCAAATCTACAACGAAGGCATCGACGACCGCGTGGGCACCTTCGAGACCCGCCCCCGGTCGCACGACGATGTGCGGGCGTGGTTCGACGGCGTCCACCCCATCGTCGTCGTCGTCGACACCGACGGCGCCGTGGTCGCCTTTGCCTCGACGTCCACGTATCGTACACGCGACTGCTACGCCGGCATTGCCGAGTTTTCGGTCTACGTCGCGCGCGCGTGGCGCGGCAAGGGCGCCGGGCGGGTGGCCATGGACGCGCTGATCGCGGCCGCGGCGAAGGCCGGGTTCTGGAAGCTGCTCTCGCGCATCTTCGTCGAGAACACCGCCAGCCGCACGCTGATGGCCCGGGTCGGGTTCCGCGAGGTCGGCATCTACGAGAAGCACGGCAAGCTCGACGGCGTATGGCGCGACGCAGTGATCGTGGAACGCGTCATACCCGAGAACGTGCGCTGATGAGACGGACGGTCCCACAACTGATTTCGCTCGTCGCCATCGTCATCGGCGTGGCCCTGTTCATCTACACGATGCTGGGGCTCGACCGGGAGGAGACGATCCGGCAGACGCGCGAACTGGGCCTGGCGCTGCCGCTGGTGCTGATGCCGAGCGTGCTCTGGCACCTGATGCGGGCCGCCGGCTGGTGGGTGTGCTTTCCGCCCGAGATGCGGCCGTCGTTCTGGCGCGTGTTCCGGGTCAGGCTGGCCGCCGACGGCGTCGGCTACTTCACCATCCGCGGCGTCGCCAGCGAACCGCTGCGCGTGGTGCTGTTGATGGGGCGCGTGCCGCCGGTGGTGTCGGCCGCCGCGTCGGTGCTCGAGCGCACCGCCATGGGCATCATGAGCGTGGTCGGCGTCGGCCTGTTCGCCGCGTTTGCCGTGTCGTCCGACATGCTGCCCAGCGCCTGGCAGGGCGTGTTCCGCGGCATTGCCCTCACCGCGCTCGTCGTGCTGGTGTTCTCGTTGCTGTTCCTGATGCGGACGGGCCGCTACTTCGGCCCGCTGATCGAGCGGATTCACGCCCGCACCGGCTGGCGATGGGCCGGCGGCCGCACCGTGCACGCCATCAGCGCGGTTGAAGACCTGTTCCTGAAGCTGGCGCGCACCGATCCGCGGCGCATCGAGGCCCTGGTCGCGTTGAGCGTCGCCTGCTACGTGGTGATGGCGCTCGAAGTCTACCTGGTGTTCTGGGCGATCGGCGCCCCCATCGACCTGTGGCTCGGCTACATCGTCGAGACCTTCACCCGTTCGGCCAGCGTCGCCAGCGGCGCCATCCCGGGCAACCTCGGCGCGCTCGAGGCGTCGAACGTCGCCGTGGTCAAGGCGCTCGGCCTGGTCGGCGGCGGCACGCTGGCGCTCTTCCGCCGGGTGCGCAGCCTGATCTTCGCCACGCTCGGCCTGGCCCTGTATCCCCGCGACACCGTCATCGCCGCCCCGCCGGCCGAGGCCCATTGATGCTGACGAAAGTGGCCGCGGCCATTACCGCGTGGGCGACCGGCCTGGGCGGGGTCGGCCTGTTCATCATCGCCGTCCTCGACTCGTCGTTCCTGTCGTTTCCGCAGGTCAACGACGTGCTGGTCATCGTCTTGAGCGCGAAATCCCCGGAGCTCATGCCGTACTACGCGGGCATGACCACGCTCGGGTCGCTGATCGGGTGCTTCATGCTGTTTGCCGTCGCCCGGCGCGGCGGCGAGGTGTTCGTCCGCAAGCGGCTCAAGGGCGCCCATGTCGATCGCGCCCTGCGGCTGTACCAGCGCTTCGGCCTGCTCGCCGTCGTCGTGCCGTCGCTGTTGCCGCCGCCGGTGCCGTTCAAGATCTTCGTGCTGCTGGCCGGTGCCGCCGACGTGGCGGTGTGGCGCTTCGGCCTGGCCATCCTGATTGGCCGCGGCATCCGCTACTTTGGCCAGGGCTATCTCGCGGTGAGGTACGGCGAGCACGCGCTCGACTTCATGAAGGACCACGGCGCCGAGATCGGCATCGGTCTCGCCGTGCTCGCGCTGGTCTCGGGCATCGGCCTGATCATGTTGCGCCGCAACCGGCAGGCCACCGCGTGATCGAACTGCTGCCCTTCCACTCGGTGCACGTGGACCTGGTGTCGACCGGCGGCACCGAGGTGCTGGCCAGGCGCGACCAGTACTGGCGGCTGCTGTCGCCGGAGGAGCACGAGCGGATGGCGCGGCTGGTGTTCGAGCGCGACCGCTACCGCTTCCTGCTCACCCGCGCGCTGGTGCGCACCATGCTGTCGCGCTATGCCACTGCCGTGGCGCCCGCCGACTGGCAATTCATTGCGAACGTCCATGGCCGGCCCGAGATTCTCGATCGGCCGGCCGGCGTGCCCGACCTGCGCTTCAACCTGTCCCACACCGACGGCCTGATTGCCTGCGCGGTGACGATTGGCCGCGAAGTGGGCGTCGACGTCGAGCACGTGGGCCGCCGCCTGACCCAGGACGTCGCGGCGCGCTTCTTCGCCCCGGCCGAGGTCGCCCATCTCCAGTCGTTGCCCGAGGACCAGCAGGAGCGGGTGTTCTTCGACTACTGGACGATGAAGGAGGCGTATATCAAGGCGCGTGGCTTCGGCCTGGCGCTGCCGCTGGGCGACTTCGCGTTCCACTTCCGGCCGGGCGCGCCCCCGTCGATCACCTTCGAGCCGGCGATGCAAGACGACCCGGCCACCTGGCAGTTCCTGCAGGACTGGCCCACGCCCACGCATCGGCTGGGCCTGGCCATCCGCCGCACCGGCGCCGACCTGCCGGTGCGCATCCGCCACGTCGTACCGTGAAGCTCTGGGCCATCAGCGATCTGCACGTCGGTTACGACGAGAACCGGCGGGTGGTGGAGGCGCTGCCGGCATTCCCGGACGACTGGCTGATCGTGGCCGGCGACACCGGCGAGACGCCGGCCCACCTGGATTTCGTGCTGCGCAGCCTCGAGCCGAAGTTCGCCCAGGTGATTTGGACGCCGGGGAACCACGACCTGTGGACGCCGCAGACGCTGCCGCCGGAGCAGCGCGGCGCCGCCCACTACGATCGCCTGGTCGCGTTGTGCCGGCGCTACGGCGTGTTCACGCCAGAAGACCCGTACCCGAAGTGGCCCGGCGACGGCCCGCTGCGCGCGATTGTCTCGACCTTCACGCTGTTTGACTATTCGTTCCGGCCGGATCACGTCTCGCGCGAAGACGCGATTGCCTGGGCCGCCGAATCGGGGATCAGGTCGGCGGATGAAGATCTGCTGGCTCCTGCCCCCTTTGCCACCTGCGACGAGTGGTGCGCCGCCCGCGTCGCCGCCACCGAGGCGCGCCTGGACGCCATCCCCAGGGATGCCAGGCTGATCGTGGCCAACCACTTCCCGTTGCGCCGCGACCTGGCGGTGCTGCCGCGCATCCCCCGCTTCGCGATCTGGTGTGGCACGACGCGCACCAACGACTGGCACGTGCGCTACAACTTCGAGGCGGTGGTCTCGGGCCACCTGCACCTGCGCTCGTCGCGCGAGATCGACGGCGTCAAGTTCGAGGAAGTGTCGCTGGGCTATCCGAAACAGTGGAACCAGTCGCGCGGGCTCGCACACTACCTGCGCCGGATACTTTGATTAGCCACAGAGACCCAGAGGCACAGAGCTGAAGTTCGCTGGCGGCGCTTTGCGCCGCAGGCCTGATGCCGAACCGCGATAAAATGAGTCCGCTGAATACTGGAAGACTCATTTTTCGCGGTTCGGCATCAGGCCGGCTGGCCGGCCAACGGCCGGCCACCAGCGAACTGGCAGTCCGGCTCTGCGTTCTCAGTGTCCTCTGTGGCCAATGAGGCGCGCGTCAGATCTTCACGAGGCGCTCGGCGGCGGCGGTAAGTGTCTCGTCCTTCTTGGCGAAGCAGAATCGCAGGACGGGTCCGCCGGTGTCCTTGTAGAGGAACGCCGATACGGGGATCGAGGCGACGCCGTGCTCGACGATCAGCCGGTGGGCGATCTCCTTGTCGGTCTCGGTGGAGATCGCCGAGTAGTCCATCAACTGGAAGTAGGTGCCGTCACAGGCCAGCGGCCTGAAGCGCGAGTCCGCCGTCAGTTCCAGGAACAGGTCCCGCTTGCGTTGATAGAAGCCCGACAGGTCTTTCGCGCCGGGATCCTTGCGTACGAACTCCGCAAACGCCACCTGTGACGGGGTGTGGACCGTGAAGGTCAGGAACTGGTGAATCCGCGTCACTTCCGCAATCAGCGGCTGCGGACCGACGCAGTAACCGACCTTCCATCCGGTGGTGTGGAAGGTCTTGCCAAACGAGCTGATCACCACTGACCGCGATCGCAACCCCTCGTAGCGCAGCAGGCTCTCGTGGCGGCGGCCGTCGAAGATGATGTGCTCGTACACCTCGTCGCCGATCAGGATGATGCCGGTGCCGTCGACGATCGACTGCAACTGCTTCATGTCGTCGGCCGACCACATCATGCCGGTCGGGTTGTGCGGCGTGTTCACCAGGATGACGCGCGTCTTCGGCGTGATCGCGCGGCGCACCTCGTCCCAGTTCACGGCGTAATCGGGATAGCACAGGCTGACGAACACCGGCACGCCGCCGCTCAGCCGGATCACCGGCACGTACGAGTCGTAGCACGGCTCGAACAGCACCACTTCATCGCCCGGCCGCACCAACGTCGTCAGCGTCGCGTACAGGCCGGCGGTGGCGCCCGACGTGACAATGACCTCGGTGGCCGGGTCGAAGCGCGGCCCGTACAACTGTTCCACCTTGGCGGCAATCGCCTCGCGCAGCGCCAGCACGCCCGGCATGGGCGCGTACTGGTTGTGGCCCTCGCGCATGGCCCGGGCCACCGCCTCGACCAGCGCCGGGTCGCAATCGAAGTCGGGAAACCCCTGCGACAGGTTGATGGCCTGGTGCTCGTTGGCCAGCCGCGTCATCACGGCAAAGATGCTGACGCCAATGTCGGGGAGCTTGGAGGTGACGGAAACGGCCGCAGTCATGGGTCCAGCCATTCTGACACGGCCCCGCCGTGCCGGATACAATCGGCGGCATGCCCTTTCTCCTACTTGCCCTCGCGCTCGGCCTGCAGTCGTCCACCACCTATGCCCGGCCCGAGCTGCTGGTCGATACCGCGTGGCTGGCACAGCACCTGACCGACGTCAACGTCCGGATTATCGACATCCGCAACCGCGGCTACGCCGACAGCCACATCCCGGAGGCGGTGTTCGTTGACAGCAACTGGATCCGCAATCCCAAGGCGCCGCCCACGTTCCTGCCGACGCCGGAGGAGTTCGAGGCGCTGATGACGCGCCTGGGCATCTCCAACAACACCCGGGTGATTGCCTACGACGAGCGCGGCGGCATCTACGCGGCCCGGCTGTGGTGGATCCTCAACTACTACGGGCACTCCAACGTGGCCCTGCTCGACGGCGGCTGGACCAAGTGGGCCGCCGAACAGCGCGCCACCACGGCGGCCGCGCCGGTGGTCGCACCGCGCGCCTTCAAGGTGCGGCCCGGGACGGTGAAGGTCGCGACCGCCGACGACGTGAAGGCCGCCATCAACAAGCCGGGCATGAAGCTCGTCGACGCCCGCACGCCGGGCGAGATTGACGGCAAGGACCTGCGCAACATCAAGCGCGGCGGCTTCATCGAGTCGTCGGTGCCCGTCTACTGGGAAGACACGCTCGACCCGGTCACCAGGACCTTCAAGCCGGCGGCCGAGATCGCGAAGCTCTATCGCGACAAGGGCATCGCGCCCTCGGACGACATCACCGTGTATTGCCAGGTCGGCATGCGCGCCTCGCACGACATCTTCACGCTGGCGCTGATTGGCCACGACCTCTCCAAGCTCCGGAACTACTACGGCGCCTGGGAGGAATGGGGCAACCGGGACGACACGCCCATCAAGACCAAGGTGCCATAGGTGCCATAGGTGCCAAGACGGCACCATGGCACGTTTGGCACGTTTGGCACCTATAATCCCTCCCGGAGGCTCTTTCATGATTCGCCGCGCAATCTTCGTTGTGATCGCCGGGCTGGCCCTGACGTCGTTGACGGTCCAGGCCGGCTCGGCCCCGGCCCGCGCCAGGCTGGGGATGGTCATCACCCAGAGCGACATTGCCTCGCAGATCGGGTTCGAGGTCATCAAGAACGGCGGCAACGCGATCGACGCGGCCGTGGCCACGGGCTTTGCCATGGCGGTGACGCACCCGACCGCCGGCAACATCGGCGGCGGCGGCTTCATCGTCTACCGGCCCGCCACCGGCGAGCCGGTGGCGTACGACTTCCGCGAAGTCGGGCCGGCCCGCTCGTCACCCGAGATGTGGCTGAAGGACGGCAAGTACGACTTCGATACGCATCACAACAGCCACATGTCGGTCGGCGTGCCCGGCACGGTCGCGGGGCTTCACATGGCGTGGAAAGAGGCCGGCTCGAAGCCGTGGAAGGAACTGGTCGAGCCGTCGATCAAGCTCGCCCGCGACGGCTTCGAGGTGTCGCACGGCCTGGCGCGGTCGCTGGCGTCGATGATCCCGGAGTTCAAGAAGTACCCGGCGTCGCTCGCGCAGTTCTCGAAGAACGGCCAGCCGTACGAGGCCGGCGACATCCTGAAGCAGGCCGATCTCGCGCGCACGCTGACGCGCATTGCCGAACAGGGGCCGGCGGGCTTCTACGAAGGCGAGACCGCGGCGCTGATTGAAAAGGAAATGAAGGCCAACGGCGGCCTGATCACCGCCGGCGACCTCAAGGCCTACCAGGCCAAGAAGCGCGGCGTCGTCAAGGGCACCTATCGCGGCTACGACATCATCGGCATGCCGCCGCCCAGCTCGGGCGGCATGGCGGTGGTACAGATGCTGAACGTCCTGGAGGGCTTCGATCTCAAGGCCAACGGCTACGGCTCGGCGAAGAACATCCACCTGACGGCCGAGGCCATGCGCCGCGCCTTTGCCGATCGCGCCCGCTACCTGGGCGACCCCGACTTCGAGAAGGACATCCCGCTGCCGATGCTGATCTCGAAAGACTACGCGGCCGGCCTGCGCAAGACGATCGATCCCAACAAGGCCTCGAAGTCGTCCTCCTCGTCGTTCACGTGGACCAGTGAATCGCCCGAGACGACCCACCTGTCGATTGTCGACGCCAGGCGCAACGCGGTGGCGATGACTTACACGCTGGAATACGGCTACGGCTCGCGCATCGTCGTGCCGGGCGCCGGCTTCCTGCTGAACAACGAGATGGGCGACTTCAACGGCCAGCCCGGGCTGACCGACGAGCGCGGCATGATCGGCACGCCCGCCAACCTGGCGCGGCCCGGCAAGCGCATGCTGTCGAGCATGGCGCCCACGATCCTCGCCAAGGACGGCCAGCTGTTCATGGTCACCGGCACGCCGGGCGGCCGCACCATCATCAACACGGTGTTGACCACGATTCTCAACGTGATCGATTACGGCATGAACGCGCAGGAGGCGGTCGACGCCGGCCGCATGCACCACCAGTGGCTGCCGGACCGCATCAACGTCGAACGCTTCGGCTTCTCGGCCGACACCATCAAGATGCTGCAGGCCATGGGCCACACCGTGCAGGAAGGCGGCGGCCAGGGCGCGGCGCAGGTGATCGTGTTCAACCAGAAAGAGAACCTGCTCGAAGGCGGCGTCGATCGCCGTCCGGCCGACGGCGGCGCCGCCGGCAAGTAGTGACGGCGTACCGCCGGCTTGGCGCAGGTGTGCGGGGACTGACCGCGCATCTCTACTTCTGGGTGCTGACCGCGATTGTCATCGGCGGCACCATCGGCTACGCGCAGCCCGACACGGGCATCGCGCTGAAGCCGCTCGGCGACGGGTTCATCGCGCTGGTCAAGATGCTGATCAGCCCGATCATCTTCTGCACCGTGGTGCTCGGGATTGCCGGCGCCGGCGACATGAAGAAGGTCGGGCGTGTCGGCGGCAAGGCACTGCTCTACTTCGAGGTCGTCTCCACCGTAGCGCTCGTGATTGGGCTGCTGGTGGGCAACCTGGTCCGGCCCGGGGCCGGCTTCAACGCCGATCCGGCCACGCTCGACGGCAAGGCGGTCGCCGATTACGCCAAGGTCGCGGCCAGCCAGACCACCACCGACTTCCTGCTGCACATCATCCCGCGCACGTTCTTCGATGCCTTCACGGGCCAGGGCGACCTGCTGCAGGTGCTGTTCGTGGCGGTGCTGTTCGGCTACGCCATGACCCGCATGGGCGGCGAAGGCAGCGTCGTGCACCAGGTCATCGAAACCAGCTCGCACCTGTTCTTCTCGATGATGAACACGCTGATGAAGCTGGCGCCGATCGGCGCCGGCGGCGCCATGGCGTTCACGATCGGCCGCTACGGCGTGGCCGCGTTGAAGCCGCTCGCCATGTTGATGGGCAGTTTCTACCTGACGTGCTTGCTGTTCGTGCTGCTCGTGCTGGGCAGCATCGCCGCGCTCACGGGCTTCAACATCCTCCGCTTCATCGCCTACATCAAGGAGGAGTTGCTGACGGTGCTCGGCACTTCGTCCTCGGAATCGGCCCTGGTGCCGCTGATGCAGAAGCTGGAACGGCTCGGCTGCTCCAAGTCGGTGGTCGGCCTGGTCGTGCCGTCGGGCTACTCGTTCAACCTGGACGGCACCAACATCTACCTGACCATGGCCTCGCTGTTCGTGGCGCAGGCCCTCAACATCGATCTGACGCTGAAGCAGCAGCTGACGATTCTCGGGGTCGCGATGCTGACGTCGAAGGGGGCGTCGGGCGTGACCGGCGCCGGCTTCATCACGCTGGCGGCGACGCTGGCCGTGGTGCCGTCGATCCCCGTCGCCGGGCTGGCGCTCATCCTCGGGGTCGATCGCTTCATGTCGGAAGCCCGCTCGCTGACCAACTTCATCGGCAACGGCGTGGCCACGCTGGTCGTGGCGCACTGGGAAGGCGAACTGGACCGGACCGCGCTCACGCGCGAGCTCTCACAGGAGGCAAAGAGATAAAGAGTTACTCCTGAACTCTTGATCTCCTGTTTTACTTGTTTACGTACTCGAAGCCGAAGCGGCCCTTCACGCACAGGTTGCCGCGCGTGATGCCGTTGTCGAGCGGCGAGGTAACCTTCACGATCTGCTGATCCTGCACGTGCACGGTGAGCGTGCAGCCGACCCCGCAATACGGGCAGATGGTGTCGGTCACGGCCTGGGTGTCCGGCCGCCACTCCCCGGCCTGACGCAACTCGAATTCCGGCGTCGCCATCAGCGCGCCGGTCGGGCACACCGCGATGCAATTACCGCAATAGACACACGCCGAGTCCGGTAGCGGCACGTCGAGTTCGGTGGAGATGTGCGCGTGGAAGCCGCGCCCAGCGACGGCGATGGCAAAGGTGTTCTGCGCGTCGGTGCCGCAGGCCTCCACACATTTATAGCAAAGGACACACTTGCCGTAGTCCCTCACGTACAGGTCATTGTCAATCTTCACAGGCTGGGAAACCGTGGCGCCCTGCCCGAACCGCTCGGGCCTGGCGCCATATTCCTTCATCATCTCAGCCAGGCCGGGAGCAGTACTCAAGTCGACAGAGGATCCCAACAGCTCGAGAACAACCTTCCGCGACAGGTCGACGCGCGGCGAGCGGGTCTTGACCACCATGCCGGGCTCGGCCTTGCGCGAGCAGGCGGGCGCCAGCACGCGCGCGCCTTCGACTTCCACCACGCACACCCGGCAGGCGTTCACCGGCGTCAGTGTTTCGAGGTAGCACAGCGTGGGAATGGCGATGTCGAGCGCGTGGCAGGCGTCGATCAGCGTCGACCCGGCCGGCACGTCGACGCGGCGGCCGTCGATGGTCAGCGGCACCATCACCGGCGCGGGCTCGGCCGGGGGCACGGGCAGCGCCGCGGCCGGCGGCGGCAGGCGGAACGCGATCTCGTCGTTGGTCATGACCGGCGCCCTTTCAGGGACGGAATATTGGCGAACGCAGACTCGAGCGCCGACGCCGCGGTCTGGCCAAGCCCGCAGATCGAGGCGTCCCGCATCGCCTGGCCTAGTTCTTCGAGGACGACTCGAGACTCCCGACTGCCGACTCCCGACTCCCGGCCGCGCAGCAGCTCTTCTTGTCTCACCGTGCCAACTCGACAGGGCACGCACTGGCCGCAGGACTCGTCGCGGAAGAACTGGGCCACGCGTGCGAGCGTGTCCATCAGGTCGGCGGTCTCGTCGAACACCATGATGACGCCGGAGCCGAGCGTGGCGCCGGCGGCCCGCGCGCCCTCGAACGACAAGGGCATGTCGAGCGCGTCCGGGCCGACGAAGGTGCCGGCGGCGCCGCCGAGCAGCACCGCCTGCAGGGCACGCCCGCCGGCGATGCCGCCTGCGAGCTCGATGGCGTGGCGCAGCGTCTGGCCGCATTCGATCTCGTAGAGGCCCGGCCTGGTCACGTGTCCCGACAGGCAGAACAACCGCGTGCCGGCGGAACTGGCCGTGCCGGTCTTCGACCATGCCTCGCCGCCCTCGACCAGGATGTCGAGCACGTTCACGAGCGTCTCGACGTTGTTGACGACCGTGGGCTTGCCAAACACGCCGACCTGCGCCGGAAAGGGCGGCTTGGAGCGCGGCTCGCCGCGCTTGCCTTCAATCGAGTTGAACAGCGCCGTCTCTTCGCCGCAGATGTACGCGCCCCCGCCGCGGCGAATCTCGACGTCGAAGGCATGGCCGGAACCCGCCACCGTGCCGCCGAGCAAGCCGGCCGCGCGCGCTTGCGCCAGCGCGCCGGCAATGGCCCGCTCCGATTCCGGATACTCGCCGCGAATGTAGATGTACCCGCGTTCGGCGCCGGTGGCCAGGCCGCAGATGGTCATGGCCTCGACGACGGCAAAGGGGTCCTGCTCCATCAGCACCCGATCCTTGAAGGTCCCGGGTTCCGACTCGTCCGCGTTGCAGACCACATAGTGCGGGGTCGCCGCCTCGCGCGCGACCGCGTCCCACTTGCGGCCGGTGGGGAACGCCGCGCCGCCGCGGCCGAGCAATGTCGCCGCGGTCACCTCCGCGATCACCGCGGCCGGCCCCATCTCAATCGCCTTGGCCAACGCCACGTATCCGCCATGCT
>CAYGMD010000024.1:0-39259 GCA_964350785.1 uncultured Acidobacterium sp. | reverse complement strand
GCCTGGAATCGGTGGTCATCGGCGAAGCCGAGGTGCTGGGCCAGGCGCGCCTGGCTCTCGACACGTCGCCGGGTGTCCGCCGGTTCCTGACCGGCGTCTTTCGGGCGGCGATTCGGGCCGGCCGCGCCGCCCGGGCCGAAACCGCAATCGGGCAGGGGGCGGCTTCCGTGGCGTCCACCGGCATCCACTGGCTGACCAGCCGCGTGCCGCTCGCGAATCGTCGCGTCCTCATTGTCGGCGCCGGAGACACGGCGCGAAAGGTCGCCCGCCACTTGCAGGCCATCGGCACCGGCGGTCTGGTCATCGCCAACCGGACCTTGGCTCGTGCCGAGGAGCTGGCCCGCGCGGTCGGCGCTGAAGCCGTCGGGCTTGAGGCCCTTCATGAGGAGCTTCGCCGCGCCGATGCCGTCATCTCGGCGGTGAACGGCGACGGGTGGTTGATCACGCGCGAGCACCTGGGGCCGCGACAACAGCAGGAGCGGCGATTGTTCATCGTCGACTTGTCGATGCCGCCGAGCGTCGAGCCCGTGGCCGCCTGCGGCATCGAGCGCGTTGACCTGGGGCAGCTCGCGCAGACGGCCGACGCCACGCGCGCGGAGCGGGCAAGCGAGGTGCCGCGCGTCGAAGCCGTCATTGCCCGGGAGCTGGCGTGGCTGGAGCGGTGGGCGGCGCGCGAGGCGCTGCGGCGCCAGGGTCCCCGGCCGTCCGTGAGCGCCCGCGGAGTCGAAGCATGAGGCTGCGGATCGGAACCCGGGGTAGTGCGCTGGCGATGTGGCAGAGCCGCCACATTGCCGCCCGGTTGTCTGCGGCGCATCCGGACCTCGAAATCGAGTTCGTGGAAATCGTGTCGGCGGGCGATCGCATTGCCGATCTCCCGCTTTGGCACGTTGAAGGCACGGGGTTCTTCACCGCCGCCCTCGAGCAGGCCCTGGTGGCGGGTCAGATCGACGTCGCCGTCCACAGCTACAAGGACTTGCCGGTGGATTCGAGCGCGGAACTCGTGGTGGCGGCCGTCCCGATGCGCGGTCCCGTGGAAGATGTGCTGTGCGCGCGCGACGGCCTGACCCTGGCCCGGCTGCCCGCCGGCGCCCGTGTTGGCACGTGCAGCACGCGACGCATGGCGCAGGTGACCCTGCTTCGCGGGGATCTCGACCTCGTGCCATTGCGTGGCAACGTGCCGACGCGCGTCGCCCGAGTAGGCGCGGACCTCGATGCCGTGATCCTGGCCCGCGCCGGCCTCGAGCGGCTGGGCCTCGACCGTGCCATCACCGAGACCTTCTCGACGGGCGCGATTATTCCCGCTCCCGCGCAAGGCGCCCTGGCAGTGCAATGCCGGGCGGCGGACGGGGAGGTCAGCCGCCGGCTTGCGGTCCTCGACGACGCCGCAACCAGGCGGGCGGTTGATGCCGAGCGCACCTTGTTGGACGCCCTTGGCGGCGGGTGCTCGGTGCCGGTCGGTGCGGTCGCCACGGCATCGGCCGCCGGGCTTCGGCTCGTGGCCGGTGTGTTTGGAGTGCGGACACCGGGCGCGATTCGGCTGGAACTGGAGGGCGCCGACCCGGTCGCACTTGGACGCCTCGCGGCAGCGCGTCTGGTCGAACAAGGAGCCGGCGACATGCTTGCCGAGTGTGCGTCAGCGCCGGAACGAATGCAGGTATGAACACGACTTTCCATCGTGGCCGGCGCCTGCGCCGGACCGCTGCCATGCGCGCTCTCGTCACCGAAACGCGCCTGTGCGCCGGGCAGCTTGTGGCGCCACTGTTTGTTTGCGAGGGAATCGGGATTGCCGAGCCCATTGCCTCGATGCCGGGCCAATCGCGGCTGTCGCCGGACCTCGCGGCACTCGAGGCGGTGGCGCTGTCGGCCGTGGGCATTCGCGCGGTCTTGCTGTTCGGCGTGCCCTCACGCAAGGACGCGGAGGGCAGCGGCGCGTGGGATGACGAAGGCCCGGTGCCGCAGGCGATCAGGTTGATCAAAGCCGCCGCGCCCGCGATCAGCGTGTGGGCCGACGTCTGCCTGTGCGAGTACACCGATCACGGCCACTGCGGCCTGCTCCACGAGGGAGAAGTGGACAACGATGCCAGCCTGCCGCGGCTGGCACAAGCGGCCCTCACCTACGCGCGCGCGGGCGCCGACGTGATTGCGCCGTCCGACATGATGGACGGCCGGGTCGCGGCCATTCGCAGCGCCTTGGACGGCGCCGGCTTTGCCGATCGCGCGATCGTCTCCTACGCGGTCAAGTACGCGTCTGCCTTTTACGGGCCCTTCCGCGAGGCCGCTGGCTCCACGCCGCAGAGCGGGGATCGGCGTGGGTACCAGATGGACCCGCCCAACGTCCGCGAGGCGCTCCGCGAGGCGATCGCGGATGTGGAGGAGGGTGCGGACATGGTGATGGTGAAGCCGGGCCTGCCCTATCTGGACGTGATCCGCGCCGTGCACGAGTGCGTGAACGTGCCGGTCGTGGCCTACCAGGTCTCCGGCGAGTTCGCGATGATGCACGCCGCCGCTGCACGCGGTTGGCTGGACCTGGACCGCGCGATGTTGGAGACGGCGGTGAGCTTGCGGCGGGCGGGCGCCACCATCCTGATTACCTATTTCGCGAAGCCGCTGGCCGTCGCGCTGTCGGGGAGGGCGTCGTGACCGGCCCATCGCCCCTTGCGATCGAGCGGGAGGCGCGGGCGCTGCGCGTCACCCCGGGGGGCGTGCACTCGCCGGTGCGGGCGTTCAAGGCCATGGGCATGCCGCCCTTGGTGATCGCCGAGGCGCATGGTGCGCACGTCATCGACCAGGATGGCCGCCGTTTCGTGGATTGGATCGGGGCGTGGGGCCCGGCCCTGTTGGGGCACAACCACCCGGCGATCGCCAAGGCGATTGTCGACGCCGTGGCACGCGGCGTCGTCTTTGGCCTGGCGTCGTCACCGGAGGTCGAACTCTCCGAGCGCATCGCCGCGCGCGTGCCGGGCTGCGAGATGGTCCGCCTGGTGGTGACCGGCACCGAAGCGACGATGAGCGCCGTGCGGGTGGCCCGGGCCGCGACCGGCCGCGCGCGCCTGATCAAGTTCGCCGGCGGCTACCACGGCCACGCCGACATGTTCCTGGTGAGCGCCGGCTCCGGGGCGGCCACGATCGGCGTGCCGGATTCGCCCGGCGTGACCGCCGGCACCGCCGCCGATACGGTGGTGGCCGACTTCAACGACCTCGCCAGCGTCGACCGCTGCTTCGACCGCTACGCGGGTGAGATCGCCGCGCTGATCGTGGAACCGGTGATGGGCAACATGGGGTGCGTGCCCCCGGCGGCCGGATTCCTGCACGCCTTGCGCGAACGTTGCACGCGGCACGGCGCGGTGTTGATCTTCGACGAGGTCATGACCGGATTCCGCGTCGCCCGCGGCGGCGCCGCCGCTCGCTTCGGTGTGACGCCGGATTTGATCACCCTTGGCAAGGTGGCCGGCGGCGGGCTGCCGCTGGCGGCGTTTGGCGGCCGGCGGGACCTGATGAGCCTCGTGGCCCCGGCCGGGCCGGTCTATCAGGCGGGGACCTACGCCGCGCATCCGCTGGCGGTGGCGGCGGGATTGGCGGCGTTCGCGGCGGTCGATGCCACGCCGGATCTCTACGAGATCCTGGAGCGCACGGGGGAAGCGCTCGAGTTGTCCCTGCAGCAGGTGATCGCGGCCGCCGGCGTGCCGGCGGTGGTTCAACGCGTGGGCTCGATGTGGACCGTGTTCTTCTCGGACCGTCCGGTGCGGTCCTGGGCCGATGCGGCGGGTGTCGACCGCACGGCGTACGCCGCGTTCTTCCAGGGCATGCTCGCCCGGGGCGTGCTGCTGCCGCCGTCACCGTTCGAGTCGGCCTTCCTGTCGCTTGCCCACGACCAGGTCACCATCGCGCAGACCGTCGAGGCGGCGCGCACGACCCTGCAGGAGATGACCCGATGAACGATCGCTTTCTGCGCGCCTGCCGGCGGCAACCGGTGGACCGCACGCCGATCTGGATCATGCGGCAGGCCGGACGCTACCTGCCGGAATACCGCGAACTGCGGCGGCGGGTCGAGTTCCTCGAACTGTGCCGCACGCCGGACCTGGCCGCCGAGGTCACGTTGCAGCCGTTGCGCCGCTTCCCGCTGGACGCCGCCATCCTGTTTTCGGACATTCTGCTGCCACTCGACGCGTTCGGCATCGGCATGACGTTCTCGCCGGGGCCGAAGATTGCCGATCCCATTCGGTCGCGGGCCCAGGTGGCGGCGCTCGAAGCGCGGCCGGCCGCCGAGGTGGTGCCGTTCGTGGCCGACGCGGTTCGCCTGCTGCGCCGGGAACTCGAGGGCAAGGTGCCGCTGATCGGGTTCTGTGGGGCGCCGTTCACCCTGGCGGCTTATCTCGTGCAGGGCGAAGGCAAGGAGGGCTTCGGCGCCGTCAAGCGGATGATGTTCGCCGAGCCGGCCACGCTGGAGGCGCTGCTGGAAAAGCTCGCGGTGGCCATGGTGGACTACCTGCGGCTGCAGGTGCAGGCCGGGGTGCAGGCGGTCCAGATCTTCGACTCGTGGGCGGGTATCCTCGGCGCGGACGACTACCATCGATTCGCGCTGCCCTACGTGAAGCAAATCGTCGACGGCGTGCGCAACCTCGGCGTGCCGATCATCTATTTCGTGAACGGCGCGCCCCACCTGATCGAAGCGGCAGCGTCGGCGGGTGCGGAGGTGCTGGGCGTGTGCTGGCGGACGCCGATCGATCACGTCGCCGCCCGTGTGGGGCCGGCCGTCGCACTGCAGGGCAACCTGGATCCGCACATCCTCTTCGCCGACGCGGTGACCGTGCGGGCGCGTGCCGCCGATGTGCTGCGGCGAATGGCCGGCCGCCCGGGCCACATCATGAATTTGGGGCACGGCATTCTGCCCGAGACCCCCATCGCGTCGGTCGAGACGTTGATCGAGGCCGTGCACAGTTTTGCCGGAATGGAGGCCCCATGCGCGACCTGATCGGTGCCGCGCCGTCAACCCTGGCGCTGCTCGAACGCTACGATCGGCCCGGCCCGCGCTACACCTCGTACCCGACCGCCGTGGAATTTCACGAGGGTGTCGGCGACTTGCAGTACCGGGAACGGTTGGCGCTGGTCGACGGCCAGGGACACCTGCCCCTCTCGCTGTACGCGCACCTGCCGTTCTGCCAGGCGCGCTGTGCGTTTTGTGGCTGCAACGTCATCATCACCAGTCATCCCGAGGTGGCAGCCACCTACCTGGATGCGCTCGACCGGGAAATCGACCTGCTGGCGGCGGCACTGCCTCACCGCCGCACGGTGTCGCAGATGCATTGGGGCGGTGGCACTCCCACGTACTACGAAGCCGACCAGTTGAGCCGGGTCTTCGATCGTATTCACCGTCATTTCACGTTCACGCCAGGCGCCGAATTGGGGATCGAGATCGATCCGCGGGTCACCACGGTGGCCCACCTCCGCCGGCTGCGCGATCTGGGATTCAACCGCCTCTCGATGGGCGTCCAGGACTTTGCGCCCGAGGTTCAACAGGCCATCAACCGGGAGCAGAGCTTCGAGTTGACCCGCAGCCAGATTGTCGAGGCGCGGGCCGCGGGTTTTTCGTCGATCAACGTTGACCTGATTTACGGCCTGCCGCTGCAGACCGCGGACAGCTTTCGGCGCACGCTGGAACTGACGCTGGCCCTCAGGCCGGACCGCGTGGCGGCGTATTCGTTCGCGTTCGTGCCATGGATGCGCGCGCACATGAAGACGCTGGCGAACGAGGAGATGCCGTCGGCGCGGCTCAAGCTCGAACTGCTGGCCCTGACCATCGATGCCTTCGTCGGCGCCGGCTACCGTCAGATCGGCATGGATCACTTCGCGTTGCCGGCCGACGATCTCGGCCAGGCGGTCGATCGGGGCGATCTGCATCGCAACTTCATGGGCTACACGGTCCAGAAGACGGCCGACATGGTGGCCGTCGGCGTCTCGGGCATCGGCGAGGTCCACGGCGCCTTCGTGCAGAACACCAAGAAGCTGCCCGAGTACTACGCCGCGCTCGGCGAGGGGCGCTTCGCCATCAGCCGGGGCTACGAATTGTCGGCCGATGACCTGGTCCGCCGGCAGGTGATCGCCGGGCTGATGTGTAACTTCCGCGTGGACATCAGGCAGGTCGAGACCGATTGCGGCATCGACTTCTCGAACTACTTCGCCGCGGAGTTGGGGGAGCTGACCGCCCCGGAGTCGCCGGCCACTGATGGCCTGGTCACCGTGGGCGACCGGTCGATCGAGATCACCCCCCTCGGCCGCCTGTTCGTGCGCAACGTGTGCATGGTGTTCGACCGGTACCTGCGCGCCCGCACCTCCGGCGTCAAACCCGTCTTCAGCAGGACGGTATGACGGCCAAGCGCGTGATCGTGGCGGGCGGCGGCATTGCCGGCCTGACGTGCGCCTTCACGCTGCAGGCCGAAGCGGCACGGTTGGGGCGGGAACTGGAGGTCCTCGTGATTGACGCCGGCCACGAGCCCGGCGGCCACGCCAGGACCGTGGCGGATGCGGGCTGGTTGGTGGAAAGAGGCCCCAACGGATTCCTCGACAGCGAGCCAGAGACGATGGCGTTGGTCGACGAGCTGGGATTGTCCGCGCGCCTGGTGGAGGCCAACGTCGAGGCGCGCCGACGGTTTGTCCTTCGCGGTGGCGCCCTCGTGCAGGTGCCCGACGCGCCGCCGGCGCTGCTGATGTCGTCGATCATCAGTTGGCCGGCCAAGCTGCGCCTGCTGCGGGAGCCATGGGCCCAGGCCGCGCCACCGCACGCCGACGAGACCGTGTTCGAGTTTGCCGAACGCCGGCTCGGCCGGGAGGTGGCCGAGGTGCTGGTCGACACGGCCGTGGCAGGGATTTCTGCCGGTGACAGCCGGCTGCTGTCGGTGCGATCGCATTTTCCGGTCCTGGTCGAATGGGAGCGTCATCATGGCAGTCTTCTGCGGGCGGTGCTGGCCCGGCGGCGGACGGCGCCGCGGCGGCCACGCCTCCTGAGTTTTACCGGCGGGCTCGGCACGCTGGCCCGCACCCTGGCGGACCGCTTGACGCCAGGGGTCATGACCGGCCGGGCCATCACCACAATCTCCCGGCACGCCCAGGCGTGGCATGTGCAGGTGGCCGGCGGCCTGTCGCTGACAGCGGACCACGTCGTGTTCGCGACGCCCGCGGCGCAGACGTCTGCGATCGTCCGCGACCTGGATCGCGAGCTGGCCGCGGAGCTCGCCTCGATTCCCTACGCCGGCCTGGCGGTGGTCGCCCTTGGCTACGCGGCGGCATCGCTGCGTCGCGCCTTGGATGGGTATGGCTACCTGGTCGCTCGCAGCGAGCAGCTGGCCACCATCGGCGTGCTGTGGGAATCCTCGATCTTTCCCGGCCGCGCGCCGGACGGCGCGGTGTTGTTGCGGGTGTTCCTCGGCGGGGCGCGTCGGCCCGAGGTCGCCGGCCTTGACGAATCGGCGTTGACCACGCTCGCCCGTACCGAACTGGTCATGGGCCTCGGCATCGCTGATCGGCCGATCCGACACCACGTGTTCCGGTGGCCGGCGGCCATCGCGCAGTACACCGTCGGTCACGACGAGCGGGTCGGCGCGATCCGGGAGTGCCTGGCGCGCCATCCCGGTCTCGACTTGTGCGGCACCGCTTGCGACGGTGTGTCCTTCAACCACGCGATTGCGGCGGCCAGGCGTACGGCCAGGTCGGTCGCGACGCGCCTGCTTGGCGATGCATGACCCTTCAACACCTTGTCCTCACCACCTACGGCGAGCCGCCATCGCCGAGCTTCACCGGCCAGTTGGTCTACTCGTGGCGGATTCTGCAGGGGCTGACGCGAACGGTGGCCGATATTCCGCAGGCCGCCATCCCCTTCATCGCCCTATCGAGGGCCCACGGCCGCCGGCGCCTGTGGAGGGCGAATGGCTATACCTCGCCGCTCGAGCCGATTACTGGCGCGCAAGCGCACGCTTTACGCGCCGCCCTCGAGGCGCAACAGCCGGGATCGTGGGCGGTGCATGTGGCCTACGAATTCAGGCGGCCCCTGCTGGACGATGTCCTGAGCGCGATTCCCGCCGACGAGCCAGTGTGGGTCGCGCCGATGTACGCGGCCGACTCCGCCTTCACCCACGAGCTGTCGCGGCAGGCGGCCGCGGCGGCCATGGGCCGCGCGGCGCACCGCGCGCGCGTTGACGTCCTCCCGGCACTCGACTTGGACCAACTCGCCGATATTTCCGCATCGCACGTGCTGTCAGAGCTCGGCGAGGTGAGCACGGGGCCGGCGATCGCGCTCGTGCTGGCCGCCCACGGGACCCTGCTCGATCCCACACGCCCAATCGACACGGGTCGTTGCGCCACCGAGCGCTTGTACGGCGCCATCCGCACCCGCTTGTCGGCTCACTTTGGACTGATCTTGAACGGCTGGCTGAACCACACCCGCGGCGGGCGCTGGACCGAACCGCCGATTGAAGAGACGCTCAGGCGGGTCAGCGAAGCTGGTTTCTCAAACGTGGTGTACTACCCGTTTGGCTTCCTGGCCGACAACGCCGAGAGCCAACTCGAAGGCCAACTGGCGGCCGGCGCCCGGCCGGAACTGCAGGTTCGTTTTCTCCCCTGTCTGAACGATTCCGCGGCCTTGGCGGCCGCGCTTGCGCGCCAGGTCGGCGCGTAGAAGGACCCTCCAAACTCACCTCGTCCAGCGGATTCGACTTGACGGACCCGATTGGTCGTATATAAAGTTGAGACTTAATCTCATTATCGGTTATTGAGAGCGTCCTCAATTGCCAGAGGTATCTCATGCGTTCGCTGTCTCTGACCTCGTTGCTGTTCGTTATTGCCATTGCCGGCTTCGCGGTTGCCGGTTCCGCTGCGCCGTTGGCGCAGTCCTCACCGACCATCTCCGGCCGGGTTGTCGACATCACCGGCGCGGTCGTGCCTGGCGTGGCGGTGACTGCTCGCTACGCCTCGGGCGTCGTGGCGGCGTCGGCGACGTCTGACGCTGACGGTCGCTATGTCCTCCACGTCCCCGGCCCAGGCGACTACGATGTGTCGGCCATGCTGGACGGATTCTCGCTCGCCCAAGTCCGTGGCAGGGTGGCCGAGGCCTCACTGAATGTGGAATTGCTGCTGCGACCGGGCGGGCTGGCCGAAGAGCTCACCGTGATCGGCGCCAGGCTGGCCGGGTCGGAGGAAATGCGGCGGCGCCTTCCCGGCGGGTTCGATCTGTTGACGCGTGAGGTCCTGGACGCGGCGCATGTCTTCTCGACCAGCGAAGCGCTGCGGAAGGTGCCCGGAGTGGTCGTTCGCGACGAGGAGGGCCTTGGCCTTCGCCCCAACATCGGCATCCGCGGGCTCAACCCCACGCGATCGTCAAAGGTGTTGCTGCTCGAGGACGGCGTCCCGGTGTCGTACGCGCCCTATGGGGATAACGCCAGCTACTACCATCCCCCCATCGAACGTTTCGAGCGCGTCGAGGTGCTGAAGGGATCAAGTCAGATCGCGCATGGTCCGGTGACGCTCGGCGGGGTGGTGAACTACATCACGGCCGAGCCGCCGGCGCGGCTCCAGGGTGCGCTCCAGGTTACCGCCGGCAATCGCGACTACTTGAATGCGAGCGGCTCGCTCGGCGGGACGCGGACCCACACGGGCGCTTTTGGCCACGCCCTGCGGAAACAAAGCGACGGCGCCCGCGACCACGTCCGGAGCGAGTTGACCGACCTGATGGCGAAGGTGAGCCGGTCCCTGGGCACAACCGCGCAGCTCGCCCTCAAGGCGAACTACTATCGCGAGCGCTCGCAGGTGACCTACAGCGGCCTGCGCGACGACGAGTATCGGCGAGATCCGCGGGCGAACCCGTTTGCCAACGACCGGTTCGCCGGCGACCGGGCCGGCGCGAGCGTCGTTTATCGCGGCCTGCTGTGGTCGCGCGTGGCGTTGAGCGGGACCGCCTACGCCGCGTCCTTCGCGCGGGACTGGTGGCGGCAGTCGAGCAATTCAGGACAGCGGCCGAATGATGCCGCTGATCCGCGCTGCGCGGGGATGGCCAACCTCGACACGACGTGTGGCAACGAGGGCCGCTTGCGGCGTTATCGACAGGCGGGAGTCGAACTGCGGGCGCGCCACGATTTTGGTGCCGGCGTGCGGCACGAAATCGACCTCGGCGTCCGCGTTCACGGCGAGCACCAGGATCGGCGGCAGGAGAATGGCGACACGCCGACGGCCCGTAGCGGCGTGCTGGTCGAAAGCAACGTGCGCGGGACCGGCGCGCTGTCGGGATTTGTGCAGCATCGGTGGCTGGCGGGCAACTGGACCGTCACGCCTGGTGCCCGCATCGAGCGCATCAGCTACTCACGCACCAACCGGCTGTTGGCCCGATCCGGCCGGACCTCGACCGCCGAGTTCGTGCCAGGCCTCGGCGTTTCGTGGGGACCGACGGCCGACCGGACCCTCTTCGCCGGCATTCACCGCGGGTTTGCGCCGGCCCGCGCCGAAGACATCATCAGCAACACCGGGGGCATCGTGGAACTGGAGCCGGAGCGCAGTTGGAACTACGAAGCCGGTGGCCGGGCGCGCGCGGGCGTGATCGGCGTGCAAGCCACACTGTTCCGCCTTGACTACTCGAACCAGGTCGTCCCGGCCAGCCTCGCCGGCGGCCTTGGCAGCGCGCTGACCAACGGCGGTCAAACGCTTCACCAGGGTGTCGAGGGTGGCGTCGATGCGGACTGGCGCCGGGTGCGTGGCACGCGACACGACATCTACACGCGCGCTTCCTATGCCTGGCTGCCGACCGCGCGGTTTGTCGGTGTTCGCACCAGCAACGTGCCGGGATTCTCGGGCACCAGCGTCTCCGGTAATCGCCTGCCATACGCGCCGACGACCACCGCGTCGATTACCACAGGCTATCGCCATGCCGTCGGCATCGATCTGCAGCTCGAAGCGCAATACGTGGCGGGTCAGTTTGCGGACGACCTGAACAGCGTCGTGGGCAGCCCCGACGGCCAGCGCGGGCTGATCCCCGCGCAAACCTACCTGAATCTGGCGGTGTCCTGGCGCGTGCCTCGCCACGGAGCATCGGTGTTTCTGGCCGTGAAGAACCTCGACAATCGCTTGTTCATCGTCGATCGGTCACGCGGAATACTGCCCAATCACCCGCGCCTGGTGCAGGTCGGGACCTCATGGCGATTCTAAGTCCCCCCGATCGGAGTGATCCCGTCTGAGGGTAAAGTCAGGATCATGAGCCGACCCGTGCTGGTTGCCGTCCTGCTGATCGGAGCGGGTGCGACCCTCTTGCTGACCACCGCTTCCGCACGGCAGGCGCCGGGACAACCGACTTTCCGTTCCCGCGTCGACCTGGTCACGATCGACGTCGTCGCGACGGGCGCCAACGGCGCGCCCGTCGCCCACCTGAAGGCCGAGGACTTCGAGGTGTTCGAAGACGGCGCGCCGCAGGCAATCCAGACGTTCCAGTTCGTGGATCTGGCGAGCGCCTCCGCGATCCGGCCCCTGCCGCCCGGGATCGCCTCCAACGAAGTTGAGCCCGGCGGCCTGTTCGTCGTGGTGCTCGACGACCTGGGCCTGCAGGTGGACGACGTCTCGCAGGCGCGGCGGGTGGCGGAACGGTTCTTCAAGGAGACGCTGCTGCCCAACGATTACGTCGCGATCATTCGCTCGGGCACCAACTCCGGTTTCTTCCTGACGAGCGATCGCACCCTCGCGCTCAACACCATTCCGCAGACGCAGGGCCGCCGTGAACGCAACCTCGGCCTGGAGGAACCCGGGCCGGGTGCGGGTGCCGCGACGGCGGCGGCAAGCCTCGCCGAACTCGACTCGCCCATCGAAGTGTTCGGCCCGGGCGAGAACGGCCGCGAGAGTTTCAGGGTCCTGTTCGGCGTGGTCGAGCAGTTGCGCCGCATTCCGGCCCGCCGCAAGGCCGTGCTGTGGTTCAGCCGCGGCGGCGACCTGCCGGCGAATTTCTTCGAATGGTTCGAGCGTCCCCGGGGCACGGACGACGAGGTGTTCTCGAAGCTGGTGGATGCGGCGCGCGCGGCGAACGTCGCGATCTACACCGTTGATCCCCGTGGCCTGCAGGCGCCGGGCGCCGAGGTCGGCCGCGACGGCGAGCCGTTCGACACCACGGTCGTGCGCGACCTTGCCGGACTCACCGGCGGCCGAGCGATCCTGGCCAACGACGCCAATGCGGGCCTGGCGCGCGTGGCCGCCGAGAACCGCGCCTATTACCTGATTGGCTACGCGCCGGCCGCGACGGCCGCGAAGAACCGCTCCCGCAAGCTGACCGTGCGCACGCGCGTCCCTGGTGTCTCGTTGCTGCACCGGCGCGTCTACCGGCCGTCGGCCGAAGGCGAGGCGACCGCGTTGAGCCTGGTGGAATCGCCGCTACCGGTGTCCGACCTGCCGATCGCGCTCGCGCCGTCGGCGGTAGCCGGCGAAGGCAATCGCCGCGGCATCATCGTGCCGTTCGAGATCGGTTCGAGCCTGCCGGACGGCGCCAACGTCGACTACACCGTGGTCGCGCTCGACCCGGCGGGGAAGATTGGGGCCCGGGCCATCGGCACCGTGCCGGCGAAGGGCGGTCGCGCGATTGGCGAAGCGCGCCTGGCGGTGGACGCGAAGATCTACCAGGTGCGCGTCGCCGGCACGGTGCGCGGCGACCGGCCGGCAGAGGGGCTGGCCTTTGCCACCGTGGCCGTCCCGATCGGGAAGTCGAAGGTCGCGGAGTGTTCCGGCTTCGTGTTCGAGCAGGCTGGCGAACGCCCGGGGCTGCGGCAGTTCACGCGCGGCGAGCCCATGACCATCTCGACGATGATCTCGGCCGAAAAACTCAAGGAGCGCGCGATCACCTTCGGCCTGGCCGGCGCGGGCGGGCCCGTGGAACGCACCTGGCCGGTGCAGTTGGGGCGGCCGCTCGCTAATGGCCTGTGGCGCGTCGCGCTCAGCCTGAAGCCGCCGCTGCCTGGCGGGCACCTGGAGATCCGCGTGATGGAAGACGGCTTCCTGCTGAACGAGAGCTGCCGCACCGAGTTCGTGCTGAAGTAGCCGCATCGGCTGGCGGGCGCCGAGCCCGCCGCGCGTTCAGTTCCCCCGTCGTTGCGACTCTGGGTTGGGGGAGCCCGGATCCGGCGTGCCGCCGAATCGCGTGCAGTGCGCCATGAGCCTCGGCCCGTCCGGACTGATGAACTCGATCCCCGCCCGGTATTGGATGGAGGCGCCGCTTGGCACCAGGATCGACCACGCCACCGTCCCCTGGCATCGCATCTCGCCTGATTCCTCGGCCAACACCAAGCGCACGACCTGTGACGGGCGCAGGCGCATCGACACCTGCACTTGGGCGCCCGTGACCGACAGGTCGATCAGGTGACACGCTTCGCCGTTGACGATGACGGCCCGGCGGTGCATCGGGTAGCGGGCGGCTTGGCGCGTTCCGGCGCGATTCAGTGGACGTGAGGTCTCGAACAGGGCCTTCTCCGGCGACAGCGTGGACTCCGCGAGGATGAGCGGCACCTTGTCCTCGCCTTCGATGAGGACGCGGATCACGGTGGCCTTCGCGCCGGGGGCCGACTTGATGCTGGCGACCAGCGTTGCGCCGCGAGAGGAGGCGGCAAACGCCTGATGGACGACGAGCAATCCCGGCGGGCTCGCCTGCACGGCGGCCTGCAGGCTGAGCGAGTCGGTATCCGAGAAGACGGCCACGTCGCCGGTTGCCCCCATGCGCTGTCGGATCGCGATCAGGTGCTCGGGCCTCGAGATGACGATCGCGGTTGGGATATTCATGAAAGAGATGGCGCGCTCGTGACCCGGCGGCCGGCGCGGCTCCGCTTGCCACAGCATAGACGACTTAGCTCCACAATGGCCGTTTTCGCTTGCGCGGAGAAAGGCGTCGAACGGCTTGGCCGCCGGCGCTGGTCAAGGCTCCGGTAAAGGGCGAACAGCTGCGGCCGCCGGGTGCCCCGTAATCGCGCGGGCCAATTGCCTGGCGACCGTTGCCAGGAAGTCCTGGATGCCGATCGGCTTGGCGATGTACCCGTCACACCCGGCCGCGCGAATGCGTTCTTCATCGCCCTTCATGGCCAGGGCGGTCAGGGCGAACACCGGCACGTCGCGCGTGAGCGGGTCGCGCTTGAGAATGGCCGTGGCGGCGAGGCCATCCATGCCGGGCAGCTGGATGTCCATCAGGATCAGGTCCGGCAGTTCGGCGCGCGCCAGCGTTAATCCCGCTTCGGCGTCGATGGCGCGAAGCACCGTGTGGCCCGCCGACTCCAGCAGCAGGGCCGTCAATATCATGTTGTCGGCGTTGTCTTCGACGACCAGGATCCGGGCCATCAGGCGTGCCCCTGGCGGCCCGACATGGCGCGCCGGACTTCGCCCACGAACCGCTCGCGGCTGAACTCGGTTTTCTCCATGATCGCGGCGACGAAGCCGTTCAGGTGGGTCCGATCCTCGGTGGTGACCTGCTTGCTGGTGACGACCAGGATGGGGATGCGCGCCGTTTCCGGCTGGTCGCTGAGGGCCTTCACCACGTCGAAGCCGTTGACGTCCGGCATCATCAGGTCGAGCACGATCACGTCCGGCAGTTCCCGGCGCGCCACGGCGATGCCATCGGCGCCGCCGAACGCGCGCAACACGGCGCTCGCGAGGCCCTGGATGCGCTCGACCACCAGGTCCACCGCCTCGGCATCGTCGTCGACCACCAGGACCTTGAGCGAATGGCCCGGCGCCAACGGCAGCAAGCCAAGCACGACCAGGGAATCGGCCAGGTCCCGCCGCAACATCGGTTTTTGGATGATGGCCGACGCGCCGAGGGCGAAGCCTTTGTTGCGGTCGGCCACGATCGAGATGATCACGACCGGGACGTACATGAGGCCGGGCATCTGCTTGAGCCGCGCGAGGCACTCCCAGCCGTCCATGTCGGGGAGCATGATGTCCAGCGTGATCAGCGCCAGGGGCTGCTGCGCCGCGACTACCAGCGCGGCCTCGGCCGACGTGGCGTGGAGCACGGTGAAGCCTTCGGCCTCGAGCTGCAGGCGCACGAGCTCGGCCGACTTGAGGTCGTCTTCCACGATCAGGGCGACGCCCGCGTCGGCCAGCCCGGCGCGGCGCGCGGGGACGGGCAGGCTGGAAGTCGACAGGGCCGGCGGCTCCGGGGCCCGCAGCGGCAGCCACACGGTGAAGGTCGAACCCTCGTTGACCGTGCTCTCAACCGCCATCCCGCCGCCGTGCAGTTCGGCGAGCAGCTTGACCATGGCGAGCCCGAGCCCCGTGCCATCGAAACGCCGTGCCAGGCCACTGTCGATCTGGCTGAACGGCGAGAACAGGTGCGCCAGTCCTTCCGTCGCGATGCCGATGCCGTTGTCGGTGACGCTGATTTCGAGGAAGTCGGCGAACCCGAGGTCGGCAATCGGAAAGAGGCGGCTGGCGCGGGGGCCCGAGACCACACCGGCGGCGGCCGCGGCCACCCGCCGGGCGCGCAGGGTCACCTGTCCGCCCTCGTTGGTGAACTTCACCGCGTTCGACAGCAGGTTGTAGACAATCTGCTTGACCTTGCGCGCGTCAATCCGTGCCGAGCCCAGGTCGCTGGCGGCGTCGACGGCCAGGCGAATGTGCCGGCTCGCCGCCTTCTCCTTGATGATGAACAGGCTGTTGCCCAGCAGCGACGACAGCTGGACCGGCTCGAGGTCGAGCGTCATCTTGCCGGCTTCCACCTTCGACAGGTCGAGAATGTCGTTGATCAGCGCCAGCAGGTGCTGGCCGCTCGTGAAGATCTTGATCGCCAGCGCCCGCTGCGGGTCGGTCATGGTCCCGACCACGCCGTCGCGCAGCACCTCGGAAAACCCCATGATGGCATTGAGCGGCGTCCGCAGCTCGTGCGACATGTTGGCGAGGAACTCCGACTTGAGGCGGCTGGCGGCTTCCAGTTCGGCGTTCTTCAGCTGCAGCGTCTGCGCCAGCAGCTTGCGTTCATCTTCGACCTGCTTGCGGGCGGTGTTGTCGGTGCCAATCAGCAGGTAGCCGATGATGGCGTCCTGCTCGTCGCGCAACGCCGTGACCGACACCACCGCCGGGAACCGGCTGCCGTCCTTGCGGATGTAGGTCAGCTCGTAGATGTCCTCGATGCCGCGCGAGGCCTTGAACACCAGGGCCTCGAAGCCGGGAGTGATCGGGGTGCCCAGCTCGATGGTCAGCGCCTGGGCGCGGCCGATCACTTCCTGGGGATCGGAAATGTCGGCTGGCGTAATCCGGTTCGTGACCTCGGCCGCGGTATACCCGAGCATGCGCTCGGCCCCGACGTTGAAGATCTGGATCACGCCCTTGGCGTCGGTGGCAATGCTCGAAAAATTCGCGCTGTTGAAGATGGCGCGTTGCAGGGCACCGGTGGTCAGCGGCGCGTCGGCGTGCCGGGCGGGGGTCATGACGTCGGTGGCGGCGGGGCCCTTGGCCGTGTGAGGCATGTTCGCGGTTCCGGCGTGGCTACGTGGTGGCGAGGGCCGGCATGGCGCACCGGGGCAAGTCCACCGTGAACACGCATCCCACGCCTGGGAGGCTGCGCGCCGAGATGTGGCCGTGGTTGGCTTCAGTGGCCCACCGGCTGAACGCGAGGCCCAGCCCCAGGCCCGTGCGGTTGGCGTTGCGCTGCTCGAATGGGTTGAACAGCCGGTCGACGTCACCCCCGGGCAGGCCGCCACATTCGTCCTCGACTTCGATCGCGACCCGATCGGCGGTGGCGCGCACGCGCAGCGTCACCGTGCTGCCCTGGTGCGTGAACTTGAAGGCGTTCTGCAGGATGTTCATCAGCACGGCCGACAGCACCTGGCGGTCGCCTTCGACCGCGAGGTCCTGGGCAATCGGCGCGATCACCAGCGCCAGGCCCTGGCCGCTCGACGCCAGGGCCGCGGCCGGCGTCAGTTCGGCAATCAGGCCGGCTACCTGGAACGGTTCGCGGTTCTGGACCCCCCGCGTCAGCCGGGTCTCGGCCAGGGCCCGGGCGATCAGGTCGCGCGCGCCCAGCAGGCTGCGTTGCAGCACCGTGCCGGTGGGCCCGACGATGCCGACGTTGCCCGACTTCACCACCTCGAACGCGAGCAGCGCGGTATGCAGGAGGTTCTTCAGTTCGTGCGCGAAGAACCCCAGGCGCTCGCTGTCGCGCACCGTCTCGCCGTCGAGCGAGGCCTGGTCGCGTTCGCGCCCGTATTGGGTCACCGCGCCGGCGATGGCGGTGTCGAGGCAGCCGTTCAGCCGGCCGAAGTCCTCGGTGCTGATCGGCGCGTTGGTTTCGACCGCCAGTTCGGTGACCGCCTGGCAGACGTCGCCGTAGTCGTGCACCACCTGCGACATCGACAGTCCCTGCAGCAGCAGATCGTGGCCGTGCAGCAGCGCCGTCTGGTTGATCTCGGAGCTCGACGACTGGCCCAGGCGCAGCGCGGTCACCAACTGGTCGAGGAACAGCGGCACGCCGTGTTCGATCGCCGCCGCCGTCTGTGGCAGCAACGACCGCTGGGCCACCTTGGCGCGGCAGCGACGGATGATCTCGTCACGGTTCAGAGTGATGAATTCATGCAGCATGGTGCCACCACGAGAGCGGGACGCGGACGGCGCGAGTGCCGAAAGTGTCGGTGAGGCGCGGGCTTTAGAGAGGCTGTTGCTCAGCCTATTCCCGCGTAAGGGGCTGGGGTTGGACTCAGGAAAGCAGAACTGTACTGACCCTAGCACGATTGGTCCCCTGGCGCGGTGGGAAAGCGATCGGAGGATGAGGTGGCGCGGCCGGCCGCGCCGGCGGTGTTTCGGCAGGCGCGGCCGGAAAGGCGTAGAATAGAAGGGTAGTTAGCGATTCATCTCTCCTGGGGGCGATCTGGCTTCGACGGGGGTGCGGGATCGCGGAACGCGTGCCGAGGCCCATGCACCTCGTTAATCCCGTGGAAAAACAACGTAACTGCGAACGCAGACTACGCTCTCGCCGCTTAATAACCGGTGAGCGATCAACTTGAGAGCGCCTACGGCTCGGGATTGATCGTCATTTAGTAGGCTGGCTGCCACGTTCCGCCTTGAGGCGTGGCAGTGAGACACATCGGGGATGGCGGCCGGGGCTTTTGGCTCCGTTTCTAACCGGTCGCGACACGAAAATGGGGACACGCACGTAGGGGTCTGCGACGACGTGTTCTCGGACGCGGGTTCAACTCCCGCCGCCTCCACCATTACTAAGTTGTTGATATTAAAAGACTTATAATATCAACGACTTCTCGTGTCCCTGATTTGTCCCAAACTGGCGGTAGACTACCGCCATGCCCCTTGCGATCTACCGGCGGCATTCGCAAGCCTGTAAGTTCTACGGGCGACCGCGGCGCGACTCCCGCAGCCAGAAGTGCGACTGCAACATCTGGGTGCAGGGCTCGCTAGGCATGGAGTACATCAGGCGCAGCCTCGACGTGACGTCCTGGCAGGCCGCCCAGGATCTGGTGCGCGGCTGGGAAGCATCTGGCGAAGTCGGCGTCGTGCAAGCGGAGATTCCTGAGATCCCCGACGCCGTCGAGCGCTATTTCGACGACATCAAGGCGCGCGAACTCTCCCAAGCCACGGTCGGTAAGCAGAACGTTCTGCTGCGGAAGCAACTTGTGCCGTGGTGCAAGGGGCGGGGGTTCCGGTACCTCAAGCAGATCAGCGTTGATGAGATCACCCAGTTCCGCACGACGTGGGCTGATGCGCCGATCTCTAAGTACAAGAAGCAGGAGCGCCTGAAGGGGTTCTTCAACTTCTGTGTCGTCCGCGAGTGGATTCGCACCAACCCGGTCCTCGGCGTGAAGCACGTCAAGGTGCCGCCTTCCCAGACGCTTCCCTTCGACGAGAAGCAGATCGCCGCAATCCTGGAAGCCTGCGATCGGTACTCGATCAAAGGAATCTACGGAGAGGAGAACCGCAACCGTCTAAAGGCGCTGTCGCTCCTGCTGCGATACTCCGGGCTCCGCATTCGCGACGCCGTGACCTGCGAGCGCGAGCGCTTGATCAAGGGCAAGCTATTCCTCTATCAGGCAAAAACCGGGACGCCGGTGTACTGCCCACTGCCTCCATCTGTGGTTGAAGCGCTCAAGGCGCTGAAGAGCCCGAGCGAGAAGTACTTCTTCTGGACGGGCAACGGCGACCCGAAGTCCGCCGTCGCTGATGCTCAGCGCTCGTTCCGTCGTCTGTTCACGCTGGCGAACGTCACGGGGCACCCGCACATGTTCCGCGATACGTTCGCCGTTGAATTGTTGAAGCATGGCGTACCCATCGAGACCGTCTCCATGCTTCTTGGCCACGCGTCGATCAGAGTCACGGAGAAACACTACAAGCCTTGGGTCAAGACACTGCAGGACAAGCTTGAGGCGGATGCGATGAAAGGATGGCCGACGGTCGACAAAACGCCGGAACGCGAGCGGAAACGACGCCGCGCCCGTCGCTGAGGCCGCCCCAGCTTTCAATCACCACGCTGCGTTTTGTTCGACGCTCAAGATCGTTTCATGCCCTAAAATCGACCTCAACGGTCTTGAGCTAACGACAATGACCTCCCCAACGGGCGCAGCCACGACGTCCGCGCCGTCTTCCGAGACGGCCGCTCCCCGCTGGTTTCAACCGTCTCAGATCTCATTCTTACTATCGGCGGTACCATCCGCTGCCGTGTTTGCAGTTGTCTTGCTGATCGCAAAGGTCAGCTTTTTCATGGCGCGTGCCGTCGGCGCGCCTCGGATCGCCTGGGTTGAGGCTGCACTCCAACGAAGACACACGCTCGTGGCCTTCGTGAGCGCGACCGCAATGCTCCTAGCAGCTCCGGCCGATCTCACCGCTCTGACGCTTGCCGCGATTGTTGTTCGGATTACCGCCACTCTTTTCTGCTTCGCGGTGTTCGTGCAGTCCGTCCAGCGAGCGCTTGAGATCCCCTCATCGCTGGAGGAAGCGCTACGCGACGCGCATCGACACCTCGCATGGCGTTGGGTTTGTCAGCGCCTCAAGCGACCTGTCGATGTTCTTTGGTTCCGATGGGCGTGGAGGCTCTTCATAATTGGATTACCAGCCGCTGTCGGAATTGTTGCGCTCGATGCGTCTGCCGCGGCGGGGTTCCTGTACTGCGCTTCGGTTTTCGTCAGCCTGGATCGATTCAACTCACTGGAGCACATCAACTCTCACTACAAGGTATTCACTTCAACACGGCGAGACCGGCCACTGGATCGATGGGTGTTCAGGGCGGTCAATGCGGCTGTCGAGTTTGTGCTTTGTCCGATGCTTGCTCGGATCCCACGCTGGTACGCTGTGCAGCATGTCGTCGTCCATCATGTCGAAGACAACGGTCGAGACGACACTCAAACGACCCTACGCTACGACCGAGCGAGCTTCCTTGATTGCGCTCGCTGTGCGAACAAGTTTGCGTTGAGCGGCCTGCTTTCGGTGGACGTGATGCGCTACCTCGTCAAGCGCCGGCGGCATGCAGTGATTGGCAGGTTGCTTGGCGGAATGATGACGTTCTACGGCCTGCTGGCGATACTCGCGTTTTGGAGCTGGCGCGCCGCCCTTGTTGTCACCGCCGTTCGGTACGGGGCGCAGTGCTTGACGACGCTCGGGTTCTTCCAGGAGCACGGAATGGTAGACACATCGAGTCCGTCGAATATTTACCGTAACTCAATCCACTACATCAGCGCAGACAATCCACACGCTTCGCTCGGAGAGGACGCTCACATCTCGCACCACCTCCAACAGGGACGGCACTGGAGCGAGTACGCCAACGCCTTTTCTGAAGGCGCCGCAAAGTACGCAGACGAGCGAGCTCTGGGGTTTATCGATGGCGCCGATCATCTGCGCAAGTACTACGCCCACCTCTGGCGGCGCGACTATTACGGGCTCGCCGCTTTGTTCGTCGTGATTGGCCAACCACACACGACTCGTGCTGAAGTCGCTGAACTCCTTCGGGCGCGGACTCGCCCGGAACACAGCGAGTCGCGCCCTCTGCTAGTCTCCGCAATGGACCAAGCTCTCGGGACGGGCGCATCCTGGCTTCTCCCATGAGCACCCTTACACACCGGTCCATGAACCTCCTGCTGGTGGCGCCGGATTTTGAGAATCGTGAGTTGTGGAGCGAGGCCTTTCTGCGCTTAACACCGCCGGTGCGCCTAGTTGCAGAGGGGGACATCCCAGACCACGAAGTCGCCGCTGTCCTTGTCGACAGCGCTCCTCCTCTGAGACTGCGGCGGTTCCCAAATCTGCAAGTGGTATTTAGCCTCACAGCCGGCGTCGACACGCTTCTAGCTGATCCCGACCTTCCTGACGTCCCGATCGTCAGGCTGGTACCAGCGGACACCGCGGCCTTGATGAAGGAGTATGTCGTCTATCAGGCGCTTCGGCTCCACCGGGGATTCGCTAATTTTGAACGCCTCCAACGCGAGCACCGTTGGGTATGGCCAGCACCATCTGTGTCGGCAGCCAGCCGGCGCCTATCGGTGCTTGGACTTGGGCAGGTCGGCATGAGCGTGGCCGAAGGCCTGCGCGATGTCGGGTTTCAGGTTGCTGGGTGGACCCGAACGCCGAAGGACGCGCCGGGCATCCGCTGCATCACCGGTGATGCCGGCTTAGCTGCACTTCTTTCTGACACCGACATTCTTGTTTCTGTACTTCCGCTAACACGTTCTACGCGCGGACTATTGTGCAAGGACTTGTTTCAGAGGCTGCCCCGAGGGGCCAGCATCATCAATGTTGGCAGAGGCGGGTGCCTAGACGAAGTCGATCTTTTGGAAGCACTCGGCAGTGGGCACATCGCGCACGCAACGTTGGATGTGTTTGCACGTGAACCTCTTCAGCCTGAAAGCCTGCTCTGGGATCATCCCCGCGTTACGATCACCCCACATGCGGCGGGATATCCCGCCCCTCAGTCGATGGCTGCGCTGGTGGCAGCGAATGTCGCACGGCTGACGAATGGAGAGGCTCCACTCCTCGCCGTCGACCGGGCGCGCGGCTACTGATCGCGCCGTATTGCACCCTAGCGATTCCCTTCTATAAGGTTGATGGAAGGCGACAAGAGGTTGACCTTCATATACCCGGGATAGTTCGCCTGCTCGAAGTACCTGCCGTCAACGATTGTGTATTGCGGCGGCAAAGGAGCGTTGACCTTCTCAAACACGAAGTATCCGCAATCTGGTGCAATCGTCGACTCGATTATCTTTCGTTCCCGGAGCCGCTGGTGACGCTCCGATACGAATGCCGCTGTCTGTCGACGTATGTCGCCCCTCGCAATCGCTGGAATCGCAAGATGAGCAAACGCGATGGAGTCGGCGCTTGCGGGGCCGTTGATGTTTGCGTACGTCCAAGCCAAGTCATCGTTGCTCAGAGACGGGCCTAGAACATAGGCGAATCGGTAGCCGTGAATAGATAGCTGCTTCGACGGACAGACCAGACGAAACGTAGCGGCCGGATCCAAGAGTGCAGTGTGCTCACAAGCGCCGCCATTCCAAGACATGTACTGCAGGCTTCCATCGACAAAAATCACTGATTCCGTCCGCTCTTGCCAAGCCGCGATCTCGACAATAGCGTCGAGCGGAACGGACTTGCCAGCGTACCAGATGGGATCAGTAAGAATCAGGACGGCTCCCTGTTCGGTAGGCAGGTCAAGACTAAAGGAAGGCTCGTATGGCTGCGCGGCGCTTACAGGTATCGCCTTGATGCCGTAGCGGTCTAACGCGGCATGGAGCGTGAAATACATCGGCGGAACGTAGTACACGCTTGTCACGTTGCGTCGTCGCAGATACGTCGCGAAAGCGAACAACAGCGCGGTGGCTCCAGAGCCACAGAGCACCTGCTCTGGCGCTCGCGAATCCAGGCCTTTATGGAGATCCTTGATTGCATCGACAAGGCCTTCGTCGTCATCAAAATACGCGTAACGGCGATAGTCGATGGAAGCGGTGAGCGAGCGTACCGCAGCGAGGAGCTCGTCTATGAACGGGTTGTCGCACTGCCACCCAGAGAGAAAGTGGCCCTTGTCGCCGTCGTTCAGCTCGAACGCCAGCTTCTGGTAGTGCGAATTCAGGTCAGGTGATCCCATGTCCATTGTCAGTGCGCGGTCGGCGGTTCACACCGAAGCGCGGTGGTTGATAACTTGCGTTGCAGTGTGGTTGCGCAACGATGCCTGGATAATCGTGTCAAGGATCTGCGCGGGCGGAATTCCGGTGGCTGCGAAAGCCGCGAGAAAGGCGGTTTCGCGTCCGAGGTGGATGTCGGGCGTGAGTTCGATCATCACGAATCGGCCATCGCGCATCTTGCCGTCGATGCGCAAGTAGTCTAGTTTGCCAAGCTGTCGTACGACGCTCTCGATCGCCGCTTGGATCATGGTTGAGAGAGGGGCGAGCGCGACCACCTTCCAAGGTGGCACATCCTGCATCTTGTCTTCGAATGTGAAGAGTCGATCGCTAAAGGGACAGTTGTCGCTGGCATCACGGTATGCAGCGACGCAACTCGCGGTGATCCCGCCCTGTTCCTCGAGCAGGCAGATGGACACCTCGTCGCCCGCAATGAATTCTTCGCAAATCAGTGGCCCTAGACCCTCTCGAAAGAGCTGGGTAGCGCGGTCCTGGACTTCGCGGTCCGAGTGGCAGAAAGAACTCGCGCTGATTCCGATCGACGCTGCCGAGTAAAGGGGCTTCAGCACGAAAGGCCCTTGCAACGTGCGACTCGGTTGACACGTGGAAACGCCTCTGACATCGCGAAGAACGAGTTCGCGCGGACTCTCGAGGCCAGCGGCTCGAGCCACGACTTTGCTCAGGGACTTGTCCTGGCACACCGTCTGAACGAACGTATCGCCGCCCACGTACCGTATTTCGCTGACCTCGCATACTGCCGGAATGACCGCGGTTCGGTTGCGGGAGGCGCCGCCGCGCCACAGAGGGAAAACGGTGGCACCAAGATAACGAGCCGGGTTGCGCACAAAGCCTTGAACGGTCTCCTCGACCTCTACTCGATAGCCTGCGCTTTCGAGCCACCCTACGATGGCCTGAACTTCAGACTGCGACGGATTGTCAGCATCAAAAACCGAGCGCAATTGCTGAATTTCGATATCGGGTACGACGTCCGCGACGAGAACGACCGTGCTTTCGCCCTGCATAAGGCCACCAAACCCTCAGCCGAAGCGGCGCCGACTCACCGTGTCGAACGCCGGACAAGTGCTTGACCTGGATTATCCCGCGTGTCGTAATGATTTTTCCGACTTTGCGATCCTCTTCATCCGCTGTCGTGACGTTCGCGGCGGTGGTCTATGCCACCGCGTATCTGGCCCTGCGGCGCATCTGTCAGGCCCTGGTCGGCCTCGGTACGCGCGCAGTCCAAGCCGCGGCGCCAAATCTCTCACCGAGCGCTGCTCTGGCGATCGCGGTCGGCTTAGAGGTGCTGATCCTTTTCAGGCCATCGCCAGCGGTCGATGGCTTCAGCTCGGTTTTTGCGATCGCTCAAACGTCTGCGACTGCAATGTTGTTGCTAGTGTGCGCCGGTTCGGCGCGGGTCTCGCTGAAGACGCCACTTCGCCTGTCGGACCTCGCAATGCCCACGTCGTGGCCTGAGCGGTCGGTGGCCAACGCCTTGTCCCGGCGTTCGGACGCAATCTTTACGCGCTTGACCCTGTTCCATTCCGTTCTCTTGATTCCGGTATTCGTCGGCGTCGCGTCAGCAGCTTTGATCTCCAGCGTGTCGGTCGCCCTCTATTTCCTCGTGATCTCGGCATGCGGTGAGACCTTTGAGCTGGTCGATCACACAAACCTCCACAATCGTGTTTTCACGCCACGCCTGGGCGCTCGACCACACATGCGCTTCGCTTTACGTGGTCTCGAGTGGTGGCACGACAACATTGCCTCCGTGATGATCGGGCGGATTCCGCGCCTTTACAGGACACAGCACCTGTTCGTGCATCACGTCGAGGATAACGGCGCCGCCGATCCGCAGAGCACGTCAGCCTACGATCGCACCAGCTATTTCGACTTCAGCCGGTACGCGTTCAGGATGGCGCTCAACTTAGTAGTCCCAGCCGAGATCGCGGTGTACCTGATCAGACGCGGTCGCACGCGTCCTGTCCGCAGTCTCGGCGTGGGAATCCTCATGTACGCCGGCGTCTTGATTGGTCTGTCGCTCTGGAATCCAATGGCGGCGGTTGTCCTCATGGCCCTCCGATTCTCGGCCGGGGTTGGCGTGGCCCTATTGAATTTCTTCGAACATGGGCTCGTCGATCCTTCCGAGCCGGCGAATATTTATCGCAGCGCCTCGACGGTTGCCTTGAAAGGTCCGGAGGCTCACGGAGCCCTCGGCTCCGATCTGCACATTGCCCACCACCTTCATCCGAGTCGGCATTGGACTCAGCTGATCGACGATGCACGCGCGTCTTCCGAGACGTACGAAGCCGAGGGCACCATCGTGTACGGCAACGCGACCCGCCTTACGCGGTACATGCTGTTGCGACAATTCGACAGAATTGCCGCTGAATGTATTGATCGACCCAACGCCGTGACACCGGCTGAACTCGAACGCCGCGCGCGGCCTTTGAGGCCGCGCAAGGAACGAGCAGAGGTTCGAGCACTGGATCGGGCACTGAGCACTGCGGTGGCGCGAACCCTCGTTTAGGCCCAGACTGACCTTCGACTCTACCTTGCCCTCGCGAATCGGACGATCGGCCCGAGAGCGATTCGGCCCAACGTTACCAGTACCCGCTTTCCGGCCAGAAAACGCGCGATCGGCGGAGACAGTCTGTAGTACGCGGCAATGAAGCGTCGTCCTGTCTTGGTTTGTCGCAACCGGCGATCTCGCCATTCCCGTAACGTCACAACGTCCGGATGTTCGCTGTCACCGTAGCACGCCGTCGCTACAAAGCATCCTGACGATGGCTTCTCGGCTTTTTGCTCGGCGCGTTGACTCGGCGTCGTCTTTGGCGTCGCCCTCTTCGCCGCTGGCGCGCTCTTGGAACCCGAGCTTTGTTTCGGAACCGACAGCGGGCTTGCGGCGGCGCGCGCCGATCCACGAACTGCCTGGCGAGTGTCTTCGACGACAGCGAGTTGCTTTGTAGACGTGACTGAGCCTGATCCGCCGACGATAGCGGTCGCCTGCCCGATGAAGTCTTGCACGGCAGACGCCGTTGGACCCTCGATGACCCACAACGACCCCTTATCCGGATTCGCGGCCCGGCATCCTGTCGATGATCTCAGTCGCTCGATAGTTGCCCCCTTCGTTCCAATCAGGTACCCATTCTTTCCAGCAGGTACGCGCAACTCTCCAGTTGCTGACTCGACGGATCCGCGAATATCTCGAAGAGCACTTTCCAATGCTGTCGGGGAGTCCGCAATAATGCCGACGGTATCGCCCTCCACCCAGACCCAACTGACACCAGGCAGTGCCTCCAGGCGCTTGCGGTTAGAGCCACCAGTCCCGATAACTCGGCCGGCTGTGTTCGCTGGTAGTCTTGCAACTACACGAGGCAGAGCGGACAGACCCTCAAGCTTCGCGACGCTTTCGTTGACAACTCGGGCGTCGTAGTCCTCAACGGAAAGGCCGTCCTTGTTCAGTCGCACGCTGAGACCGTAGCGATCCTGAACCTCCTTCCTACGTTCGCGAATCAGTGACAACAGCGCCGGGGCGGATGGCGCTTCACGTCGAATTGGCTTCGCGCGCACCATTTTCACGGAGAGCCGCAAACTCTCCTCGTAGAAGCGCCAGACCGCCTTGGACCATCTCTTTGCTGTCTTCGCCGCAGCCAACTGTTTGATCACACTGAGCGGGACGTTCGCTGCACGGACAGTCGCGCGGCCTTTGTCTAACCGAAATATCTGCGGCTGCCTTTCCACCAGCGCCAGAGCAGCCTCTACTTCGTTCACGTCTAACTCGCCGCGACTTCGTCCAGAATCGGGCCCCAACGCCAACAGAATCTGCTGACCTGGGACAATCTGACCTCCAAGGGGGCCGCGAAACTCTCGCTGGTTGACCTGGAACTGCGAGCCTTGGTGACTGCTGTCGCCGATGCCGTCGAGCGCTACGATCACCTTTCCCCAGTTGTTGGGACCCTCGACGATCGTGGCCGGATAGAACGTAGTTGGCTCGCCGTTGACCGTAATCGTCTCTGCGGGCTGTTTTTCCAGAGAGCGATGAAGGCCCGGCAGAACGGTTATCGTGACAGTGTCTTGCTCATCCGGCACCACCACCGCGGCAAAGCTGCGGCCTGGTGCAACCCGAGCCGAGAAAGACCGATCGTAATTTCCAAGTGCCGCATCAAGCGCATCTATGAAGAAGTAGCCGCGAGCGTCACTGCGTGCGAACTGTACGTACTCGCGTTCGTTGTGTCGCACCACGCCACAGGCGACGACTGATACCTCCTGCCCAAGCTCGACGTCTGTGTTGGTGTAGGCATCGCGACATTCAAGCGCGAGGGGCTCGATTGCCAGAACAACGCCACCATCC
This sequence comes from uncultured Acidobacterium sp., assembly GCA_964350785.1. GTDB lineage: Bacteria > Acidobacteriota > Vicinamibacteria > Vicinamibacterales > UBA2999 > 12-FULL-67-14b. Next base: position 11,815 of record CAYGMD010000024.1, on the reverse strand, counting down.
GTGGCCACATCGTAAGCAACAATACGCCCTTGGCCCGAAAGAGCCAATGGCGCTGACGCCCACGCCGCCTTGGCGCCTTTGAGCATCGGCGTCGTGTCGCTCGACACTTCACGATCGGTGGTCGCTGGTTCAGGCTTGACGGGGCTTTGCAACTCGCGGTCGTTGTTTTCCAGTTCACGTGAATCAACGATTTGTTCCCGTAACTCCTCTTCGGGAATTTCGGCGGTGATTCGCCCGATGGGATCCCAATCGCGGTCAAATCCTGCGCGGTCGTCATCAGGATCTCCTGCCCCAATCGAGACCGGACGTGGCTGTGACGGTGCGATAATTCGCAGCGAGCTAAGAGAATAGACGCCGTCTTCTACGGCGCCCAAGTTAAAGCTGACTACTGCGCCGACAGGAATCGCATCTCGCACCGAGGCGAGAGCATCTCGCGATTGAGCGTGGGTCGCGTGCTCTGCGCAGCGCAAGACTAAGTCGAGCCCAGAGCCGGCTTCGGTGCTTGCCACAGCCCAATCGCAGAACTGCACCAAATGCGAGATGAATACCCGGCTCGGGCCATCGTCCCTAGCAGGAACTCTGAAGCGGCCGAAGGCCAGAACTCGAGGGCCTGGGTCTATCAGAGCACCACGACCCATTTGGGCTACTTGCGGCTCGACTGACGTCGTATCAACCGTTCGGAAATCGGAACCTTCGATCCGCTCGTAGCGGATGCCGACCATTGCCCTCGTCAGGATCGCGCGGGCGCGATCGGCGAGTTCAGGCATCGCAATGCGATCCGCTTCGCCCTTCATCGCTGCAGAGAGCGCGCGGACGGCCTTCATCGCGTCTGACCAGCCCTCCTGCAACGCGCGCTCATTGATCCACCATTGCGCGCACCAATCCGATGGATTAGGAACTGACTGCCAGCGGTTGTAAACACGCAGCAGGAGGTCAAGATCGTCGCAGCACCCATAGGCCAACGCGCGGTGACGTTGCAACGCTTCCACACGCCAGGCAATCGGCCACGCGGAGTCAATCCCGAGGATTGCTTGGTCGCGGCCGATCAGTCGGCTCCCGCCCAACACTTCGATTGCGAGCGCGACTTCGTGAACACAAGCGAGCTGTTCGGCCAGCATCATCGCCAGCGCGCCAGAGCCCTCGCCAGGAAATCGTTCGATCTCGCGCCCGTACTCCGTAAGATGACCTTCAGCGTCGACGGCACCGGCCAGGCGAAGGGCGTTGGCTGCACGGCGGCATTCGTGCTCGAACGTGCGAATTACCTCCAGAGCGTCGGCGTCGTACGCAACAGCGTCGTGTCGGAAGTTCGTGGGCAGAACTGCTGCTTCTACGTCAACGCCGGCAGCCATCAACTTGAGATAGAAGGTCTCAAGATTTGTCTGCGCCGACCCCGGAGGCGTGTTCTTTGGCAGCTGAAAGAATTGCTCCGTCGAATAAAGAGGAAACACCCACCCTGGAGCGTCTCTGCCAACGCGTCCCCATCGCTGCCGGACGCCAGATTGGCTGTGAGGCTTCGTAGGATATGAACCGCTGGCGATGTCTGGGTCCCATTCCGGCTGACAGATCAGGCCCGAGTCGACAACGTAGCGAACCCCTTTGACTGTGAGCGAGGTTTCGGCAAGGTTGGAGGACACCACAATCTTGCGCTTGTCACCTCGCTGACGGGCGCCGGTGGCTTTGTCTGCGGTTGTCTTGTCGATCGTAGACAGTAGTGGGTAGACGTCAAACTTCGGCAGTAGCCCTACCTGCTTCAGGTCGCCCTTAATTGCATCCACTGCCGACTCGATGGTCGCTGACGTCGGCAGAAACGCCAGAATGTCGCCCCATTCCGTCCCGCGGGCAATTGCCAGCACCTGTTTCGCAACAGCCGCGGGCATCGCATCTCGCCACTCGTCTGGCGAGACTGGATCAACGCATCTCAAGGTTGAGAGGTGTCTAGTCGTTTCGTGAAGGTCCTCTGCCGCGTAGTCCCCTTGCTCAGGACCCCTCTCCGTCCAGCCGGAAAATTGACAGGCCGCCCCATCGCTGGCGTTTATCGAGAGCCCTTGTCGAATGATGTCTTCCGACAGCTTCAGGTCGGGAAACAGAGGGACACCGTAGCCGAACGACTTAGTGGCGGGCACCGATAAATGAAACACTTTTACGGGACCACCGAAATACTCGACGAAGAAGTTCTTATCGAGCGTCGCGGAGGTGATGATTACGCGTAGATGCTTATGTTGATGAACACGCTCTCGCAGTTGCGCGAGGATGATATCGATGTTCTCGCTGCGCTCGTGCGCTTCGTCGACGATCACCGCCCCGATACGCGCAAGTTGGCCGTCGCGCAGCCAGTTGATCATCGTCCCGTCGGTTACGTAGATCAGCTCGCACGCGGAATCCCAGACTCTCTCCCCCTTAACTTGATAGCCGACGCTGAACCCCGGCCCGATGTGCGCCGAGCATCGACGAGAGTCGTGGCCGAAACAGAGCTCTTCTCCGACGAATCTCGCGACCCCCTTCGCAGCTGCAAGACGTGGTTCGGTTACTACGATTGGACCGAACTTCGTCAACGAAAGACTGCCGGCCGGTGGCTTCATCAGCCGAAACGGCATGAAGGTTGACTTCCCGGTTCCCGTTCCAGCTTCGACGACGGCGACTTGATGTGTCTGTAAACCATCCAGCAGTTGGACGATCTCGGTATCGCCCATACCAAACTCGAATCGATTGAGGTCTACATCGTGCGCAGTTCGGCGGTGAAGAACGGGAACGGGGCCAAGACCGCCCAGCGGCCCCGACGGGTGGTTTGGATCGAGAACCTCGCCAATCACCTGTAACGAGACGTAGGGAACCGCGATCGCTTGAATCGCCTTCCGATGGGCCTGGCGATGTCGCTCACATCGATCGGAGCGCGAATTCCCGCGATCCAACATGCGGTCGACCCACTCGGCCGAATACTCGAATGTGGTCGAACCCGCATTGCTACGGTCGGGCCGTTTTGATGTGTTGCCAGTACCGCGCGCTGCTCGCGACACGGCCGCGCGGCGCTCAGCCTGACAGTCCTTACACCCTGCCTGCCAGAGCGCTCCGGCAGACACTCCGCGTCGTGGCGAGTCCGTCACGCTGTCCTCCACACGCTTCCTGGTGCGAAGGTGCCTTCGCCTTGGTAGTAGTGCGGCACGACAGCGACGGTGCCAGGCTTTGCCATCAAGAACACAACCACGGCGCGATAGAAGCCCATTACCGCAGGCTCCAAGCCGGTCTGATACATGTGAATTACGACAGGCCCTGAAGAGCAGGTTTCTTTCAACTGCCGAATCGAGATCTCGAAAGCCAATTCATCTGTGAGGCCAGCGGGTCGGGGGCGGCTGATCTTTGAATTGCGGAACCAAGCCCCATCGACGAGAGCGTCCATCTCTACGTGTCGAATCGACATCAGGGTGAAGCGCAGTGTCCGCCAAGTCGACGGCGGACTCACGTCAGACATCTTCAACTGTCTTAGCGGGAATCTCGGGCCGTTGGATCCATCCCGGTAGACCACAGGCAATTCGACTGGCGCGCGCCCTGGCTCAGCTTGGGCGGCTCTCCTGAGCGACTCGGTCAACACCGTGTTCGAGACATCGCTTGGACGAATGACAGCTCGTCCAGGGTCGACGCCATCAAGAGCGGCTGCCATAAGTGCGTCGAACCGTTCCTCGCCAGCCCGACGCGCCTCTTTAGCCTGCCATCGCGCGGCCGGCGGCAACGGACCACGTCCGACGTCATCACCCCTCAACGTCTCACCACGTCCGTGAGGAAGACGCAGCCGGGTAACGACGGCACCGCCACGAACCCACGCTGCAACTTCATCCGGCAGTTGCGCATCGCTCGTTACGATTGCCTCGCAGGCAGGAGCGACGGTGTCCACACTCCAGACGGACTGCGCACCACCGTTGAGAGCTGCGATCGACAGCTGATCGATCACAGCGTGAAGTCCCTCAAATCGCAATGCCTCGGTGCGATCGCCGGGATCCAACTTGGCGGCGCGAGCAACACAGGCCTTTGCAAGCGCCGACAATTCTTGGACGCGGGGCGCGATTTCTTGTGGGAGCCGGACGAAGCAGGACTGTTCGACACTCATGCTCGCCCCACACGCAGCGCGACGGCCCGGCGCTCGATGCCGGCGTCAAGCTCCGCCAAGCGTTCTGGACAGAGCATCCTTGAAATGCCATCTGGAACGACGCCCGCCATGTCTGCGGGGACTAGGAGCGACACGACTGAGCCGGCGTGCGCCGCCTCCAGGTCGCGGACCGAATCAAAGTCAACGCTTGTTGGCAACCCCCTAGGAACAACGATCAAGGTATCTGTTGAACGCAGACCGCCGTCCACGGCCGAAGCACGCCACGGCACGCCAAACTTCCTATCAGCAGCGAGCACAACCGCGCCGTGTTCTTCGTTGATGCTCCACGCGACATCGATTGCGCTATCTTCGACAATCCGCACACCGTTGGCTGCTGACGAGTCGGCGTTCGTTAGATGCTTTAGCAACATTCCCAGCATCGCTGCCGCGCGGCACGTCTCGAGTTCAGCCTGACGGGCTGACCTCATGTCGTGCGAGAGGCCGCCTTTCATGATTGTCTCGGTGCGAACAGACGTCGCCGCGATGTAGTCAAACTCGATGGCCGTCCAGATGCCGGCCATCAGCACGTAGCAAGCCCGTTCGGGGCTGATCACGCGGCGATCGATAAGCTCGTCGAGTCGAAGCCGCAGATCGTCTGGCATCGGCGTCACCGCTGCAAAGAGGCTTCGCGCTTCGGCGGGCGTGATACAGGTCGGTTCCTCTTCGCCGATGGAGACACCTACGGTTCTTGCAAATCGAACCAGTGCTGAAGGAAGTTCCAAGGGCTTGTTGCGGTCACCAAACCGCACTTCCATAGTGCCGCCGTTTTGGAAGGCGTCACAGAGGATGAGAGCCGCCATCGCGCGGTTCGGTTCGTGGGTGGCGACGTGTGGAACCTCGCAGGTCATGTAGAGGGGAACTCGAAGCCCGTCAAACGTCTGGTCATGCCGCATGGTCGCCAAGCCGATGACGACGTTCTGGCACGCCAGTTGGACGGGGCGTAACACGCTCCCTCGCGGCCTCACGCCCTTGCTAACGTAGTCGGCCTTGTATTTCTTGGCATCCCGATCCATTGCCTGCAATGCGGACGGGCGCTCTTCGAGTTCTCTCCTCACTGACCGCGCGTATGCCGACAAATCGGTGTCTAGCAGCGCATCCTGAAAACGATCCGCGATCCTGCCTAAGTGCCAGCGTCTCACTGGGACGTGTGACACCGGCCCATCAACATGTTCTACGCACGCGATGGACAACTCATCGACCGGCATGATGGGTAGGTAGTTCTCGGGAGGTGGCACAACCGCCTCCCGGAGAAGCATGAGGGCCCATTCAAGGCTATTCCGCTGTGATGCAGCGCCATCTGGCCAGTACACGTACTGGCGAAGCGCGTTCGCATCTGCTGATTCGTAGAACGACCTGACCCGCTCAAGGAAAGTGCCGCCCGTAGGGGTTTCCGTCTCGTCCCCGCTGTTCTCGACGATCGACATGTGCTGATTAGAGAACCGACGGGGAGACGGTCGTCACATGCTCATGGCACGAAATCGGGCTGCAACCGCTTGCCTTGAGTTCTTCGTTCGCTGCTTCGACGACCTGGCGGAACGATTCTGCGAACTTGCCGTTCGTCACAAAGTGATACTCGTGAATCTCGCCGTGACGGATCGCGCGCTCGACGCCCTTTACTTGGCTTTTGAGGTCCTCGCTCGCATATCTCACCCCGTCCTTCGTATGCTTGAAGTCCACGCCGATCTCACGATATCCGCTAAGGAGATCACCGCGACCGATCCGAATGTCGCACTCGACGGTCCGTCGCGTCGGCAATTCGATCACGCCCAGTCGATTCATTTCTCTGTTAAGGGTCGACTTGGGGCCAAACGTGACCTTGTCCAGCACCTCAATGCAAAGCTTCGGTCCGCCATTGACGGGCGTACTTACCTTTCCAATGAGTGCAGCCGTTCCCATTAGTTCATAAGCGCTGCCGAGCGCGGTGTTTGAATCGCTCCCGAGTTTCGACCGAGAGCCGATCGGGCGGCCTTGCCCGCGCAGCGTCATCGCTTTGACTAACCCCGCCGCATCAGGACACTGGCGGAGCACTCGCGCCACATCGCGAGGAAGTTGCTCTCGGTACTTGTCCGGAATTCTTGCGTTCTGCTCGACCAACTCCATCAGCGTCTTCTTGAACTCCGTCGCTCGCCAGTGGTCATTAGGGTCTTTGGTTTCGAGAGCCTTGATGACCGTGGGAGCATTCCGCTTCGCGGATCCCTCCCAGAAATGTTTGGCGGCCCATTCAGGTGACGTTGGCTTCTCTCCGATGTCACGAGGCGTGGCGGATTGGTACACGTTGTCTCGCATCCGTGTTTGAGCAAACCCCTTGAGGTGCTCCAAGCGGCCCTCCAGCTTTTGGAGCGCTTGCCCCTTCACGCCGTCGCGACGAGCGTACTCAAGCATTCGTTCGGCCCGAGCGAGTGCAGCGTCGACCGCGGCGCCGGGCGGTTGCGTGCTGATCACGTATTCCGCGTCCTTCAGCAACGAGGTAACAGGCCCGACGCTCGGGTGGTCGAACGGGCTTGGCGCCGTTCTCGAATCGGGGTCAGGTGGCTTTCCGCAGGCCATTGCCGAGATGCTAGATCAACCGGATGAGGTTCGAACGCGAAATTCGTCGACGAGATGCTCCTCGTCGAGGAAGGGCCTTTGCACGGTCTACTGATTTACTTCGGCCCTTGCTCGTTCGACTTCCTTCTGAAACTGCTGGGCAATCTGATAGGCAAACCGCCGGATGTCGCGTCGACCCGCTCGAAGATCCTCGATAAAGGTGTCGACCCACCGTTCAACGGTATCTGCCAGGCAGAATGGATTGACGATCACGATGTCGGCGGAGACCTCCACTGGGCCGTTTATCGAACGCGAGAGGCGGCCGAGACTTGCTACGTAGCCTTCATGAGCAAGACCGTTGCGAAATCGGTACTCGAACACGTCAGCCACAGTCTTCGTCTCCGGCTTACCGCTGCGTCCTGGACCAACGACAACCGTGCCTCGAAACGCGTCGATGTGCGCTTCGAGCCACTGCTTGATGAGTGTTCCCTGCGCATCCGAACCGGTCTCAACGCGCGCGACGGATTCGATAAGTGCTGCAACCAGCAGCGCCCCACCAAACAACGCACCCTCTTCGACCTCGGCTCGGTGCTCAAGCGCACGGATCGGTGAAAGAAACATGCCTTTGATTCGTTGCTCAAACGCCCAGACCAGCGACTCGCTGCTGTCTAAATCGAGGTCCTTCATCAGGAGTCCCGGCGCAAAATAGAGTCGACCATCAACTATCGCCATACGAGTTCCTCGCACGCTTCAGCAGAGTGAGCGCATCATTATCGAGAGGGGTCCGAGACCTTTCTCCTGATTGCCTCTACTTGTGCCTTCATTTCTGCCGCCATCTGATCCTGAGGTCCCTTGTCCACAACCACACCCCAAGGCAAAGCGTGAGACCGAAAGCCGTGCTCATGCAGGACCTTGCGCATCTGGTAGAAGCCTTGACGGTCCCCGCTCCACTCGCGTTCAACCGTCCTGAGTGATTGAACAAGTTCCGCAAGGGCCGCCGGCCCCCACGGAGACAGGACGTGCGGCTTCCTCGTCAACAGTTGATCCAACGACCCCGAGTAGACGGGATCGTCGTCGTTTCTCAAACTGGTAGCCGTGAGGTAAGCGAAGAGGTCTGCTGCCTGACTCGGAGGGGAAGCCGCCTTCAGGACACTGCCATAGGTCCCGATGCGCATCGCTGAGACGCGCATCCGGCTCTCTTCGCGGGAAACATCGTTGGTGAACTGGCCCTCAGCGACTTCTGGCCATTCGACGGGCTCGGTATCGGACCGGAAGTTCGCGATCTTCTGCAGTGCCGCCGCAGTATTGGCGTGTCCCGCCTCGAGATAAATATTGACGCGATCCGGCCGCCCCAAGTGATTCGACATCATCGAAAGCAACAGCTCAACGCAGATGCCGTAGGCTCCGCCCCAGCGACTGCGCTCGACCGGCGTCGTAAGTGCCTTTAGGTCGTCCGGACGCAGGTACGTCACGAATCCGGCGTCGACGTGTGCGGTGACGATCGCGCACGCCTGGCCGAGCAACCTCCTTCGAGAAACCACGTCGAGATGTCGATATAGGGAGGTCCTTAGATTCCGGAACTCTACAGCGTGGAGGTATGGGATGGAGAATGGCTCGAGAATCTCCCTGCGCCACTCATCGCTGAACGCATGCCAGCGCTCATCAGGGGCCAGGTACGCCGCGAGGCAGAGCAACGGCTTGCCGAGCATATCGGCTTGGCTTTCGTCGCAGTACGCCTCAAGCATCCGACGAGTTTAGCTCGCTGTTGTGCGTTGAGTCACATGCAGAACGAGGCCGATTTGCTTCGCGTGTCTGGCAATTACGCCACTTTCATCATTCGATTCAATACGCGTTCGTACACATGTTCAGGAACGCGAAGAGTTCGATAAATCCGCTTTCCCTTTCGCGGGAATCCCAGGACGATCACTCCTGGCTCGTTGATGAAGAGTCGACGGACCGTCTCGGCGTTGACCTTGAGCCGCTTCGCGACTTCGTCAACGGTCAGGAGAGTGTCCGTCGGGTCCACGGTCATCGCGACGGCTACGTTCCGCATGGCCCTCCAGATCGCAGGCCGCATGCCATACGCAACATCCCACTCGATCGGCTAGGGATCGCAGATGCTCGGCGCTGTTCGGCGTTTCAACGCTTCCCATCTTGCGAACACTCCCATTCAGAATGACCGACCCTCTCAAAATGAATCGCTGATCCAACTCCACCACCGCCTGATAATCTGGCGCCACGACGAGTACGTCCGCGAACGATTCCCGCCTGAAAGTCATCGCACATCGCGACGCTGGTCCTTCCGACAAGAGGACACCAACTTCGGTCACAGGAATTGCACTGGTGTCGAGTGCGCGCGTTCATGAGAACGACGCCACATACGAGACCAGTGGCAGCGTGCATGGAGGTTGGACATGGCGTCCCTGATTCATCGAATCCGCATTGCTCGATCGCTACCGTTTGCTCTCGCCATAGTGCTCACCGTTGTTCTGCCGATCGCGCTTCAGGCGCAGAGTCCTTGGGAGCGCGCCGCGTTGAACCTCGAAGCGACGTTCACCGGGCCGCTCGCGCGGTCGCTCGCGCTCGTCTCGATCGTGATCGGCGGGCTCATGTTCATGTTCGGAGAAGGCGGAGCAAAACGACAAGTCAGCGGGATCGTTTTCGGCGGCGGCCTCGCGCTGTTTGCCGGTCAGTTTCTGACCTGGCTGTTCTGAGGAGTCCGTCATGGTGTCGCGCATGCAACCCGAGCGCCGACCTGTCTACAAAGCCCTCCACCGTCCGCTGACGGTCTGCGGCGTGAATCGCCGCCTGTTCTTCATGGCGCTGCTCATGGGCGCGGGCACCTTCAATCTCTTCTACTCCTTCGTCGCCGGGTTACTCATGTTCGGCGTCCTCTACGCGTTCGCGTTGTGGTCCACCAAACGCGACCCGCAAATGCTGCGCATCCTGCTGTCCTCATCTCAATCCAGGCGACGCTACGATCCGAGCAAACACACACCCTTCTGCGCGGAGGTGCGATCGTGCTGAAAATCAGCCGCATTCTGCGCGACCACCACGACGCCGGCAGCCTGAACAGCCTTCTCGCGCCATGGGCCTTCGTGGACAACGGTACGTTCCTCACGAAGGCCGGGCATCTCGGTGTTGTCTATCGGCTCGCAGGTGTCGACTACGAGTGCCTCGACCAGGCGCAACGCCGCGACGTTGTGCACCGGTTCGAGGCCGCTCTCAGGCAGCTCGACGAGTCCTGCAGGGTCTACCAATATCTCTCTAAGCGTCGAATCGATCCGATTGTCTCGGCCTCATGCCGCCACCGCGTCGTCGACGAGGCTGTGCGGCGCCGGGCCGCGTACTTGAACGGTCGACAGAGCGAGTTGTACGAGCTGGAGCTGCACCTCGTCATTCTGCACGAAGGCCTGCGAGCGCATGGAAGCGCGAGTACGCGGCTTCGCGACGTATGGCGAGACCCACGACGGGCGATTCGGGAATGGCTGTCACACCAGGAGACCCTGTCCCTGCTTGAAGTGGAGCTGGATCGCGCCATCGCCCAGTTCGAGCAAAAGGCCTCCGCCTTCCAAGTCCAGCTCGCGGACAGCGTTCACCCGAGCCGGTTGTCAACGGCCGACGCGTACCGGTTCCTCCGCAGTCTCGTGAACTACGAGCCGCACAAGGCCGCAGGGACGCCCCTGCCCGGCAATGCGCACGTGGACTACTTCATGGCCGATTCACCGATCGAGTGTCACCGCGATCATTTGGACCTCGACGGGTTCCATGTCAAGGCGCTCACGATGAAGGAGCCGCCGGCTGGAACGTTTGCGCACATCCTCGAAGACCTCTACACCGTGCCGGGAGAGTTCATCGCGTGCCTGGAATGGAGCCGCATCGCAAACGACCGCGTCCGGCGGGATTTACAGACGCGTCGCCGTCACTTCTTCAACCGGCGCGTGTCCCTCGTCAACTACGTGTCGCCGGACACGCGGCCCGAGGAGATGCTGGTCGATGAGAGCGCCAGCGCCACCGTCCGTCAGCTCGGAGACGCGCTGACGGAGCTGGAAGTCAACGGCCACTTCTTCGGCGAGTGCTCGTTGACCCTCGTCCTGTTCGACCGGGACGCGCGGACGGTCAGCCGTGCGAGTGCGGAGGCCATCAAAGTGATGGCCGCGCACGACGGCACCCTGGTTGAAGAGACGTACAACTTGCTAAATGCCTGGCTGAGCACCGTGCCCGGCAACAACGCCCACAACCTGCGGCGTCTGGCGCTGCTCGAAACGAACTACGCGGACCTGAGCTTCCTGTTCACGCTCGATCGCGGGAACAGGATCAGTCCGCATCTTGAGCGCGAAGCGCTCGCGATCTTCGAGACTCGGCACCAGACGCCCTACCACTTCAACCTGCACGTCGATGACGTTGGGCACACGCTGGTGCTTGGCGCCACTGGCAGCGGCAAGAGCTTCCTGTTGAATTTCCTCATCACCCACGCTCAGAAGTACGAGCCGCTAACAGTCATCTTCGATCTGGGTCACAGCTATCGACGTCTGGCCACGCTGCTCGGCGGCAGCTATCTGGAGCTGGGGCTTCGTCAGGACGTCACGATCAATCCGTTTACGCTGGAACCCACACCAGAGAATCTGCACTTTCTGCACGCCTTCACGCGTGTGCTCCTGGAAGGCACCGACTCATATCGCCTGAGTGACGCGGAGGACCGGGAACTCTACGAGGCCGTCGAGAACCTGTACGTCCTCGAACCCGATCAGCGGCGGCTGTTCACGCTGGCGAACATGCTGCCGCGCGCCCTTGCCGGCCGCCTGAGCAAGTGGATTGGCGATGGTCGCTACGCGAGCGTCTTCGACCATATCGACGACACCCTGAGCGTTCAGCCGTTCCAGGTCTTTGACTTCGAAACGATGCGCGCGTATCCGGACCTACTCGAGCCGCTCCTCTTCTACGTGTTGCATCGAGTGACGGCCCGGCTCCACGAACCCGGAGACGCCGGCCGCGTGAAGCTGTGCGTGATGGACGAAGCGTGGCGGTTCATTCAACACGATCGGCTGCGCGCCTATGTGCAGGAGGCGCTCAAGACGTGGCGCAAACGCAACGCCGCGATGCTGCTGGCGACCCAGGCCATCGACGACTTCGCTTCCAGCGATCTGTTGC
>CAYGMD010000023.1:37100-39985 GCA_964350785.1 uncultured Acidobacterium sp. | reverse complement strand
TGATCGAGCGCGTCCGCGCGTCGACGCACGCGCCGTGAAGCTCGGCGAGCGCCGTTCCCTTCGGGTCCGCTATCAGAACCGCCGCATGCAGGACGTCGGCTTCCCGGACTTCGAGCAGCCGTACTTCTTCAACGATACGTCGCTCCCCAAGAGCAACCTCGACAGGATCTCGGCGCGATACGAGGCCCAGGCAGTCACGCCCTGGCTGGCCAACCTTTCGCTGACCGCGCACTACCAGCGCACCGAGCGCCTGCTGCGGACGACGCTGCCGGTGCAGTTCCCGGCGCCGACCGCGGCGTCGTTCTTCCCGATCAACGTGATGCGCCTCGACATCATGTCGGACACCGAGCAGCGGGTGTGGACGCCGGGCGTCGACCTGCACGCCGTGTTCGTGCCGGCGACCAACCACCTGCTGACCGCCGGCGCCACCTTCTACCGCGACCGCAGCAGCGACCAGCGCACCACGGCCACGACCATGTCGCTGGTCGGCCGGGTGGCGCTGGGGGCCAGGGGGCCGTCGCCCGTGGTGCTGCCGTCGCCGGTGGCGCTCGGTCCCGCATCGATCGCGCACCCCGTGCGCGTGCCCGACGCGAGCCTGCGCGACATCGCCATCTTCGCCCAGGACGAGTGGCGGGTGAAGCCGTCGCTGTCGGTCGTGGCCGGCCTGCGCGGCGACTTCTACACCGTGGTGACCGAGGCCACGCCGGGCTATGACGTCAGCAGCGTGGTCGGCAACGCGAAGCCGTCCATCGATCCGGCGACGCTGCCCGACCCGAACGGCGCCACCTATTCGCGCAAGGCCCTGACGGGCGACATCGGCCTGGTCTCGAATCCCGATGGCGCGATCAACCCGTTCATCCGCTTTGGCCGCAGCTACCGCCACCCGAATCTCGAGGAGATGTTGTTCGCCGGCCCCGCGACCACGGGTAGCCTCGTGCCCAACGTGCTGGTGAAGCCCGAGACCGGCAACAACTTCGACGTCGGCATGAAGTTCCGGGCCGGCGACGTCTCGGGCGGGGCGTACTACTTCCTCAATCAGTACCAGAACTTCATTGCCCAGGACCTGGTCGTGGCCGTCAACGCGGCGGGCGCGCTGGCGCAGGCGACCAACTACGGCGACGTGCGCATTACCGGCGTCGAGTTGTCGGCGGCGGCGCCGCTGACCTTCCGGCCCGGCGTGCTGACGCTGACCGGGGCCGCGGCGTTCACGCACGGCACCATCACCGCGGGCGTCAACCCGCTCGACAACAGCTCGCTCGCGGGCACCCCCTTCGACAACATCACGCCCGCGAAGCTCATCGTCAACGCGCGCTTCACCACCTCGAGCGGCCGCTTCTGGACGGAGTACGGCGTGCGCAGCCAGGCCGAGGTCAAGCGCGTGGCCGAGACGCTGCTCAACTCGCCGTTCCTGATTGCCCAGGACCTGCTGTCGCTCGACGGCTTCACCATCCAGCGCGCGGGCTTTGGCGTCAACCTGGGCCGCGGCCGTGACCGCGCCAGCCTGGTGTTCGCGGTCGAGAACCTGACCGATACTTACTATCGCGAGCAGTTCCAGTTCGCGCCGGCGCGCGGCCGCAGCTTCACCATCGGCCTCAACGTGGGGGCATTCTAATGGGCAACTCCGCCTCGCTCGTGCACTACGTGCCGGTCGTCACCACCATTCTCGCGGTGCCGTTTGCCCTCGAGATCTTCCGCCGTTACCGGGAGCATCCCGAACGCCTGCACTTGCTGTGGTGGGCGATCGGGATCGCGACCTACGGCGTGGGCACCTTCACCGAAGCGACCACCACGCTGGTGGGCTGGAACGAGCCGACCTTCCGCGCGTGGTACATCTCGGGGGCGCTGCTGGGCGGCGCCCCGCTCGCCCAGGGCACCGTCTACCTGCTGCTGGGGCGGCGGACGGCCCACGCCCTGACGACGCTGCTGATTGCCTACGTCATCCTCGCATCGGTGTTCGTGGTGCTGTCGCCCATCGACTACTCGCAGGTCGAGGCGCACCGGCTCACCGGGCGCGTGCTGCAGTGGCAGTGGGTGCGCGCCTTCAGCCCCGTCGTCAACCTCTACGCCGTCGTGTTCCTGATCGGCGGCGCCATCCTGTCGGCGCTGCGCTACAGCACCGATCCGTCGACGCGCCACCGCGTCTACGCCAACGTCCTGATCGCGACCGGCGCGATCCTGCCCGGCATCGGCGGCACGGCCACCCGCATGGGCTACGTCGAGGTGCTGTACGTGACCGAACTGGCCGGCCTGTTGCTGACCTGGATGGGCTATCGCATGAGCGTGAGGCCGTCGCCGGCGCCGCAGGTATCGCTCGCGACTTAGTGCTTCACCGCATAGGTCATCACCAGCTCCACGCCCGTGCCGGGCACGGTGGTCAGGGTCCGCGAGAACACGTAGCTCTTGATGCCCTTCATGGCCCCGCCGCCGCCGCTGCCGGCGGCGCCCTCCCAGGTCTTGCGCCCCATCAGGACGGATCACAACCTCCGGGGGCCGTGGCCGGGACGTCCCGGCATCCTCAGATTGCGACCGTCGCGACCAAAATTGCTACGCCAAGGCGGTTCTGCGCAGGGGCTACGATGCAGAATCCGAACCGGGATTGCTGGGTAGCAGGCGCGTTAGATTGGGCATTGGACAACCCACACTACGGCAGGGGTGGGCCTGAGGCCCATGTGCTGCGGTGTGGCTGAGCCTGGGTGCACCTGTAATTGTGGCCGGGCCGCTGGCATAGCCCTTGTAGTGAATGGCGACGTCATGACCATTTTGAAGAGCGCGTCGTTCATCCTGTCGCTTGCGGTCCTGGTCGCCGGGTGCGCCCAAGAGGACAATCGCTCATCCGCGGCCGTGACCAGCGGGACCCCGGAAGCGGCCGCCGCGCCGAATGCACC